>JAFGMP010000486.1 GCA_016927495.1 Candidatus Latescibacterota bacterium | reverse complement strand
GGATGAGTTCGGCACGTCGGAAAAATTCGAATGTTGCATACACCTTCTGACAGAGGATAACGATTATCTGGAGTTTACCGGATCGTCGATTGCATCCGACCGACTGGCCGACGCGGTTGTGAAGGATCGGCCGATCATCATCGATCTGAAGCGGGCGGGTACCTTCCGTAAGGTGGTTATGAACAAAGAGTGTATCCGCACAACAACGGCCGACATTATGGATGAGATGTTCCATGGCGGCAGCAGGAATCTGACTTCATCAGCAGCCGGAAAGCTGGGGTGTGAGAAATGGGATGCTGTGGTGCTGCCATTCTGCAGAACCGACTCTCCCATCGGAGCTATTTCGATTATTCACCCCGAGCTGCCTGCGGAGTTTATTTCATTGGCAAAGGTTTTCTGCAGACAGATATCCATTGCACACAGATTGGTACACGAAGCCGCTCAGGCCAGACTGGTGGAGGAGGCTCTCAGGTCCAGTAAAGCACAGTTCTCTAATGCGCTGCAGATAGCCCGCCTTGGTCCGTGGGAATATGATGTCTTAAAGGACCAGTTTACATTCAATGATGAATTTTACAATATATTCAGGACCACGGCGGAACAGGTCGGGGGGTATACGATGTCGTCCGCCGACTATGCCCGTACATTTTTGCATCCCGATGAGATTCAAATGGTCGGAGAAGAAATCGGGAAGGCCCTTGCGACGACGGATCCGCATTACAGCAGGCTGTTGGAGCACAAGATACTCTATGCGGACGGCGCGATCGGTACCATCAGCGTCAGAATATTTATCGTCAAGGATGATCAAGGCCGGACAGTAAAGACGTACGGCGTCAATCAGGATATCACTGAACGCCGGAAAGCGGAGGAAGAACTGCAGCAGTATCGGCACCAGCTGGAGGAACTGGTTGCAGAACGCACCGAAGAGCTGAAAAAAGAACTTATCCATCGCAAGCAGGCCGAGGAAGAGCTGCAGAAGGCGCAGAAGCTTGAATCACTCGGCCTGCTCGCCGGTGGAATAGCACACGATTTCAACAATCTCCTCAGTGGCCTGTTCATATTTGTGGATATGGCCCGTCGGAATCTCGGGAAAAAAGATACAATCGTACGTGAATGTCTCGATGAAGCGATGGGCTGCTGTTCGCGAACGCGGGATCTGACTCAGCAGCTTCTGACATTTGCAAAGGGAGGGATGCCGGTGAAAAAGACACTGGCCCTTGAACCGATCATACAGAAAACCGCGAAGCTTAGTCTCAGCGGTTCCAATGTACATTGCAATTTCGAACTGCCTCCGACGCTCTGGACGATTAAAGGAGATGAAGGACAGTTGAGTCAGGTGTTCAGCAATATCCTCCTGAATTCCCGTCAGGCCATGTCAAATGGGGGATTGATCACACTTGCAGGCGGCAATGTGGAGCTCCGGAAAAACGAAATCATTGACCTTCCGGAAGGATCGTATGTAAGGATAGTTTTTTCGGACCAGGGAAGCGGAATAAAAAAGGATGTTCTTTCCAGAGTCTTTGATCCTTTTTTTACCACCAAGCAGACGGGTTCGGGACTCGGGCTTGCGACATCGTACTCTATTATCAAGAAACATGAAGGTCATATATCTATTGACTCCGAAGTCGGTTCCGGTACGGTTGTGACGATTCATCTTCCCGCTTCAAAGGATGCGATTCCCGAAGAAAGGACGGAGCTGCCGGCCGATTTGAAGGGGTACGGCAGAATATTGTTTATGGATGATGATGAAGTGATATGTAATTCGGTGACAATGATACTTGAGGAAGGGGGATATGAAATTGTATGTGCAAAAAACGGTGAAGAGGCAATTGCGCTTTACCGAGAATCGTTTCAGGCCGGAAATCCTTTTTCAGCAGCTATCCTTGATCTGACCATTGTCGGTGGCATGGGTGGAGAGAAGGTGATACGAAAACTTCAGGAAATTGATCCACAGGTAAAAGGAATAGTTTCAAGCGGTTATGCCGACAGTCCGGTATTATCCAATCCCGCTGAGTATGGTTTCATGGGGGATATTGCCAAGCCATATGTTGTGGATGACCTTCTGAGAACGTTGAATACCGTTCTGCGGAATAATGCGGAAAACGGTTAAATCACGAATTCCAATAGAGTTGGTTAGACCGAATTATTCATAAGTTTTCGTCACGAGGCGCTGCAGTGGCCGTTAGATCGGGCTACTCGCAGCGAGACGCACCGGAGGAATACTTGCAGTATTTCACGGCAACCATCCGGGTTGCCGCCCTTCGGGTCCCGATTTCATCGGGATGGTTTCCGACCGTCCATGGCCTGCCGCTCGAGGATGCGACGAGCGAGGACGGCCAGAGATGACGGGCAATCCAGCGCCGCAGTAGAAAAGTATATCAATAATTCGGGCTAAATGAAAGCGCCAATTCATTTTTCTAAGAAATACTCCTCGCGACAGCTATGTTTATTTCTTGCATTTTATCCCTCTTGATACCTATTTTCATCACAAGTAGGGTGATTATTGGAGTGGAAATCAGAGGTTTAAAGGTAAAAAGCTGGTCAGATCTCAAACGATATTAAGATAATTCCAGTCAGAATCTGGAAAAAGTAAATTCTCATATGGATGACCCCACTGGCAAGTAAAATAAACGTTTCCTGAAAAAAATCCTGCTCGCCGTGAACTTTCACCCTCATATTCGCGTGCTGGTTAACGCAGTAAGTTTGTTCGAATGTGGCGTTCACCGTAATCTATCATCAAGCACATGAGCTTTCTTAAGGTCTTTCCTCGGACTTCGCCACATCATAGCTTACCGGACTTTTTCAGACCTTTCTATTTTACTTGTACATGTCAATTAGTACGATTGTTTTTCTGCTTGTTGAAGCAATGAGCGTTATCAATGCCGTCACCGAAGAACGCCCTTCGGCGTGGTTCGCAGGTGACGGGGTTGATAACGCGGGCTGCGTTGCCAAAACCGGACGTTGGTCATGCGTCCGGAACTGTTGTTATTCGTAACGTAATTCGATTTCATACCGGCCTCGCTCATGCCACAAGCTTCAGCGCTTCCCAGATAAAACCGAGCATCTCCCGCGCGCATGCGGTTTTGATCTTGTTTTTATGTTTTCCCGCATAGAGCATCCGGACGGATTTCTTGTGAAGACGGTTCATGCAACGATCAGCAATATCAATAACCTCCCCGGACTGTCCCGCCCGAGACTGTTTTATCCGCTTGCTGAGTATCGGCGGATTCGATGCTGTTTGACAACACTCCGTCAGTAATGTCCGGACATGCTTGTTGCCGGTTTTCGTGATCCCCTTCTTATGCTCTTTTCCACCGGAACTGTATTCCGCGACATCAAGACCGACGTAACCGGCAAGCTGCCGGGGATGTGCGAAACGGCGAATATCACCCAGTTCGGCTATAATGGTCATGGCACTGAGAGTATCTATGCCGCGAAAACTGTTCAATGCATCCTTGGATTTTTTGTAACGTTCTCCATCCGCGATACGGGAAATAGACGCATCAAGCTTTTCGATACTTTCTGAAAGGTTCGTGTACTGGGCCAGTAATAGTTCTAAATCAATCTGACATAGTGGACGCTGTAATGTCTTTACCCTCTTTTTCAGCCAGGAGATATGCCGGTCAGTCCAGGTGGTCTTGCTACCGGTCTCTTCCAGAAAATTGATTTCGTAGCGCCTGTAGGCGGACAGAATATGTGTTTTGAGCATCTTGCGCTGTTTTACCAGAAAATTGCGTGAGCGAAGAATATCACGCACCTCTTCGTCGGTTTCATCAGGAACGTAGATCGGAGTCAGCAGGTCCCTGGCATAGTATTCCGCAAGCTTTGCCGCATCAAGACGGTCTGTCTTTACACGGGCGCCAGTCTTTACCGGGATCAAAGATGGCGCGATAATATCACAATGTATCCCGGACTTACGCAAAAACCGATAGAGGGAATACCCGATATAACAGGCCTCATAACAAAGATGGACAGTATAACGGTCACCGAAAATATCGTTGAGCTTTTTGCGAAGAACTCCATGATCGGGCTTGCATCTGAACTCGAAAAACTCGCCGGTCTCAAGGACAACGCCTGCTCCGTGAAACGCTGTATCGTCCACGTCAATGCCAACATATACTATTTTCTTCAACAACATAGGATGACCCCTTCATGGTTAAGTTAAATGTTCGTTTATTTTCAAACATAACTTATTCGGGTAACCAGCCCCAGAAATTTGGAGGTGGTCATCCATAATATCTATCAATTTACCAGAATTGAGCGAATCATGACACACCCATTATACCCAGTCCTACCTGTGCTGTTTATTGATGATGAACCGTTTATTCTCGATGCGTATCGTATGGCGATGCGGATGAACCGGATTAATAATATGGTTTTTTGCAGCGACAGCCGAATTGCAAGCGGGGTTCTTCGGGAACAGGAGTATTCGCTGGTGGTACTCGATCTGACGATGCCGTATGTTTCGGGCATGGAGATTCTCGAACTGATAAAGAACGATTATACTGGCACACCGGTAATAATCGTTACCGGTGTCAAAGAGATCACGACCGCAGTTGATTGCATGAAAAAAGGGGCGATCGATTTTCTTGTAAAGCCGGTAGACGAGGAAAAATTAATCGCCGCCATACAGACCGCCAATGAATTGGCTGAGTTAAAGAAAGAGAATGAAGCATTACGCGCACAGATGCTTCACGGCGAATTACATAATCCCGAGGTATTCAAACCGATTATTACGGCAAGTCCTTCCATGAAAGCGATTTTCAGTTATGTTGAAGCAATATCATGCACCATGCATCCCATTCTGATCACCGGAGAAAGCGGTACCGGCAAAGAACTGATCGCCAAAGCGATTCATGCGGTAAGCGGAAGAAAGGGACCGTTTGTACCGGTAAATATCGGCGGGCTCGACGACAACGCCTTTTCAGATACGCTGTTTGGTCATTGCAAAGGCGCTTTTACCGGCGCCGACCGCGAACGGACTGGTCTGATCGAAAAAGCTGCAGGGGGTACGCTGTTTCTCGATGAGATCGGAACTCTCGGCAACCGGGCGCAGATAAAATTACTGCGGCTTCTGCAGGAAAAACAGTACTATACCTTGGGGTCGGACACACTTAAAACAGCCGATGTCGCCGTCATTGCCGCAACAAACGAAAATATCGTCGACCTGTTGAACGAAAAACGTTTCAGAAACGATCTGTATTACCGGTTGAAGAGTCACCGTATTCATATTCCGCCTCTCCGCGAACGGACGGCAGACATACCGCCGCTGGTCCACCATTTCGCATCGGAAGCCACCATTGGATCTGACAGAAAACCGCCCGAAATACCGTCTGAAATCTTCGGTATTCTTGCGGGTTATCCGTTTCCCGGAAACGTACGCGAACTGCAGGGAATGGTACACGACATAACCATGCAGTGTACTGGCTCATGCCTCGATCCCGCCCTGTTCAAACAGTATATTTCCGATGAATATCACGCAACAGGGAGGCAACCGGACGACAAATGCGCCGTACACCCGAAGATTTATTATACCGGCGATTTTCCCACCCTGGAGTATGTTAAAAATTATTTCATTGAAAAAGCCATGACTCTTGCCGACGGCAAACAATCTCTGGCCGCCGCCATGCTCGGTATCTCGCAACCCTCACTGAGTCGATGGGCTAAAAATCCTTCGGATAGTATTATTAATTAAATCAGTTTAAAACCCGCCGTTTTTTTATCCCCTACGACGATCCTCATTGTCGGCAATTTCATGGCCATGACGCCCAATCGGATTATTCATTATGAATAACGAAAGCGGGTTTTAACGGTCATAAATATTCATGGTGAATAAACGGCAGCAGGCGGAAGCATACCAAATTCCTTCTTTTTCCTTTTTTTTCAATGAGTTGTATAGGATGTGCTTTTTTGGAATGGTTATTTCTTTATAAATTGTATGAATGATACGATAGGTTCGCCTTTTGCGAGTACCACTCACTTTGAAATGGGAAAGCGGCTGGGAAAAACAAGTCTGATTTAGATTACTAAAGGGTTTCACCTGTTGAAATGGGTGTAGACAACACCACCAATTACTTCAGGTAGGCAATTTTTTCAACTTATATGGCTTTTAGAGAATTCAACATTATTCTAAATTCCGATTGGAAGTTTATTCAACTCCGAATATACTGATTCATTCTTAACCTTAGCCCTATCAGGTTTAAGCTGTGAAAGCACGTATTTCTCTATTAAAGGAAGTTTATATAACCATGGTATTAAAACTTCCATTAAAAGATGTATTTCAATTCTGGAAGGAAAATACCCTTGTTGCTGATGATAAATCGTTTACCACAAAGGAATTGTTGAACGCGCTTTGGAATAGTACGGAATTCGTTCCGCTGGATTATTTACTTTCGATCCGGACTAATCTCGAGCATTATCTTATTAAAAAAGGATACTCCTTTATAGAATTCACTGAGACATTGTGCAGCATTAGAAGTGTTAAAACCATTTTCCCCTTGGATATATTAATCGAAAAAATTGAACTCTACCTATTTCACTTATTTTATAGCTTCGGATTCAATTATTCCGATATGTTCGACTTTCGGTACCTCATACTCCAATCAACCAATTATTCACATGACTATGTCGTACCCGGGGGAATATTCAAGGTTATTAAACATGAGGTTCATAAAAACCAGTTCAATACAATCATGGGACTTCTTTATGACAAATCAATAGAACATAAATATTATGTGGATGTTGAAATGTGGACATGTTGTTTTCTAAAAAAGGTCCCCCGGTGTTTTAATCTGCCTCCTTTTGAGGAAGTATATACACTCTCCGATTGCAGGCCTATTGAGAAAGTCTTATATAAAACAAACGATAGCATATCATACTCAGAAGATTCTCTTTTTATTAACAACAAAAAATATGGTCGTATTATTACTTTCCAAGATTTTCTCAATGAAAAAAGATTGAATATTACAAACGTGAAATTGCCGCAAAAAAGAGTTGTTATCATGGGAAAAGATTATTTCAGCCCCTACCATAAAAGAGTCGTGCTTAAAAGCGGTTGTATTTACGGCGCGGATATATACCTTTTTGAGCTTAATTATAAAAAGCTATTTACAAAAACAAAAAGGATTATTTCTTCGGTCATAAAAAACAGCAATGAAAAGGAGCAGCTGTTTCACCAATTGGAACAGAGGCATAATAAATTGTTAAGTTATAGTGTTGATAAAGCGAAAATAGTTTATGATAAAAGAAATGAAGTCATATCAATAAATGATAAATATATAACTCGATATGCACCGGCAAGGATTCTTAATAAAATAGTAAATGCGTATATTTTTTCGGGGAAACAAGATTTTGAATATTTTGAATTTAAAAATGATCCTGATATCGCTTTGGATTCATATAAACCAAACATTGATATTAGAATTAACAGGATTTCAGAAAAATTGAGAAATGAATTTCCATTAATGAGTATTACCAGGACCGGGAAAGGTAAAATATCTTTCGATAGTAATTATGAAATCGATTACCGTGAACGGTAATTGTTAATGTAGGCAAAATGTAGGTTGCTTGGAGTTTCGTTTATATCTATCTTACCAACAAGAAATGTTTAAATTTTGGATAAATTACTGCCAATTACCTGATTAATACGGCATAAATACAGATAATTTTTTTAGTTGGCCTTTTTACACATTTATAAAAGACTAAAAAATAAGCTGGGTAGAAAGTAGGTTTGTTGTAGAAAAGGCGTAGCTTCTAAAACCAATACAGTGTTCCTTGGAACAGGGACTGCAGCATTTTCGATTAATTTGATAAATCATCACACGATAAAGATAGGAGGGAACGCAAACGCACTTAACATGATAACCGAAAGATGCAGTAAAATTTACCTTAACCAATTAACCTTAACAAAGGAGTTTGCATGGTACGAAGAACTTTTTGGTCACTGATCATGGCTGCTCTTGCTGTTGCTATTGTCAGTTGTTCAAATGAAAGCCCGATAAGCGTTTCCGAGCAGTCTAATACTGCGGTTGCCGGCGTCAATGACGACTTTCCTTACAATATCATGAAGCAAGCTGTATGTCATGACGGTGCAGGGAAATCGAATGTTTTTGCCTTGTGCGAGGATGGAAAAGTGTATTACAAGTATCAGACCAGGAGTAGCCTTGATCCCAATACCTGGCGTACGCCCGTTTCTAACCTCAGCAAACCCAGCGGTGTTACACTGAATCCTTCCCTGGTTGCGGCAAGGAATTCCGACGGAAAAGCGTGGGTATTTTCAATTGCCAATTCAGGATCGAGAAGGATATGGTATCGCAGACAGATTTCCCCTGGCTCATATCATTTCACAAGCTGGGCGAACCTCCCGGTATCAGGTGGGTATGGCCAATTGGGGATTGCTACCGGAAGCTCGAATGAACTGGTATTACTTTTCAAAAACAACGGCGGATATCTGTATGCAGGCTATTTCAGTACAAGTGGCCTAAGTACCTATGGAAAAATCGCTTACCAAGCGATTCCAGATAATTTTACCGTTGCTAAAAATAATGATGGACGGCTTGAGGTTTTCGTGCCCTATTCAAGGGAGGTCAAGCATATCTGGCAGAACTCCCCGGGTACCTGGACATGGACTCATTACTGGCAGAAACTGGGCGCAAGTACACCATCTAATATTGATCTATCCGCAGATCTTGCATGTGTGAGAGATGCGTATGGACTGCTGGAAATCTTTATTAATACCACCAACCGTAAAATGTATAGCTGCAGACAGGCTCCTTCCATATCGGGTGGATGGGAAATGGGATGGACATATATAGGTGGGAATTGTTATAAGAGGATGGCTGCTGGAATGAGAGGTGATGCCGTCACCAATCTGATATTTGCAAAAGATGGAGGTGACGATGGAATGTTTGTAAACTATTACTATAAATTGCCAGGGGCATCATCCTGGACAAACGCTGGAACTATTGGCCGTATGTTTACTATCTGTCTTTACAAGAAAACAATATCCGCCAACATATCATTGGTGGATTATTGGGATACCTACAACATTCCAGGGGAGAGTGCACCCGGAAAAATGCGCGCATTTTTCCCTAATAATCGTCTTGAACCTGGTGCTCTTGACGTTTCGGAGGCGTATTGCTATGAAGATGGCCACGATCCCGATGGGTGGTCTAATATATATAATATTCTTGGTGCGCCGTATTAAGGCATAATGGCAGGAACAGAAATAACCATATACTCTGCAGCAAAGAAGTTTGACTACAAAAACCGAAAGGAGGAATTATTGCCAACAGTCATCTTTTTCAAAGCATATTGAACGTTTCCCGATGAATGGATGTTTGAAATAATATTCTTTCAGATGTTTTATTAACTGTCTCATAATTATCAGCACTATCCCGTTTAAAATCATCGGGGTCGCTGTCGGTATCGGAATCGGAATCGACTTTGAAAACAGGGCTTTTTCGATACCGATGCCGAAAGCGATGTAATAGGAACGGTGCGCAGCACCGGTTTACCTTGCACTTACAATCACGGTAGTGACATTCCGACCCCGACTGCGAACGGAATCGACAGTGCTTTCTATTGTGAGACAGTTAAT
>JAFGMP010000067.1 GCA_016927495.1 Candidatus Latescibacterota bacterium | reverse complement strand
TATAAAAATCCATCACTTCAAAAACATCATCCTGCCGCTTTTGTGGTGTTCTCCGGTTTCGATACGGTAGAGATAAACGCCGGAGGATACCGGTTTCCCATATTGGTCAAGCCCATCCCACGAAACCTGATGACTGCCGGCCGGTAATTTCCCCATTGATAATTCCCTGACCGATTGTCCCATGACATTATAGACGGTAAAGTTGACTGGCACCCATGATGAAAGATTAAATTCCACCGTGGTGCTTGTATTAAATGGATTGGGATAATTACCTCGAATGGTTATCGGCTTTATAGTGCTCCTTGAATCGCTAAGCGACCGGTCATCAAAACTGGATATACCCTCTGATGTACCAAACCATTTAACATTGTTGTAATCCACTGCGATACTGGTTATGGAATTACTGAGTAACCCGTTTTCTTCGGTATAAGTGATCCATGATTCTCCGTCGAACCGTGACACGCCCTCGTTCGTTCCCACCCACACAATATTGTTGTTGTCAGTTGCCAGCGCAGTGACATGATTAGAGGCCAGGCCGTCCGCTTCAGTATATATGGTCATAGAAATCCCATCGTAACGGGCAAGTTCGTAATGTGTCCCTATCCACTTAACATTATTCTTATCAACAGCAATCGCGTAAATTCTACGTAAAATTGAGCCGTCATCTTTCGTATAATGTTTCCAGTTTGTGCCGTCATAGCTCCACAGTTCCGCCCATAAGCCGTTTCCGAACCACTTCACGTTGTTTTCATCCACAGCAAATACCCTGACAAAATCGGAATACCGGCCGTCTCCGTTTGCGTGAAGCTTCCAGGTAATACCGTCATAACTCTGTACACCCAGCGATGTTCCAACCCATTTGATATTATTTTTATCGACACCGATCACACGAGCGCTGTTTGAAATGAGTCCATTTTCCAGAGTAAACCGCTTCCAGGTAGATGAATCATTGACCTCGACACCGGATGGAGTCACGAACCATTGTACGTTATTATGATCGACAGCGATAGAAAAAACCGGTGTATCAGTTATGGCCGTAAACGAAACATTGTCAAATGAAAAAACTCCCCGTGATGTTCCGAATAGTTTCCGGTTGTTTTTATCGATGGTTATTGTAGTGATATCGTTAGCAAAAGGTGCATTCATGGTGTAGTTCAACAATACTGTGCCGTCGTATTGGTAAAGACCATGTTGTGTACCGAACCAGATTGTATTGTTTTCATCGGCAATAATATCCGTAATCAAACCGGTATTAGGCCCGTCCCGGAATATATCGATGCTGCATTCGTTCCATACAACGCCATCGAATGTCCACACCTGTGTAGCATCTATGTGTCCATCCTCATTCAGTACTGGTGTGTTGGTCCATATTATTCCCTCTTTATCTACAGCAATTCCGGTAACAGTAGATCTGTAGGATTCCCATGTCTGTTCAATCGGGTGTTTAATAAATTTTGAGCCGTCGAAACTTACCAGATCACCGTTTTCTGTCACGCACCATATTATTCCATTATCCGAAGTTTCAACATCGACAAAATTATCTGCATTCAAAACTCCTTCTGAGGTGAATGTTAACCATTCCGATCCGTCAAATCGAGTCAATCCGTTTTTGGTGCCAAACCATACAAATCCCTCGCTATCTTCAGCAATATCATAAATATGCGGTGACAACAGCCACTGATTGTTCGGGTAATTTACCCAATTTACACCGTCAAACAGCGATAATCCTTCAGATGTATCGAAAACCATACCTTCATTTTTTACTTGTGCTATCGAAGTAACGGAATTGTGTAAAAGTCCGTCTTGTGTTGTATAGGTTTTCCATACATTTCCGTCAAATTTTGTGATACCGGCGTTTTTTGACTGTTCATAAGCAACCCAGAGGTTATTCCGGTTATCGATATACAATCCGGAGACATTTTTTACCGCGAGGCCATCTTTTGTCGAATACGTTTTCCATGTAACGCCGTCAAAGCGGGAAACACCTTTATCTGTTCCAAGCCAGACATTGCCATCTTTGTCGGAAGCCAATGCATCGACCTGATTGCTGACCAATCCCGAATTCCAGGTCGTATACCATTCCCATTGATTTCCGTTAAACACCGAAACCCCATTATATACCGTATCATGAGCTAACCATATACGTCCATTTCCATCAACAGTGATTCCGGTAACATTATTGTTGATCAGCCCGTCTTCTTCGGTGAAAGACAACCAATTTAAACCATCAAATTTTGATGCTCCGCCTTTTGTTCCAATCCAGAGGACTCCGCCGGTGCCTTGAGCTAAACAGTTAACACGGTTGTCTATAAGTCCGTCACTTTGTGTGTATGGTATCCATGTATCTCCATCAAAACGAGCAATTCCATTTGATGTCCCGATCCATTTAACGTCGCGGTCATCTGTGGTGATACTGGTTATAATATCACTTTTCAGGTTACTATTCGTGGTATTTCTACTCCAGTTAATGCCATCAAAGCTTAAAACGCCGAATCGCGTAGCAAACCACATGACGCCATCGGCATCAAATGTTATTTCATTTATCTGGTCAATCCCCTTTATGGAATCTTCTTTGCCCCAGATATCATCTTCATAATAAACAATACCTCCACCATCGGTACCAAACCACATCCTGCCGGCGCTGTCAGAAAACATCGACAATATTTGGGTATCCGGCAGTTTGCCTGTCGAACCGTCGATAATACTCCAGGAAGCCCCGTCATAGCGGGTCACCGCTCCTTTTACATCGTCGTAGCTTATCCAGAGTGCTCCGGTATGGTCAATTGCGAGAGTAGCAAGATTATTTGACAAAAGCCCGTCAAACTTTGTAAAATGGACATAGGAGCCATCACGTTTGTTCCAACCTACCAAACCTCCCGATGTGGCGCACCACATGTATTCCGGTCCGGATACAACCTTGTGAATGTCGTTGCCGTTCACAAAGTGACTCCAGATTCCTTCATTTCCCGATGCCGGAAGAAAAAGCAGCAGCGTTAAACTGCATAAACATATGAGAAATCGTATTATCCGCATTACAGCATACCTGTATATTGTATTTGAATTTATTACAGTATGTCATTTATAATAATACGTTTGGGGAATAAAAAAAGTAAGAAATTCTTTGGAAGCGAATGAAGTTTATTATCAGATCAGCTGACATAAAAATTTCTTTTTATTAAATCATAATTTGTCGGGAATTATTGCCGGATATTATTAAACTAAAATTGAAACTAAAAAAAATAAATTGATAAAAATTTCCTTTACATATCACTTTATTTTTTATATATTTCAAGTCTATAATTGAAAATCACGGAGGTTACTATAATGTCACGTCAGTGCGAAATATGCGGCAAAAAACGTATGATCGGCCATAATGTCAGTCATGCTCACAACACGACAAAGCGGGAATTCAGACCCAATCTCGTCAATGTCAAAGCTAAAGTTGGCGGTACCACAAAACGTATGAGAATCTGCACCAGATGTCTCAGAAGCGGAAAAATCGTCAAAGCGTAATAACAGATTTACTGATATTATCAGGATATTGTAGAAGCGGTTTGCTGAGCCTTTTCAAACGAGGCAAAGAGCACCGCTTTTCTTTTTTCTCCCGTGACATTGTCCCATGAGAATTTCTCATCGGGTGCTTTCATACGGTGCACAAGGTTATAAACATCGACACCATGAACCTCAAGCGCTTTTTTCCAGGGTATATCGGCACGGTTTGAATCAATAACCGCTCTCCCGACAGCTTCGTCTCCAAGCGATATCACCGCCTCCATAAACGCCGTGCGGACACTCATGGTTTTGAGCGTAATTCCACGCATTCTTATGAATGCTTTTTTCAGATCACGGTAGACAGAATTTATATATGAAGGTTCAGCCATGCCGTACCACTGAAACGGTGTCTGTGGTTTCGGTATGAATGGGTTTATCGATACGGTAATCTTTTTACCTTTACCCTGAAAGGTATCCCGTATTTTTGCGGTAAGATCAATAATTGCTCCTATATCGGATTGTTTTTCCCAGGGAAGGCCGATCATATAATACAGCTTTAATCCCCCGATACCGGCACGTCTGCATGATTCGGCCGCATCAAGAATCTGTTTTTCGGTCAACCGTTTGTTAATGATGCTGCGGATACGTTCGCTGCCACCCTCAGGTGCAATGGTTACGGTTTTTACACCGCCTTGCTTAAGGAGTAAAGCAACTTCATCATCGAGCATATCGGCACGGAATGACGATGTCGACAAACCGAATCCCAAATCCAGAATACCGCGCAAGATTTCCTTGAGTGACCGGTGGTCCGACAATGCGGCTCCGACAAGGCCGATACGTTTCGCTTTTCCGCTAAATGTCGATGCATCGCGGAGAATATTATCGACAGGCCGATGCCGTACCGGAAGATAAATATGGCCTGCTGCACAAAAACGACAGCCCCGTGAACAACCACGGCCAACCTCGACAAGACCCGCATCTTTGAAAGTGCATAAGGCTGGATTATCGAATCCGGCGAGCATAGATGAGTCAATTTTGTCTGAAATTAAAATAGAATCAGGGGCGGCGCGATTTTTCATAGGTATTTTCATACCTATCATGGGGGTGAGTCGCTTTGCCGCCCCCGATTGATGATTTGAAATGAACTTGTTAAGTTTATATGAAATGTGCGTTTCAATTTCACCGACACACACAACATCCGCTATTACACCTGCTACAGACGGATTAATTGTCGGCGCCGCACCTCCTGTGATAACAACCGGTTTCACCCGGCTGCGTTTTTCTTTCTCCGGTTCGATACCAAGCGCCGTAAGAATCCTGACTGTGTTGCCATACAGCAATTCAAACGGAACACTGATGGCAATGCTGTCATATTCTCCGAACCACTCACGGCATTCATATTCTATCGTATCCTTTTTGTTGTCATACCAGCCCCAGTCGACTACAGTATCGGGTAAACCTGCCAGTGTTCTGTATACCTGTCTGAAACCGGGAGATCCGAGAGCCGCCTCTTTACTGTCAGGATAAACAAGCAGTATCCCATTACATTCTCCACAGGCGGTATTTCTTTTCACTTAATCTTTCCGGCAAATTACTTTCAATCAATTTTTTTATTATGGTTAATAAGATTTTGAACTCTTCGAAAGAAAGTTATTTATCTAAAAAACCATATTTCATTCCACAGTTTTTAATCAGCCTGCCTTCTGAGGAATGTAGGGTAATCCAATCCGTTTTTTGCTGTACGGTCGAACCTTCGCACCGCACCATTCAATACAACGCGCTGCTCTTTTGCGGAATTAGTTATACCGGCAGCCTCCCGAACTGCTCTGTCAATGTCAAATTCCGACGTATCGCTTTCAAAGTCAACAATTGTGGCCATTTGTTCTTCAACAGCTTCGCAGCCTTCACCGACATTAAAACCTGTGGCTATTACGGTTACCCGTACTTCATCATGAATGTTTTCATCGATAACCGCGCCGAATATGATGTTCGCACCGTCACCGGCCTCTTCATAAATGAGCATGGCGGCCTGGTCAATGTCATACAGCCCCATGTCGTTGCCGCCGGTTATATTGAGAAGAACGCCTCGTGCGCCCCTTATGGATACGTTTTCAAGGAGTGGACTGTTGATGGCCTGTTCTGCTGCCTGACGGCCTCTGTTTTCACCCTGTCCGGTTCCGGTACCCATGATGGCGTCACCCATTTCGCTCATAACCGTACGTACATCCATGAAATCGACATTTACTATTCCCGGTACATTGATGATATCCGATATCCCCTTGGTCGCCTGGAATAACACATCGTCGGCCATCCTAAATGCCTCGGTAAATGGCATATTACGTTCGGCAATAGACAGAAGGCGCTGGTTCGGAACCACAATCAACGTATCGACAACATCTTTGAGGTCTTTAACTCCCTTAACCGCAATTTTTTGACGGGTTGCGCCTTCGAAAAGAAAAGGTTTCGTTACCACACCAACAGTCAACGCTCCGGCATCACGGGCAATCTGGGCTACCACCGGTGATGCGCCGGTACCCGTACCGCCACCCATGCCGGCAGTTACGAAAACCATGTCAACTCCACGGAGTAATTCGGAAATTTTATCGATATCTTCTTCGATAGCTTTACGGCCAACCTCAGGATTTGCACCTGCACCAAGCCCTTTTGTCAGACTTGCACCGATTTGTAATTTCATATTGGCCTGATTGATATCCAATGCCTGTTTATCGGTATTAATTGCAACAAATTCGACACCTTTCAAGTTTGAAGTGATCATACGGTTGATCGCATTCCCTCCGGCACCGCCGACGCCGACTACTTTTATATTGGCGTTACTGCACATCGCCATGTCAATTTCGATAATCATAACTCACCCCTTGTTTTATTATGAATACTTAAATAAAATCCTTAAACCATTTTCTGACAGATTCCATTGTACGTTCCAAAGTACCTGTTTTTGCCAGCGATCTGAATTGTTCGCCGCCCTCTACGTCCTGGGAGCCGTAAAGAATCAGCCCGAGGACTGTGGCATATGAAGGATTATTGATTATATCGGTGATTCCGCTAAATCCCTTTGGGTATCCTACTTTCGCAGGCATATCAAAAACCTGTTCCGCAAGCTCCGCACATCCGCGTATGAGAGATGCCCCGCCTGTCAGCACAATTCCGGCGCCTAACAGTTCCTTATACTCATTTTTCTCGATTTCTCGTTTCGCGATAGTGAACAATTCCTCCATTCTGGGCTCGATAATGGTGCCTATAATATCGAGCGATACTTTTCGGGATTCTCTGCCGCCCGTACCGGGAACTTCAAATATTTGATCTTTTGGGATAAGAGATTTAAGCGCATATCCCTGTTCTATTTTTATTGTTTCAGCATTATCAACGGGTGTTCTTAAACCTATGGCGATATCGGATGTTACATTCTTTCCTCCGATTCCTATAACAGAAGTATATCGAATAGCTTCAGCATGGAATACTGCCAGATCGGTAGTTCCCCCACCTATATCAAGAACAGCGCAACCCAATTCCTTTTCGTCACTGCTAAGTACGGCATATGAACTGGCAAGGGGTTCGAGGACCAGTTCTCTTACTTCCAATCCTGCACGATTAACACACTTTACTACATTCTGTATGGATGTCATAATTCCTGTTACGATATGGACTTCGGCTTCGAGACGCACACCGGAAATATCGAGCGGATTTCGTATCCCATCCTGGTTATCAACGATATACTCCTGAGGAATAACATGAATTATCTCACGTTCATCGGGAAGCCGTATCGCTTTGGCGGCATCGAGTACGCGTTCTATATCTTTTTCGGTAATTGTGTGATCGGCCCGTGATACTGCTATCACACCCCGTGAATTCAGGGATTTTATGTGATCACCGGCTATGCCTACATATGCTTCCTGAACATCAATACCCGCCATAAGTTCGGCATCCGTTATCGCTTTTCCAATGGCCTCAACAGTCTTTTCCAGGCTGATCACAACACCCCGTTTCAGACCCTCGCAAGGGCTTGTTCCAACTCCTATAACAGAGGGTGTACCGTCATTTTCAATTCTTGCTATGACCGCAGCTATTTTGGTAGTACCGATATCCAGCCCAACTACTATATTTCCTCTACTCATTCCGGGCTCCTGAACTCGTCTATTTCTTTACATAAATCTTTTCCCCGAAACGAATATCAACTGCTTTAATTGAATCATCGCGACGGGTTACTTCGTTGATTATTTTTGCCAGCGTCGGTATCTTGCGTTTCCAATCTTTGTCTCCGATAATCACATCGATACCGTTGTCGACAAGACTTATTCCCATACTTGCCGTGGTTGTTACATCTACTTCCGAAATTCTTTTGTACACTGAAGGAGCATCTTCAGAAATACTGTTGAGCATATTCAATCCGGTTAACAAACGTGCCCTGACGGTCGAATCCGCAAGCGACGAAACGCTCTTTATTCCCGTAATTATTGGCAAAGACTCAACAAGATCAGCGCCGATATGGGGAAGCGGCACACCATTTTCATCAACTCCGACCATAGAGTCCATATTTAAAAGGGCCACCGGTTTTCTTTCGGTTATATCGATTACTATCGTATGCGGCAAACGTCTGAAAATGGTGAAATCTTCAGCCGTATATGTTTTTTGCAGCGATTGTGAAATCCGTTCGATATCGATGTCGTAAATATTTGCGTTTAATTCTACCGATGCTGTTTCAATTATTTCTTCCTCGTTCAGATACTGTGCTCCTTCAACCACGACATCTCGAACATTGAAAACCGGATGCGATGCAATCGATCTGACCACAGGTCTCCCCACAAGCCAAAGAACTGCCGAAAACAAAAAGATTAAAATCACAAAACGGATCAATCCCGAAACAGAAGGCATTTGGGGCAATCTGATCTTTTTACCGGAACGTTTTGTGTTAACAGGTTTTCGTTTTATTTTAACCTGATCCTGTTTCCATCTCGGTGAATTTTGTGATCTTTTAGTTTTTTTCTTCATAACATTTTTACCGCATATATCAAATTTTAAATTCTGACTCCAGATACTCTCAACAACTCCAGCAGTTCGGTTCCTGTTTTATGGACATCTCCAGCACCAAAGGTAATGACGATATCGCCCTCTCTGACTATCTCTTTCACCGCATTGGCAAGATCGGCACGGTTTTCGACATAGCTGACATTACGATGACCTGCTGCCTGTGCGGAATCCGAAACAAGCTTGCCCGTAACACCCTCGACCGGTTCTTCACGCGCCGGGTAAACATCGGTCACAACCAAAACATCGGAATTCATGAATGCACGTCCGAATTCCTTATGAAAATCTTTTGTACGCGAATAAAGATGAGGTTGAAATACCGCAACAATACGTCTGTCATACCCTGCCCTGACACCCTCAAGACAGGCAATTATTTCGGTCGGATGATGGGCAAAATCATCCACAACCATTATGCCGTTTTCTTCGCCTTTGATCTCAAATCGACGACCCACAGATTTGAAATCGCCAAGAGCTTCCGCAATTGTTACAAAAGGAACACTCATTTCATATCCGACGGAAAGCGCTGCAAGTGCATTTCTTATGTTATGTATACCCGGTACCTTCAGGTTGATTTTACCGCAGTATAAACCCCGGCAGAAAACATCGAATGTCGATTCCGTACCACTGAAGGTAATATTGTCCGCCCGTATTTCCGCCTGACGGGATATGCCGTACGATACCATTCTGCGCGATATTCCGGGTATAATACTCTGCACACCGTTATCATCGATACAGAGTATGACCGAACCGTAAAACGGCACCTTATTGACAAATTCAAGAAATGCCGATCTGATGTCTTCCAAATTTTTATAACAATCAAGATGATCGGTATCGATATTGGTAACCACCGCAATAACAGGTGTCAATTTCAAAAATGTCCGGTCATATTCATCGGCTTCGAGCACAAAGTAATGTGATTGGCCTATTTTTGCTCCCCCGCCGAAGTCTTCCACACGACCACCCACAATAATCGTAGGATCGATATTTCCCTGAGTCAACACCCTGCCGGTCATCGAGGTCGTTGTAGTTTTCCCATGTGTGCCAGCAATACAAATCCCATATTTCATTCTCATGAGTTCGGCAAGCATTTCAGGCCTGCCTATTACAGGAATTTTACGTTCCCGTGCGGCAATGATTTCGGGATTGTCCTTTTTTACGGCTGAAGAATATACTACGACATCACATCCTGTAATATTTTCAGCGATATGACCAATAAAAATTCGTGCCCCAAAAAATTCGAGACGTTCCGTCACCGTTGTGGACCGTAAATCAGAACCGGTAACCGTAAATCCCAAATTTACAAGAATTTCAGCGATACCGCTCATTCCTGAGCCACCGATTCCTATCAGATGTATATTTTTAACATGCTGTGTAAGCGGTCCTAAAAGCATTATTACTCCTTAACTTATTAACTAATTCTGACCGTACCGGTCGATAAGGATACCGGCAATGGTTCTTGCCGCATTTTTCTTTCCCAGCTTCGCCGATGCTTTTGACATAACAGCCAAACGTTCATCAGATGTTACTATACGTGTAATTTCCTGTTCCAGCAACCTGGGTGTGAGTTCCCGTTCGAAAATGACCGACGCCGCGCCGGCATTAACCAGGGTACGGGCGTTATGCTCCTGATGATTTGCGGCAGCCGTCGGCAATGGAACAAAAACAGCAGGCAGGCCGCAAACGGTTATTTCCGTTATACTCATCGCCCCTGCACGGGCAACAACAAGGTCGGATGCGGCATAAGCCTGGGCCATGTTGTCTATATAGCGGTATGTTCTGATTCTGCCATCAGCACTGCCATCATAAGATGCCCATTTAGCTGCATTTTTTTCTCCGGTTTGCCATAAAACCTGAATACCGCTATCCGCAATGGATTCAACTATTTCGGAAAATGTTTTGTTAATCTTTTGGGCTCCCTGGCTTCCACCGAAAACAAATACGGTTTTACGTGTCGGATCAAAACCGAATGCCTGAGCAGAGGTTTCACGAGGTTCCGCTCCAATGTCTTTTCTGACCGGATTTCCGGTTACATGAACTTCGGAATTAGTACCGAAATATTTTCCCGCATCTTCGAATCCGAGAAACACAATTTTGGCATATCGTCCGAGTTTTCGGTTGGTAATTCCCGGAAATGAGTTTTGTTCCTGTATCACGACGGGCACACCAAGGCTAATTGCCGCAATCATGGAAGCGCCCGATATATAGCTTCCGGTTGCCATAATTACTCCGGGCTTAAATTTTCGTATGTAACTCCGTGACTTGATAATCGATACACCCAGCCTGCCGATAAAACTGAAGATATCAGGCGACAGCGTTCTGGGTAACGCCGTAACGGGAATTGTTTTCACCGGAAAACCGGAACTGCTGATAATTTTTTGCTCCACGCCGCGCGTTCCGCCCACAAAAAGGAATTCGGTTTCAGGCCTTTTTTGTTTTATTTCTTCAGCCACCGCAAGAGCTGGATATATATGTCCTCCGGTTCCGCCCCCGGCAAACATTATTCTCATGCCATCGCTCTCCTGTGAAGACGTATGCCAAATTCCTGTGATAATCTGCGCTCATAACAACCCTGTTTCGAGATATTGAGAAGAATTCCAATCGAACAAAACAGAAGAAGCAGGGATGAGCCGCCATACGATATAAACGGCAGAGTCATACCTGTCGTCGGCAGCAGTGCAGTAGTAACTCCGATATTGATAAATGTCTGAAATCCGATCATAGTCGATATACCCGATGCCAGAAGAAATCCAAACATGTCGGGTGCCTGTCGGGCAATTGCAAATCCCCGGTAAATAAGTACAAACAACAGAACCATCATAGTTACAGTACCGACAAACCCAAGTTCCTCCGCAAAAATCGAAAATACAAAGTCAGTATGACTCTCAGGCAGGAAAAGAAATTTTTGTCTGCTGTTTCCGAGACCCACACCGAACATACCACCGCTTCCGATGCCGATAACCGATTGCGTAATCTGCCAGGCAGCATCAGGATTGTTTTCGGGATGCATAAACACATCCCAGCGTTGTTTCATGTATGGTACTGTATTGACAATGAAAATTACTGAAAAAACAGCAGGAATTGTCACCAGCAATATGTGTGATAATTTTGCATGGCCGATAAAAAGAATATACAATCCGGTAACAAGTATCAGCCCCGAAATACCGAGATCTGGCTGGAGAACTACCAGCACAAAAGTTATTCCGATTATGGCCAGAAGCGGTAAAAATCCTTTGGTAAATTCCCTGATTTTATCACCCATACCGGAAATGGCAGATGCAAGGTACATGATGAGAAATATCTTCATGAATTCAGAGGGTTGAAATCCGACTCCTCCGATTCTCAACCAGCGTTCGACATCACCGGTTACATGTTTTTTAACCAGAAGCATCACCAGCAATATGAACCCGACAACCAGAAGTATCGGAGCGATCTTCGAATACCCCCGATAGTTAACTTTTGTAAGGAACATCATCATGAAAAGCCCTATCATAAGCCGTATCGCCTGTTTTTTTATATAAAACGATCCACTGCCATCCTCGTTCATGGACAGATACATACTGGAACTGTATACCATTACAAGGCCGATTCCGGCAAGAATTAACACTGATGTAAGTAGCCAGATGTCAATTGACTGATTTTTCATTTTTGCTCCATGTTATCGTATCTTGAACGTTGTTAATGCTATAACGGCCAGAAAAAAACCAACGATCCAGAACCTTACAACCACCGTTTCCTCCGCCCAACCCTTAAGTTCATAATGATGGTGAAGAGGAGCCATCCTGAATACACGCTTTTTCCTGAGTTTATATGACGATACCTGAATAATTACCGATACTACCTCGAAAACAAACACACCACCTATAATGATTAAAAGTATCTCCGTTTTGCTTAATATCGCCATTGTTCCCAACGCCCCTCCCAAAGCAAGAGCGCCGGTGTCTCCCATAAATACTTTTGCAGGATGAAAATTAAACCAGAGAAAACCGAGAGCAGCGCCTACTATCGAAAGGCTGACCACAGTCAATTCACCGCAGCCGGGAAGATAAAAGACATTCAGATATTCGGCAGTCGTCGATCGGCCTAAAACATAGCATACAATGGCATAGGTTCCGGTAGCTATTGCAACCAATCCGATTGCCAGCCCATCGAGGCCGTCGGTCAGGTTCACAGCATTGGATGCCGATGTAATTACAAGAATCACCATGGGGATATAGACATACCAGGCAGAATAATTAAATGCATAATTCTTTGTGAATGGTATCATTGTCATCATGGCATACTGATTACCATTGGTATTATGGTAAATAATACTGCCGATAATTATTCCGAGTATAATCTGTCCTACAAGTTTATATTTGGCAACCAGACCTTTTCTCATTTTTCGTTTGGCTTTCAGGTAATCGTCCAAAAAGCCTACCGCACCCATCCAGGTTATGGAAAAAAGGGTAAGCAGCACATACATGTTGTCAAGTCTCGACCACAAAAGTGTCGGTATAATTACGCTCATGATTATGATCAATCCGCCCATGGTAACAGTGCCCTCTTTAACCAAATGACTCTGTGGTCCATCTTGACGGATAGATTCGTGAACCTGCCATGAACGGAGTTTTCTTATAATCATAGGTCCGAGGATGAACGACATCAGCAAAGCGGTAACCATAGCATAACCGGCCCGAAATGTTATATAATTGAATATATTCAGAGCTGTAAAATGTTTGGTCAGCGGTACCAGAAAATGATAAAACATTCAGTTGTTTCCAATTTTTCAAATAAATGAAAAAGTAACTTTATAAACGGTTAATCCGTTGCATCTAAAATCCTTATTTTCAACTTCTACAATTCAATACCCGGTATTACTGCCGGTTTTCAATATCTGTTAACTACTTTTTCCATACCCAGTGCACGTGAGCCTTTCACGAGGATAATATCACCGGGACATTTCACATTTTCTATAAACTCCACGGCATCATCCACATGATCGTAAATTATGACATCATCCGGGTGCATACCGCTTTCCCATGCTCCCTCGGCATAAAAATCAGCCGATTTCCCGACAAAACACAGCATGTTTATTCCCAGAGAACCAAACAGTCTGCCAATCTCACGGTGTGCTTTTTCCGAACCCTCACCAAGCTCCAGCATATCACCCAAAACGGCTATTTTCCTTCCACCGGACACATTTTCCATGTTCCTCAGAACATCGGCGGCGGCTTTCATTGAAAGAGGATTTGCATTATATGAATCATTTATGAAAAGAATACCGTCTCGCTCGATACGTTCCATTCTCATCGAAGAAGCGGTAATATTTTCAAGCTGCATGGCGATATTCATTTTATCCACACCCAGAATACTTGCAACAGCATAAGCAGCCAAAGCATTATAAACATTGTGTGAACCGGGAACATTTAGTTTTATTGTAAATTCTTCTATATCAAATGAGGCGCAGCCATCCGGATGAAGTACTATATTTTCACCTTTAAAGTCATACATTCTGTTGATTCCGAATTTTACGATTTTTCCTTTGCACCGCGATAACCGCGACTCAATTAACGTGTCATCGCCGTTTACAACTGCTGTACCATTTTCACCAAGTGATTCTAAAAGTTCTGCTTTCGCATCGGCGATTTTTTCGATACTTCCAAAAAACTCCAAATGTGCCGGACCGACATTTAACAGCACACCGATGTCCGGCCTTGCAATACTTGCGAGATACGCAATTTCTCCGGGGGCGCTCATACCCATTTCAAGTACGGCGCAGTTGTGGGAGTCATCGATTCCGAATATCGTCAGAGGCAGGCCGATCTGATTGTTAAAATTCCCCTGAGTACTGTGAACCTGAAATTGACCACCGAGAATTTTGCTGATCATATCCTTGACCGTTGTTTTGCCGCTTGTTCCGGTTAAACCGATCACTTTACCTATAAACAACTCACGATAGTCACTTGCGGCAGAACCAAGCGCACGTTCGGAATTTTCAACATATACAACACGATCCCAGGATAACAATTTCTCCCGTGAACTTTGGTTGACGACAGATAAAGATGCGCCGGCATCAAAAGCACGTCCGACATAATCTGCCCCATCAAACCTGGGACCTTTCAGAGCGAAAAAAACATCGCCTTTTTTAATAAATCTCGTATCGGTCGATACACCGGATATTTCATGGCCAAGAAAATCATTGGTAAATCGACTTGTATCAATATTGAGGCTATGCAAAAGCCTGTTCATTGTATAACCTTTCATTTCAATGACCTGAGAATTTGACGGGCAGTTTCGGCATCGTCAAAATGTTTTCTCACTGTCCCTGTAACCTGGTAGTCTTCATGCCCTTTACCTGCAATCACCACAGCATCGCCGGGATTTGCCGCTTCAAGCGCATACTTAATTGCATCTGCACGATCGGGGAATATTTCATATCCTTTATTGCCGGATATTCCCTGCAATATATTCTGTATTATATCCATTGGATTTTCACTTCTCGGATTATCAGAAGTAATTACGCTTACATCAGCTATACGGGTTGATATTTCACCCATAATCGGCCTTTTGCCCCGGTCACGGTCACCTCCGCAGCCAAAAACCGATATCAGCCTTCCTGATGTCAACTCACGAACCGATGTAAGAATCCTTTCCAGGGCATCGGGAGCATGGGCATAATCGATAAAAACCGAAAACGGTTGTCCTTCATCAACCGTTTCAAACCTGCCTTTAACCGGCTCCATATTCATAAAGCCCTTTGCAATAATTTCTTTCGGAAAACCACATGCTATACCGATACCCGTTGCAGCCATAGCATTCGATATATTGAATCGTCCGGGAATTTTCAGCGATACTTCAATCTCACCGACCGGCGCATAAAGCCTGAACTTTGAACCGTTCGAATTTAATTCATAGGAAATCGGTCTGATATCGCTCACATCATCGAATCCATACGTAAAAATCTCACAATCTCTGGAAACGTTTATGATATGATCCGAATATCTGTCATCACGGTTTATAACTGCTGCAGAATCTCCCGGAAGTGAGCTGAATAAAATACTTTTAGCATCGAGATATCTTTCAATACTGCCGTGGAAATCAAGATGGTCTCTTGTAATATTGGTAAATGCCGCAGCCCTGTATTTTATTCCATACACTCTCGAAAGTTCAAGGGCATGAGAGCTCACTTCCATTACACAGGCGCTCTGGTGGGCGGCAACCATCGATGCGAGATATGAATGAATATCCGGCGCTTCGGGAGTTGTATTTGAAGCCTGAATCTTTTTATCTGCCACAAGATGACTGATGGTACCTATAAGGCCGCACCTGAAGCCACCTGCCTCAAAAATAGATTTTACCATGTATGATGTTGTAGTTTTCCCGTTTGTACCGGTAATACCGGTCATTACGAGTGCATTCTGGGGGCTGCCGTAAAAGCGATCTGAAACTATGGCCATAGTCTTTCGTATGTCGGGAACACGAATTACGGGTATGGTGTCAATTTCACAAGGCTCAGCGGTTAATATTGCCGCAGTTCCTTTACGAACAGCATCGGCAATAAATGAATTACCGTCGATAGTAAATCCTTTTACGGCTATAAAGAGTGAACCGTTGGTAACTTTTCGGGAATCGTACTGCAGTGATTCAATGTTAACATTCGAATCACCTCTCAAATCAATGTTATCGATTCCCGTAAACAATTCATTCAGCTTCATAATTCTTTTCTGTTCCCGTGTGGACTTCTTAGACATTAACAGGTTAGTAATCAGCAGCCGAAATATTCCGTTAGTAAACTATTATCAAAAATGGTTATTGTTAGTTATCAACTGCGTTTCCCTGAATTTTACACAATCTGAAAATGTTTTTGTTTAATTCCGGCTGCTGATTACTAACCTGTGATAAATTACTTTTTTCTTACTTACGGCGATCAATAGATCTTACTGCAAGCTATCAAACAAATCGTACCGTGCTCAACAAATACCCCGGCAGAAGGATTCTGTTTTTTTACTATACCCGAACCTTTGACTTTAACATCAAGATTATTTCGAACCAGTTCCTGGATGGCTTCCCTCATCGATTTGCCCACCAGATCAGGAACCATGATGCGACCGGTTTTAATGGTTGTGGACGTATCGCTGTAGAGGGTTACGGTAGAACCCGTATTAACACAAGCTCCCGCTAAAGGAAATTGATTTACCACCAAAGTCGAATCACCCGATACATCCGCTATTAATCCGAGATCACGTAGTTTCACTACAGCATCGGAAACTTTGCTACCTGTGACATCGGGAATTTGAACGGTTTTTATCACGGTTTCATTTTCTTTTTTAACCGGCATCGACTCCCAGGGGTTATCGCTCATGTTCATCATGCGGTTTAAAATATTTTTAAATACCGGAGCCGCTACCTGAGAACCATAATATGAACCTTTGGGATTATCGATTATGACAAGACACACGATTTTAGGCTCACGATCATCGACAAATCCTACAAACGATGAAATATATTCTCCGGAAACATATCCAACCTTCCCCGGTTCCGTTTTCTGGGCGGTACCGGTTTTACCGGCTATACGAACATGAGGAATTGCGGCATTTTTAC
Source organism: Candidatus Latescibacterota bacterium (assembly GCA_016927495.1). Lineage (GTDB taxonomy): Bacteria > Latescibacterota > Latescibacteria > Latescibacterales > Latescibacteraceae > JAFGMP01. Next base: position 15,819 of record JAFGMP010000067.1, on the reverse strand, counting down.
CACTTCCTTCCTCTACAACACCAACCAGCAGTTCGGTAAGTCGGCGTGCGGTTTCCGGTTTCATCACACGACGAATTTTTGCCGTGTCATAAGATCGTCCGGACCGGTCATCGTCACATTTGATTTCTTTAACGATACGGGGTGTAAGCAGTTCGCCTCCGTTCGCAATGGCACCATAGGCCATAGCAATCTGAAGGGGTGATACCGCAACACCCTGCCCAAATGAAATAGTCGGTAAAGAGAGTTTTGACCATTCTTTGGGATTTTGAAGACTACCCGGTGTTTCATATGGCAAATCTATTCCGGTCACTTCCCCGAACCCCATTAGCCGTGCACGTTCATAGAGCTTCTTTTTACCGATCTTATCGGCTATTTTGACTGTACCGATATTTGATGACTGAATTAATATGTCGCGAGCGGGAACGACACCGAGTTTATGAAAATCATTGATATTATGACTCGCCAGTCTGTAATTACCATTTTCGCAATTTATCAAATCGTCTTCGTTTATAATTCCGGAATCGAGGGCTTCCGTAAAAGCAACAATTTTAAATGTTGAACCGGGTTCAACCATATCTGTCACCAGTTTATTTCTCATATATTCGGGTTTTTTAGGATGAATAGCTGAATGATTAGGATCAATTTTGGGAACATTGGCGATTGCCAGAATTTCACCGGAGCCGGCATCAAGCACTATTGCCCCACCCCATTCAGCTTTTGTATCAAGAAGGCTTACTTCGAGTTCTTCCTCGGCTATTTCCTGAATACGCCAATCAACATTCAGTTTTATGTCGAAACCATCGACCGGTTCTATAAGAGGCTCATCAAGTGAGGGACTTAACCTGTTCCTGCCATCTCTTAATAGTGTCGACCGACCGTCCCGACCTGATAAATCATCATTAAAATACAGTTCACACCCCTCAATACCATTACAATCAATATCGGTAAGTCCGATAATCTGTGTACCGACTGATCCAAGGGGATAATACCGGTTGAATTCGAATTGTTTGGTTAATCCTTCTAAAGTAAGTATGTCGAGTCGTTTGATAATCGATGGATCAGGCTGTCTGGCTAACCATACAAAAGATTTATCAGAAGTACACATTTTCCGTAATTCCACAAAATTTTGTCCTGTGGCCTGGGCAAGCAGTTGTGCTGCTTTATCAGGATTTTCAATTTTCCGCGGCATTAAGCCATATGATGCTGATGCGCGACTGGCAGCTAATTTCTCACCGTTTCTGTCATATATTGTACCACGTTTTGCATGGATTATCATAGGGTCCATACGCTGATCGAGTGCACGGGCTTCATAACCGCTATGCCCTGAAAGTTGAATAGTGCCGGTCTTCACAACAAGAATCAACCACATAAAAATAAAGACCACTATCGCAAACTGTTGACGTGAGACACAAGGACCGATATACATCTAATCTTACCTCAAAAAGTACCTGTGAAAAAACATACCCAGACAATCGACAATAATATGCTGAGAAATACTATAAAACGTGTGCCATGGGGGCCTGTTTCCAAAATCCGTTTCGTGAAAAGATAATATATCCCTTCGATCAGGCCGGCCTGGATGCCCACAAAAACCAAAGTCATACCCATATACAAACCGATTATTGTCAACAACCTGCCAATTAACGCCATAACTTTCTCCTTTTCAGAAGAGCTTTTCCGGTGCTCCGTCAGGCATTGTCAGCCCTAAGTACTTATAAGCATACTTAATTATTCTGCTTCCTTTTTTCAGACCTGTGACTTCGATTTCGAGGCTCGATATCTCGTTTACGGCTTCTGCACGTTGTATAAGTAATTCTCTGATATTTTCCTCATATGTCATGACCAGTACGCGGGTACTCAAATAAAACAGTAAGCAGACAGTACAGAAAATAATTGATAAATATATCCATAACCGATTACTTCCTTTTACTTTTCTCGGTTTGACTCTCTGCATACCGTAGGTCATGGTACAACCACCTTTTCAGCGACACGCAATAATGCGCTTCTCGACCGGGGATTGCTTTCAATCTCCCGAACAGTCGGTTTGATCGCTTTTCTCGTGACAAGCTTAAGGTCGGGTTTTAATCCGCATGTACATTCCGGAAATCCGGGAGGGCATTCACACGGGTCCGCATGGTTTTTCATAAAATATTTTACGGCACGGTCTTCGATTGAATGATATGTAATCACACAAAGACGGCCGCCGGGTCGCAGAACACCAAGCGCTCCGTTTAATCCATCCTTAAGCTCGCCCAACTCGTTATTAACATGTATTCTTAGCGCCTGGAAAACTCGTGCTTTGCTTTTCTGGGGCATTCGGGGACCGACAGCCAGCTCGATTATATCGGCAAGCTGCACCGTCGTTCGTATGGGTTGAGAAGAACGGGCTTCTACTACAGCCCTGGCAATTTTTCCTGCCTTACGTTCTTCACCATAATCTCTGAAAATCCGTGCAAGCTCCTGAGTATCCTCATGATTAACAACATCGAATGCAGTTTGCACACCGCCACCCATACTCATAAGGAGAGGGCCGTCACTCCTGTAGCTGAATCCTCTCGACGGATCATCAATCATTTTTGAACTCACCCCCAGATCCATCAAAACACCATCAACCAAATCGGTGTATTTACTTACCACCGATATTATATTTGAAAACTTCGATATTTCAGTCTTAAACCGATCAGTAAAATCCTTACAATATTTTAGGGCATAAGCAATCGCATCTTTATCGCGGTCAATTCCAACTACCCTCCCGCCATTTTCGAGTATCGCCCGTGAATGCCCACCTCCGCCAACCGTACAATCCACATACAGACCATCAGTAACAACGTTGAGGTATTCCATTACCTCTGCAAGCAAAACAGGAGTGTGGTAAAAATCCGATTTCACTGAGCATTCCTAAAAAATCCCGATTTCAGAAATTGTGGAGTTCACATCATCCTCGTGAATCCATGATTCATATTTCACCGGATTCCAGACAAACACCCTGTCGAAAGCGCCGATCACAACAGCCTCGTTCTTAATGACGGCCATGTCGAGAAGGCGGCTCGGAATCGTTATTCTACCCTGACTGTCGACCGTAGACATGTGAGAGTTCTCACTCAACTTGTTAATCGCACGCCAAACATTCTGCTCGCCGATCTCTTTTGCCCTGTCGATTATACTCTGCTGAATCGTGCCGCTCCAGTAATCTTTGTTAAATAGCAGCAAGTGGCCCGACGGAACCGAAAGCACAACTACTTCATCATGGTCGTCAGGTGCCAAAACACGACGCATCGATGCGGGAATATTAAGCCGTCCCTTTACATCGACTTTGTTGTCGCTTCTTCCTGTTAAACCTGCACTCTGGAGCATGACACAGACCTTTGATTTTTTAAACGAAAATTCTTATTCCGTAACCAGCTTTTCTATGAAAAAATTGCCGCAGCATATGTGGACCGCACAGGAAATTATGCATTTTTCATAAAATCCGCGTCATGTGCGCACATAGCTCATCTCAAACATGCAAAAACAATATTATTGTAAGTTACTATTTTAAATACACTTAGAGGAATCAGCCCTAATAAGGGATAATGCCCCACTATTCCCCACTTTCCTCCTAATATAGCCTACAATATGGTATTGTCAAGGATAAATTTTCAAAAGAGAACATTTTTTTGAAAAAATATTAACCTGACATGCTATTGTCGGGGGAAATAAGCGATTTTTAAAAAAAATAATAATGGGAATGCGTTAGTTTATACTGCAGAATGAAGTTTAAAATACGGTAATAAAAGGTATATAGTATATTGAAAAAATATACCGTTCAACACATACCGTATTTATGAAGGTAAAATTCTTTCCCGGGGCTGTCGTCGGTATACATATCAATTTCTGCCGAAAAGACGGGCTATCGTATCAATACGCATAACATCATTAAGGGTGATATAGATCATAAGCAGAAAAAGAACCAGTGTGCCTGCCTGTTGAAAAGCCATTCGTACCTTATGGGAGAGTTTTCTTCGGAAAACAGATTCTATCAGAAGAAATGCAATATGCCCGCCATCAAGAACCGGAAACGGGATCAGATTCAAAACCCCGAGATTGATACTGATAAAGGCGGTGAATCCCATAAGTGATGCAAAGCCGCTTTTGGCGTTCTCACCTGCCATGCGGGCTATCATAACCGGGCCGCCGACAAGTTTGGCAGACATACGGCCGGTTATAAGTTTGAAAAAGAAATCGACGGTATTTACAATTAAATATACTGTATTGTCTACTGCCATCTTGATCGAGGAAATAAAACCGACTTTTAGTATAGAAATATGAGGGGTATAACCGACTCTGCCGACAGTTATCTTAGAGCCATCCGGCATATCTCTTGTCACATGACCAATCTTTACCGGAAATTTGATGGTTTCGCCTTTTCGCTCGATGGAAAATTCTTTTTCCACGTCCGGATTGGCTTCGATAATTTTTCTCATGTGTTCCCAACCAATAATTGATTCGCTATCAATAGCCAAAATTTTATCCTGCGGCTGGAAACCGGCACGTTCTGCGGGACTGTCAGAAATAATAGTTCCCACCTGTGCATCATAATGCTGGTAAATTCCGAACTCCTCGGTCTCACCTAATTTCCGTGGCACATCTACAGTACGTTCTCCATTCTCATTTTTAACCGTAAAAGTAACGCCGTCATTGGTATACAGAGGAAGCAGCGCTTCCTGCCAGCGGTTTATTTCGGATCCGTTAACCGCTATTATCTCATCGCCTATCCTGAGTCCGACCTCAGAAGCAAGCGTACCCTCTTCAACAAGTCCTATACGGGTTGTTTCTTCAGGCACGCCGCTGGACCAGAATATGACAGAAAATATCACAACTGCGGTTAACAGGTTCATGAGGCTTCCCGCCACAAGTACGGCTATCTTGACCGGAGTCGACTTATTTCGGTAATCTTTATCGCCATAGTTTTCGTCATTAACCTCATCGAAGTCAGACTGGCCTGTCAATTTTACATACCCTCCAAAGGGAATGGCAGAAATACAATAATCGGTTTCGCCGATCTGTATCCCGAACAGTTTCGGTGGCATTCCCACACTGAAACGCTCGACTCCGATACCGGCCATTTTGGCTATGATGTAGTGGCCGAACTCATGAACGACTACCAGAAGACTTAATACAAACAAAAAAGATACTATTGTTGTAAACATAGAAAACTCCTTTATGATTCAACCAACACACTCGTGAAACGTTTTGCTTCAAGGTCTGTTGTGATAAGATCATCAATATTCGGCTCTTCTATAAACCGATGATTTTCAATAACTCGCCGTATTGTTTCGGGAATGTCCATGAAAGTTATATTCCCATTTACAAAAGCTTCAACAGCCCGCTCATTTGCTCCGTTTAATGCTGCGGGTGCAGTACCTCCGCGTTCAAGCGCCTCATAAGCCAGGGCAAGACAGGGGAATCTGTCAAAATCCGGCGGTTCGAACGTCAGAGAAAACGGTGACGAAAAATCAATGCCTCCATAAGGCGACTGAAGACGTTCCGGATCGGTCATGGCGTATTGTATTGCCAGCCGCATATCGGGTTTCGAGAGCTGAGCAATCAACGAACCGTCTATAAATTCCACCAGTGAATGAGCAATGGAATCACGATGTATGGTCACATCTATTTCCGTGCCGGGAACATTAAACAGCCACCGTGCCTCGATAACCTCAAGCCCTTTATTCATCATTGTTGCCGAATCGATGGTATTTTTAACGCCCATCGACCATGTAGGATGATTAAGCGCCTGTTTAACCGTGACAAATTTAAGCTTTTCCGCAGAATAATCGACAAACGGACCGCCCGAAGCGGTTAAAATCAACCTTTTCAATGTCTTTGAGCTTTCTCCCTTCAGACATTGATAAATAGCGCTCATTTCGCTGTCAATCGGAACAATTCTTTTTTTGAACCTTGCAGCAGCCTCTATTACAAGACGCCCGGCCATGACCATGGTTTCCTTATTTGCCAGAAGCACATCTTTATCGTATTCAAGCGCAGTCAAAGTCGGTAAAACACCCACAGAGCCTACAAGTCCGTTAATCACAGCATCTGCATCGAGTGACCGTATCATCTCTATCATACCTTCAATACCTTCATATACCATGGTGTGATGTCCGACACGTTCCCGAAGCTCATACGCTGCGCCGGAATCACTCATCGATACTGCTTCAGGTTTGAATTCGAGGACCTGTTCACACATTTTTCCGACTGAACTCCCCGCAGAAAGTCCAACCGCACGGAAATGTCCGGAGTTAGATTTTATGACATCAAGGCTCGATGTACCTATCGAACCGGTTGAACCGAGAATGATACACTTTTTCAATAATTACCTCCGGAGAATCGGATAACTAACAATACATATGCATAAGCAACCGGTGATGCAAATATCAGGCTGTCGAATCTGTCAAGTATACCGCCATGACCGGGAATCAGGTTCGATGAATCCTTTACTCCCCTGTCGCGCTTGATTATCGAAACAGACAGGTCACCGGCCTGTCCGGCCAAAGCGACAAGAACGGCAAATACAATCGCATGCAATAACAATTCTTTCCCTGCATATATGCCGGTACCGACAGCAAAAACAATAACTCCGGCAATTCCACCGCAGAATCCCTCAACCGTTTTTTTGGGTGATATACTTTGGAAAAAAGAGTGTTTTCCAAAAAGCCGTCCAGAAAAATAAGACAACGTATCAAAAATCCATATTACGAACAGCATAAAAAGGAGAATATATCTCCCCTGTATCGATTCTGTCACATCGGGAACCAAGCTGAGTTTCAGCATACAAGCAATGAAAAGAGCAGGATACACCGTAACAAACAAGGATAGCACGATGTTTTCGAGCCTGTGCTCCTTTCCCGTCACAATTTCTACCACATATATAAAAACAAGAAAAGCTATGATTATCCCGGTTATAACATTGAATGTCATAATATAAGTACCTATAATAATAAGCATCCCGGAAATAAAACCAGCCAACCGGTGAACGAACCTGAGTCTGTCATGTAACATGCGAAATAATTCCCACTGGCCAAAAGCAGTGAGAAATACAACAAAAGCGAAAAACGGATAACCGCCTCTCCGGAAAAACCATACCAGCAGCGGTGCAAAAAAAATACCGACAACCACCCTTTTAACCAGGGAGTTATCGGCAATTCCGGAAGCGGACATTACTGGCTTTCCCCTTTAATAATATACGATGCAACTTTCCGGGTCATTCTGTTTATTTGCTGGCTTGTTTTTCCAAATCTCCGTTCACGGATTCCGTACGATTCAAGAGCATCGAAAAATTCCATATCAGAGAAATCCGGCCACATAACATCGGTTATCCAGAGTTCCGTATAGGCCAACTGCCAGAGAAGGAAATTTGAAAGCCTGAACTCTCCGGAAGTACGGATGAGCAGATCGGGATCCGGTATCCCGGCAGTATAGAGTGCAGATTCAACATTTTTATATGAGATGTTGTCAGGATTTAATTGTCCATCCCGCACATTACGGGCAATAGACTTTATTGCCCGCACAATTTCATCACGCCCGCCATAATTCAAGGCAAGAACAAGTGTCAGACCCGTGTTTTTCGATGTCGCTTCGACAGCCTCATAAAGCGCGTCACGGCTTCTTTTCGGCAACGCTGATATATCACCGATTGTTTGAAGCCTGACGCCGTTTTCATGTAACTCCGGTATTTCTTTCTCGAGAGTTTGAGCAAGAATTTCCATCAAACCCCGTATCTCTCCCGGAGGTCGGTTCCAGTTTTCGGACGAAAACGTATACAGGGTCATATAACCAATACCGATCTCACCCGCAAGACGTACAATACGGCGAACGGTATCGATTCCAGCACGATGGCCGTCAATACGTTTTAATCCGCGGCTTTTCGCCCACCGTCCGTTACCGTCCATGATAATAGCCACATGTTTCGGCAGCGCTCCCTTTTTAATAACTTTCTTACGGTCTTCGGTAAAGTTCTTTTTCAATACGTTTCCTGTTCTTGAGAAATGACTTCATATCGTTAATTGTCTTTTGGGGCACCCGGCGCGAATTGATGAGTTCCTTAAAACTCCTTCTTCGGTCTTTACCATGCCAGTCGGAACCGCCTGTAACGATCAGTCCGTATTTTTTAGCGAGCTTTTCATAATAGAGCTGCTTCTCGGGTGTATGCAGCGGGTGAATAGCCTCAAGACCGACAAGGCCGTACTCTATAAGTTCAAAAATGAATTCTTCGCGGTTGAGAACTCCGGGATGTGCAAGCGAAGGAATACCACCGCTGTTGAGTATGAGTTCTATCGCCTCTGCTGGGGTAACTTTGTATTTCGGCACATATGCAGGCCCCTGATCACCGATATACCTGGCAAAAGCTTCATTATATGTCATAATTAATTCTTCCGACAGCAGCGCCTCTGCTATATGTGGACGGCCCACCGGTGCGCCGTGCGCTATCCTGAGCACGGTCTCGAACTGGATGTCGAGCCCGAGAAAATTAAGGTTTTTCACAATTTCCTCGGCCCGTTCTTTACGCTTTTCTTTAAAAAATGCGATTCGTTTCCTGAATTCGTCATTATCATAATTCATATAATATCCGAGAATATGTATATCATATATATCCTCAATCGAGGAAAGCTCTATACCGGGGATCAATTCAATCGGTTTGTCTTTCGCTGCCTCAAGCCCCCGTATAACACCATCAACTGAATCATGATCGGTAATTGCAATTGTCGTATAACCGCCCTGAACATAGGCATCGACGATTTCTTCCGGTGTATCCTGGCCGTCGGAACAGGTCGTATGTATATGAAGATCTATGGTGCCGTGCAGCATTTCGCTCACCTCAAAGTTCCGTATAAACTATTTAAATATGTAATATAGGATATATTCTTTGATAAATCAACCGGAGAACGAAGGGCATGGAATACTCTTTTGTTTTGCTGAGTTATCGAATATTTATACACAAACATGAATATAATAAAGATTTGTTTCACTTTATATAAAATAAATTTCACATAGAAATAATAATTATTTGAAAAAATATATGCATATTTTCAATATATCAATTTCATTCATTTTTTTGTTTCGCTACATAATGTTGCAAGTCACTGCATAATAAATTCAGGAATGACATATGAGCCGACATATAGCGCCACAATGGCAGTCTGTTATGCCTTTATGGCGTTAATCTGAAAACAAAAAAATTTGCAAAAAAAAGTCATGATAGCGTAAGTTATAATAATATCAGGAATTTATACTCATTATGTATTGTTTGGCATCCTATTAGCATTATTCTAAATAAAAATTTATTATTAAGGGGGTAATTATAATGTCTCGTATAATTGGAATTGATCTTGGAACAACAAATTCAGTGGTTGCAGTCATGGAAGGCGGTCAACCTGTAGTCATACCGAACCAGGAGGGTGGCAGAACAACACCGAGCGTAATTGCTTATACCGACAAAGGAGAACGTCTTGTAGGACAGATAGCAAAACGTCAGGCAGTCACTAATCCTCAACGTACCATTTTTTCAATTAAGCGTTTTATGGGCAGGCGTTTTGCCGAGGTTCAGCAGGAAATAAAGGAAGTACCATATAAGGTGGTAAGCGGCGCCAATGATAGTGCACGGGTTAAAATTGATGATAAAGAATACTCACCGCCGGAACTTTCGGCTGTAATACTTCAAAAAATGAAACAGACTGCCGAAGAATACCTCGGCGAAAAGGTAACGGAAGCTATCGTAACAGTCCCCGCTTATTTTAACGATGCGCAAAGGCAGGCGACCAAAGATGCGGGACGCATAGCAGGCCTTGAAGTCAGAAGAATCATCAACGAGCCGACAGCGGCATCGCTTGCTTATGGCCTCGATAAAAAACATGATGAAAAAATAGCCGTATTCGATCTTGGTGGTGGTACATTCGATATCTCAATTCTCGAACTTGGGGACGGTGTTTTTGAAGTATTGTCCACTAATGGTGACACGCATCTCGGAGGTGATGATTTCGACCAGCGTCTCGTTGACTGGCTCGCGGATGATTTTCTCAAAAATGAGGGAATTGACTTGAGAAAAGATGCAATGGCGCTTCAGAGGCTCAAGGAAGCTGCGGAAAAAGCCAAATGTGAATTATCGAATACACTTGAAACAGACATCAATCTGCCGTTTATAACAGCGGATGCCTCGGGCCCAAAACATCTTAACATAAAGCTCACCCGTGCCAAATTCGAACAGCTTACGGCCGAGTTGATCGAACGAACCCGTAAACCTGTTCAAAACGCTTTAAAAGATGCGGGTGTTACTGCCAGACAGATCGGTGAGGTAATTCTTGTCGGAGGTTCCACAAGAATCCCGAAAGTTCAGGAACTTGTTAAAGAGATGTTCGGTAAAGATCCTCATAAGGGTGTGAATCCCGATGAAGTTGTTGCGGCAGGGGCAGCTATTCAGGGAGGAGTATTATCCGGTGAAGTTAACGATGTTCTGCTTCTGGATGTCACACCGCTGTCTCTCGGAATCGAAACCCTGGGCGGTGTATTCACACGTCTTATAGAGCGCAACACGACTATTCCAAGCAAGAAAAGTGAAATCTTTTCCACAGCGGCGGATAATCAACCCTCAGTGGAAATTCATGTACTTCAGGGTGAACGTGAAATGGCTGCCGCAAACAGAACCATCGGCAGATTTCACCTCGATGGTATCCCACCGGCCCCACGGGGTATACCACAAATCGAGGTAACATTCGACATCGATGCAAACGGTATTCTCAATGTGTCGGCAAAAGATAAGGGAACCGGTAAAGAGCAGAATATCCGTATCGAATCTTCAAGCGGCCTGAATGAAAGTGAAATTAAGCAGATGGTCAAGGATGCCGAAGTTCATGCCGGTGAAGATAAAAAGAAAAAAGAAGAAATCAGCGCCCGTAACGAAACCGACCAACTCATTTATCAGACTGAAAAGAACCTGAAAGAAATGGGTTCAAACATGGATGCGGACGCCAAAGCTAAAGTCGAAGCGGCTCTTGAACGTGCAAAAGAAACAATCAAGGGTTCGGATATATCCGAAATCACATCGGCACGTGACGGATTGAACGCGGCATGGCATGAAGCAGCACAGAAAATGTATGCACAGACTAATCCCCAGGATGCTCATGGCGGTCCCGGAGCACAGTCAGGCCATGAACCGCAGGCAGAAAAAAAGGAATCAGCAGGCAAACAGACTGATGCCGGTGCAGTCGATGCCGATTTTGAAGTAGTTGATTAAATCGGAAAGGGACATTTGTATTATTCATGAATGTCCCTTTCACTTCCATTAATGAAATCATAAAAAATGAAGTTGAAATTCTGATTGTTTTTGCTTATATTATAAATCTGATCATAAAAAATTAGCAGTCTCACCTATTGAGTGCTAATTCGTTATCAAACCACTAATAAAGGAGGAGTAACTTTGAAGATCAAACCATTGGCAGACAGAGTATTGGTGGAACCTTCAGATGTTGAAGAATCCAAAACCGTAGGTGGTATCATTATTCCCGATACCGCGAAGGAAAAACCACAAGAAGGCACAGTTGTCGCAATAGGTCCTGGCAGGACGGATGAAAACGGCAAAGCTATCAAGATGAATGTCAAAGTTGGCGACAAGGTATTGTATTCGAAGTATGGCGGAACCGAGCTCAAGTTTGATGGTAAAGAGTATCTTATCATGTCTGAGTCGGACATTCTTGCAGTATATGCATAACATTGACATAATAATTGGAGGATAGAAAGCATGGCAAAGGAAATCAGATATAATGCCGATGCGAGAGCACGGCTAAAAGCAGGTGTAGATAAAATGGCCAATGCGGTTAAAGTGACGCTTGGCCCTAAAGGACGTAATGTTATCCTTGAAAAGAAGTTCGGCGCACCAACAGTGACCAAAGACGGCGTAACTGTTGCCAAGGAAATCGAAGTTGAGGATAAATATGAAAACGTCGGCGCTCAGATGCTCAAAGAAGTGGCAACAAAAACCTCTGACGTAGCAGGCGATGGCACCACGACAGCAACCGTTCTCGCACAGGCGATTTTCACCGAAGGAATGAAGAACGTAACCGCAGGTTCCAACCCGATGGAATTGAAAAAGGGTATCGAACTTGCAGTGGCGGCAATTGTCGAAAATCTGCAGAAAATTTCCCGTCCGGTTACCGGTAAAAAGGAAATTGCTCAGGTTGGTACAATTTCTGCAAATAATGACAACACAATCGGTGACCTTATTGCCGAGGCTATGGAAAAAGTCGGTAAAGACGGCGTAATTACCGTTGAAGAAGCAAAAGGTATCGAGACTACACTCGAAGTTGTCGAGGGTATGCAGTTCGACCGCGGTTACATTTCACCTTACTTTGTAACCAATCCGGACACAATGGAAGCAATTCTCGACGAACCGCTTGTTCTCATCCACGACAAAAAAATCTCCAGCATGAAAGATCTTCTTCCTATCCTTGAGAAAATAGGACAGATGGGCAAATGTCTTCTCATTATCGCTGAAGATATCGAAGGCGAAGCTCTTGCAACACTCGTGGTAAACAAACTCAGAGGCATTCTCAAGGTTGCTGCAGTCAAAGCTCCCGGTTACGGTGATCGCCGCAAGGCAATGCTTCAGGATATCGCTATTCTGACAGGCGGTAAGGTGATCTCCGAGGAAATCGGTTTCAAACTCGAAAATGTTACGCCTTCCGATCTCGGAAAAGCTTCCCGTATAACGATTGACAAAGACAACACCACCATCGTCAAAGGTGGAGGCGAAGCAGCGGATATTCAGGGCAGAATCGGACAGATCCGTAATCAGATCGAAGAAACCACATCCGATTATGACCGTGAAAAACTTCAGGAACGTCTGGCAAAACTGTCCGGCGGCGTTGCAGTGATCAATGTCGGCGCAGCCACAGAAGTTGAGATGAAGGAAAAGAAGGCACGTGTCGAGGATGCTCTTCACGCAACCCGTGCGGCAGTAGAAGAAGGTATCGTGGTCGGTGGCGGTGTAGCACTGCTCCGGTCTATCGATGCCCTTTCTAAAGTGAAAGCAAAAGGTGATGTGGCAGTAGGTGTCGACATCATCAAAAAGGCGATCAGGGAACCGGCAAAACAGATTGCAAACAATGCCGGTATCGAGGGTTCCATCGTCGTGATGAAAACACTCGAACTCAAAGACAATGAAGGCTTCAACGCTGCAACCGAGAAGTACGGCGACCTCATTGCGGACGGCGTTATCGATCCGACTAAAGTTGTTCGTTCCTCTCTCGAAAATGCAGCTTCGATATCATCATTGCTCATCACCACGGAAGCAGTGGTTGTCGAGTTACCCGAGGCTGATAAACCTGCTCCGGCAGGCCCACCTCACGGCGGCATGGGCGACATGTATTAAAAGAAGCTCTATATGCAATAAAGCAAAACGAACGCCTGTGTTTTCGGACACAGGCGTTTTTTTGTGATATACCAAGTAACATTTAAAAATTATTGGCCACAGATGAATACGGATATGATTCTAAAAAGGAAGTTAGATGTTTATAATACGCTGGATATTTTAAGTCACGCATAATGCGATTTATATAAGTAAGTGGATGAGCGTGTATTAATAGTATTAAATAAATAGCAGTAAAACCGTATGTATTTTTCTTTTTAACACAGGAATCACCACGTTAAGTTGAACGAAATATCAATATTTACTTTAAAAATACAACTATAATTTTTTTATGCAATAAATTTTTGTGAGTAATTTATAAAAAGATTGAATCTGTGTCTTCTGCCTGTCTTTTCAAACTACTCTGTCACTTTGTATCTTTGTTACTGATTTTCTCCCCATCTGTCTCTGTGCATTTGTGCCTTCTGCCTGTGATTTAAAACAAATTCCGATTGACAAGAGCACATGATTTCCCTATTTTTTATATGTACTTTTAGCTGTAATGAAAACAATTTTTATACCGATGGATTCAATGATCAGACAAGTTCTTTCCCTCGTTGTATTATTCTTGTTTACCGGATTCATTCCAAAAGTTATTTCCGCCGAAATCACATGGAAACTCTATCTGAAACCATATTACAGCAATGGCCCGGTGCTTACCGGTGATGGTAATGAATTTGTAATCGTGGATTATCAGCTTTCAGGCGGACAGTCACAATACCGTGATATTTTGGAGGATATGGAGGACGTTTCGTTTCATTTGAATCAGTCGCCGGATACCCGTCCCGTTGAAATACGGGTCATACTTAATGTGCGGGGTGATTTTTTTGAAGATGCCGGATCCGCATCAACTTTTTTTAATGTTACATTTCTGGTTCTTGTCAATGGTCGCGAACAAGATTCGTTCAATTTTTCAAAAAGTTCTCCCCTTATTATATCGATTCCCGTGGGCAGAGGACTTGACAATCTGTTGAACAGACTCAATTGTACACGCCGTGACAACATCATGTTTGTGGCATTTTTAGGAAGTGGTTTTGAAAAAGATGGTATTGAAACATTCAATCAAACATCCGCGTTACGGGCAGAGATAGATCATACCGCAACAATTGTGGGCGGTATAGGAGATAATTTCGGATATCCAAACACTTCTCAATATAATACATGGAGTAAAATTAAACTCCTGTTCAAATAACCGGCTTTTTAGTCATTGTTTACTTCAAATACGTAAGCATATCCTGTGCTTTTTCAAGCTTGTTTCTCAATCCATCACTTATAACATTACCTTTAATCGGTTCAAGACCGAGTATGTCGAAAAATACCTGTGATGGCATGGGAAGCTGATTTTTCCCGGTCAGTATGTTGATTATGTAATCGGATATACTTACCACAGCGACATCCCTGACATACTTTTCAGGAATCGTTTCCAACCCGAAAAAAGAAGGGTAATGGTGATATTCGAGAACGGTGTAAAGTCTCTCTGATAATCCCCATTTTTTTGCTATCATCGATCCCATAACAGCATGATTTACACCAAACATCTCTTCTTCATGTTTCAGCATATATGAACGTGCTGAATCGTTGCTTATATCTCCGATTTTCATACCTTTCTTCCGCATGATGATTGCGGCGTTAAAGAGCACATATTTACCGATATCGTGAAGCAATCCCAGAGTCAATAATACACCTTCACGGTCTAAATCATGTTTCTTCTCAAGCAAGCCGGAACAAACTGACACAAGAAACGAATGTTTCCAGAGATGACGAACGTCATAACCTTTAAAATCGCCCCCGGTGCCGATAATATTATGAACGCTGCACCGAAGAGCGATATTTCTCACTTCTTCATATCCAAGCAGTACAATTGCTAATTGAAGATTGTCAATTTTATCGGGAAGGCTATAATATGCAGAATTGACAATCTTTAATATTTTAGATGCCAGAACAGGGTCGGATGAGGTGATATCGGCGATGTTTTTTGAACTGCTTTCCGAATCGGATATGCTTGTTAACAACTCAAAAACATGGCCCGGTAAAGCCGGTAAATATTCAAGTATTTCATGGTAACGGGATACGATTTCCCGATCTATGTTATCCGCACGAACAGGTTTCCATGTGTTTTTCTGAAAATCATCCGATTTATCATTCATAAAGTGAACCCTTTCGTATTTTTATGGTAAAGTTGAAAATATTTTTTCCTGAAATATAGCGCTAAATGTATTGGAATAATCGCATTATTGATTATATTCCCGTAAAAGAATATACAACCGGATTAAGGATTCATTCAACATAATTTTCAGAAATCGGGTAGGAGGCGGGGTCGCCCCCACCGTCCTCCCACACCACCGGGCGTACGGTTCCGTACCACGGCGGTTCATGAACCACAT
>JAFGMP010000066.1 GCA_016927495.1 Candidatus Latescibacterota bacterium | reverse complement strand
GCAATAGCCAGTACGTCTACTCCGGGAGCGTCAGGATCTCCGAGAACTTCGGTGATCTTACACAACGGCAGGGTAAAACCTGTGGGCTGACTTTCAATGCCGGCAATGACGAGATCGCCGTCCTTCGCCCCGTTCTCCTCACCTTCTTTCACAATGAGACTACGATTGAAACCATCCTCACGGGGTATAACATAGGCGGTTTTTTTCATTTTTCTGAATATACCGACTATAGGTTTTATCCTTCGCTCGACTATCGAGGTGATCTTTGCTCCCTGTGTAAGGCCATAACGCCGTGTTTTTAGTTTTTTAGCCTGAACTTTATCACCAGAAAGAGCATCACCTATATAAGGATGCCTGACAAACACGGAGTCGCCGTCAGTTGTCCGTATCACGCCGCCGCCATTCCGCAAACCTGTAAAGATTCCGGTAATAAGCCCATCCTTGTCGGGAAAACCGAAACGACGTCCTTTCATACGTTCGATTTCACCGGATTTCTCCATATCGGTGAGAATTTGTTTGAATGTGTCATAACCGAGGCCTTTATCCTGTTTCCGTACTATGCCATAGAGTTCACGGCGTCGTAATCTCTTTTTGCCACAGGATTTCAGAGTATCGATTATGAGAGACTTAAGGTTTGTTTCATTCATGGAATCTTGAATAATGACATAAACGGAATATTATTTTGTGAAATGAAAAAGCCCGCATCCGAAATCGGACTTTTCGAGGACAGAAATGTCAATGTTTCTGATGAATTGCACATCATCACTAAAATACTTAAAAATAGTATTTCAGGCAATTCATTAATGTGAAATCCGTCAGTTTCGATTTCATTATCTGAGTAAAAGCATTTTTCTTGTTTGGGAAAAATTCCCGGTTGTGATTTTGTAGATATATAATCCGGCAGAATAATCTGAACCATTCCAAACAATCGTGTGAGATCCTGCATCAAAATTTCGATCAGCCAAAGTTGTAATCTTTTGTCCCGATATATTATAAATTTCAATAGTAACATTATCGGTTTCAGGCAGATCAAAGTTAATTGTGGTTGACGGATTGAACGGATTGGGGGAATTTTGAAATACCGCAAATTCATGCGGAATAGTGTCATCGACAGAGGTTATTACGTAGATATGAAAAACATCGTCACTTTCGTCAGTTATATTTTTATTGTCAACGTCAGATATCCTGACCATGCACAACATAGATTCAACATCCAGCGGATGCCATATACTGTAATCTTTTGAGGCATCGTAGCGACTCTTTAACAGATTCCAGCTTAAACCTCCGTCTACCGAATATTCAACATTTATTTTATCAACACCTTTGGATTCCCATGTGATTTCGTGAGTTTTTTCCGAAATCCATTCTTCACCGCCGTTTGGTGATAGTATATGTAAATAGGGACGAAAGATGGTGAAAATATAATCGGTGTTGTCTGTTATTTCCGAATCGTCTATGGCAGTGATTCTTAAAAGACATTCCAACGATTCTATATCAGGTACATCCCATATGTATGATCCCGTTGAGGCATCAATGTTATCGGTAATAGTAATCCAGCTATTCCCACTATCGGTTGAAAGTTCCAGTTTGGTATTTTTAATTCCAGTGGATTGCCAGGATATTGGGTAGTTTTTCATTCCGGGTATTTCCTCATTGCCGTTTGGTGAAGTAATTCTGACAAATGGGGGGGATATTGTGAATACGGTATTGCTGACGTCTGAAATTTCCGGGTCGGAAGCATCGGTAAGCCTGACAAGATATTGTGATGACTCAACATCAGGCCACGTCCACTGATATAAACCTGTCGCTGCATCGACATTATTAGCTATCAAAATCCAGTTCACACCACCATCAGCCGAGTATTCGATAGTAAGGTATTCGACATCTTTAGATATCCATGTTATATTGTGCGAAGTGCCTGTTTCCCAAAGTTCTTTCCCATTTGGTGATATAACCCGTACGTAATCATTTGCCAGATATTCAAAGCTGGAAAGACCATCAACCGTTGCGAACCATTTTACATTATTTGTATCGACAGTCACATCTATGACCGTATCATGTGCCAATCCGCTGTTTTCTGTCGTATAGTGCCGCCAGATGGAACCGTCAAAGCTGGTTACACCGCCATCACAGGCAAACCAGACGATATTATCATAATCGACAGCAAGGTCCCAGACAATACCGGAAACCAGATTTTCAGGCTCATAATATGTGGTACAGTTGGTTTCATGATAACTCCAAACGCCATATTGTTCCCAATTGCTTGCCATCCATTTAACACCACCACTGTCTATATCCATTGCGGTTACACTGAATAAGGTATTATGATCAAAATGTGGATAAATTGTCCAGATGTCGTCGTAAAGTTTCGTGACACCGATTTCACCATAATATCCGGTCCATAATGCATTATCATGATCTATGGCAAGTCCCACAGGAACGTCGTTGATCATAGGACTATTCGATATATTTAAAATCTTCATCGATACATCGTCGTATTTACCCAAACCATCGCCATTTGAAGCTATCCACTTTACGTTATTATTATCGATAACTATGTTATGAATTCTTTTTGGGCTGTCGGTATATATTTTCCAGTTTTCACCGTCAAAACTGGTTAAATGCCCGTCACCTGCGCCAAACCATAAAACATTGTTACGGTCCACTGCTGTGGCAATGATATCGTTAGATTCGATGCCACTGTTTGATGTATTATAGGTAGTCCATGAATTTCCATTAAAATATGATACTCCCCCTCTGTAGGTTCCTGCCCAGACCCCACCGCGTGGATCTGCATCGACACCGCGTATCCAGTTATCTCCCAAACCATCTTCCGTGGTGTAGATAGTCCACAACTCATTTGATAATTCAATCGAAAAGTGACTGTCGCAAACATCAAAAAGATCGGGATTAAGTGTGTCGCTGATTCTTATAAGGCTTTGATTCGATTGAACGTTGGGTATCCGCCATGAAAATGATTTATCGGAAGCCGGAACACTTGATGTGATTTCTGTCCATGTTAAACCATCATCGTGGAATACTTCGATTCGGACATTTGAAATTCCACTCGAAGCATCCCAGACTATTTCAAATCTTTGTTTGCTTTCAAATGTTTCTCCGCCATTGGGTGATTCAATCACTATAAAACTTTGATTTACTGAAAAAGGTTTATCATTGAAATCGTAAACCGAATTATCGAGCGTATCAGTTAATCTTATTAATCCTGAATTTGTAATTTCATCTGGTACCTTCCATAAAAAACTTTCAGAAGATGCATCAATATTGTCTGCGATCATGATCCAGTTTTCACCGTTGTCCATAGAATATTCAAGTTTAAGTGTGTCGATACCAAGGTGGTCCCACTGAACTGTATAATATATATTTGTTTCCAATGTTTCAGCGTTATTTGGGAAAAGTATTGTAACGAACGGATTAGAAACTGTAAAAACATTATTGCTCGTGTCGTTTCTTTCCGAGTCGGTTACGTCGGTAATTTTTACAATATATTCCGAAGAATCGATGTCGGGTACAGTCCATTCATACGAACCGATCGATGCATCAAGATTTTCCGCAAGAACCTTCCAGTTTGTGCCGCCATCGGATGAATACTCTATCTTGACGGTTTCAACATTTTTTGCCTTCCATCTGATTTTATGAGTGCTACCTGTTTCCCATCGTTCGTTACCATTTGGAGATTCGATCAAAACATATGGCCCAGACTGGTAATCAAAGCTTGAAACTCCACCTTTGGTGGCAAACCACTTAACATTGTTTGAATCCACTGTTACATCGACGACTATGTTATTGGGCAATCCGCTGTTTTGCGCTGTATAGTGACGCCATATAACACCATCAAAACTTGTAACGCCACCGGAACAAACAAACCATACAACATCATTATTATCAACTGCCAGATTCCATACAGTCGTTGAAATAAGGTGGCTGCTGTCATAGTAGGTAGTGCCATTGTTTTCATCATAACACCAGACACCATATTCATTGGCGTTACTAGCCATCCAGACGGCACCTTTACTGTCGATTCCCATAGCTGTGATCCCGTAAACAGGATAATCACCTAGCTCCAAATAAGTTGTCCATTTATCACCTGTAATTTTTGATATGCCATGTTCAAAATAGTAACCCACCCAGAGATCATTGTACTTGTCTACCGTAAGCCCGACAGGAATATCATTTCGCACTAAACTGTTTGTCCGGTTAAATATTTCCATAGTTATATCATTATATTTGCCGAGACCGTCTCCGTTTGAAGCTATCCATTTAACATTATTTTGATCAACAACCATATTATGAATTCTTTGGGGACTGTCGTAATGAATTATCCATTTTTCTCCATCATAACTTGTTATATGCCTGTCGCCTGAGCCAAACCATAGTACATCGTTATGGTCCCTAACAATTGTAATTATATCGTTTGATTCGATACCGCTGTTTGAAGTATTGTATGTAGTCCATAAGTTACCATCAAAATAGGACACTCCGCCGTAACGGGTACCTGCCCACACTCCTCCTTTTGGATCAGCATCTACACCCCTGATGTCATCATCATGTACTCCATCGTTATAAGAATAAGTAGTCCACGTACCTTCATCTGATTCGACAGTTGTTATATTTCCGAACTTGTCGGAAACCTCTTTGGGGAAAGTGATATGTATTTCGGCATGAGATATTACATATGTGAATAAGAATAATCCCTGAACCAATGAAATAAAATTGTATTTTAATATTTTCATAATATTCTGCACTTTATTAAAATTATACTTTTCTATTAAAATACTTTCACAAATTCATAAAATTCAGAGTATTATAGAGCTTATTTTACCTGATAACTCTAAGTATATATAAGTACAACAATGAATTTAAGATAGAAATATTTCCCGGTTTTCGCAAGTGTAATGTTTATAAAAATACATATTACATGTTTTAACCATGAATAATTAAATAGAATAGGGGAGAATAAATTTATGAATAATAACAGAATAGCAGTAAAATTGATATGAACGGTTTTATCAGTAATAGTTGCATCTTACTTTCATTTTTGTTTAGCTGAGTGGTTTTACTGAATATAAATATTCTTTATGAAGGGATATATTGCTAAACTCGAAACAATTTCAGAGGCGGTAATATCAGTCGGTAATTTTGAACGAAAATTTGCCGATTACTTTATTGTTGTCGTCAACGACTTCAACATACCAGTCGCCCGTCATATCAGGCTGTATATTTTTATAACTCCATGTTCTTGTTCGTTTGTATCTTACATTAAGGGAAATTTCCAGGACTTTTTCGTTGTTATAATACCATATATGTTTAATTTTTGTCGGCTGTTCAACTCCGGTCAATGTTGTCCATAAGTAGACTCTACCTATATTGGCGGGAAATTCTTTTTTTACTTCTGCCGGTTGACGTTTTTCGATTCTTTCACAGAAAGAGAATTTTTCAACAATAATACCAGTCTTTTTTAAGTTAGTTCTTTCCTGAGATACAGCAATTCCGGACAGGAAAAAAAACATTACCAGAGTGTATGATATTACCGGACGGCATATTAACATCGTGAACCCCCTGATTCATTATCAGTCATATTTACATCTTAGAGTACAAATTTTAATGTATTACATTTTAGCGCAATACTCAAATGCATTTTTGAAAAAAGCCGTTCCGTCCCCATGTTCCGGCATGTTTTGACGTGTCCATCTTGGATGATTTGTCCGATGCAAAAAACGCTCCGGGTGAGGCATAAGCCCGAAAATTGTGCCGCGCTTGTTACATACACCGGCAACATGTCCCATTGATCCGTTGGGGTCTTCCGGATATGATGGTGTTCCTCCGTTATTTGTAACATATCTGAGTACTATCTGGCCGTTATCTTCGAGTTCTTTCATGTCATCCTGACTTCTGACGATAAATTTACCTTCACCATGTGCGACAGGAAGTTCGATTACCGGTTTGATGGTGTTGGTAAAAACACAGACAGTATCGGGTTCGGCTGCGAGGTGAACCCATCGATCCTCAAATTTTCCCGAATCGTTGTCGGTGAGTGTGGCACGCATTTTTTCCGGATTATGGGAATGAAAAGGAAGTAAGCCGGTTTTTATCAGTATCTGGAAACCGTTGCAGACTCCCAATACAAGCTTTCCCTGTTCCTCGAAACGAAAAAGGGAGTCGCCGAGACGTTTGTTTAATTCGAGCGCCATGATTTTTCCGGCAGCTATATCATCGCCATAAGAAAAACCACCCGGGATGAAAAGAAACGAGTATTTATCGAGAGAAACTTCTCCTGATGCGATACGGTTTATATGTATCCGGTCTGCTTCAAAACCGGCCTGGCCGGCGGCATATGCGCTTTCTATATCACAGTTTGTACCCGCAGTTCTCAGAATGAGCGCTTTCGGTTTTATCATTATTCCTCCTGTTTTTTATGTCTGAATATAAAAAGTCAAACCAATTTATTATCAGAATTTATTTATACTTAAAACATACGGGCTAAACCGGCCCCGTAAAATACTCCGCTTTTATCGAGACGTTTTGTAATATCCAGCCTGAAAAACCCAAACAGTGAATTTAAAGATAGCCCTATTTCACTGTGAATACCATCATAATAATATGGTCGGTAACGGGCACTCAATTCCGAAAGTCTTTTTTCGGATATCCATGTCCGTCCTGCAGCCCCATGCAGAATAATACCCCATCCTTTTTTTGCAAACCACTGAAGGCCGAATAACTCAAAAGGTACCGTTCTGAAATTGTGCTCAAGAAACAGGGCACAATACCGTTCTCCCTCAAGAGGATGGCCGGAGAGAGACCTGAGCACGCCGAATGGCCCGAAACTGGTACCGGCGCCGTCAATGATTCCGAACCGTTGAACCGGCAAATCCCCGGTGAATGTACCCCATAAAAAACGCATATCGAGCGAATTGGGCAGCAAACGTCTTCTGAGAAATGTGTCGAATTTCCAGTCAATTATCATGCGGTATTGTGTAAAAGAAAAATCACTAGAAAGAAAATCTGGTGAACTGTGTTCGATTTTTATTTCTGCCCGTTTCTGACCTAATAATCCGGCAGGTACATGCTCCCCCCCATACTTCAGAGTCAGTTCAAGAGACCGTAACCTGCCATCATCAATAGTCGGATTGGGACGTTGGTTTTTGTTACTGTATAGAATATTATAATCCGTTGTTTTTTCAAGAGATGTATGGTGTTCAATATTAATACCTGTTGAAATATCGGTTCGGAATCTGTGAAAACGGTAACCAAAATCGGCATACCATTTTTTGTTACGGTAATAATCATAGTAATCGGTACTTCCGATAATTGTTCGGAAGCTGATCAAATATTCCGGGTAAGTATGCGAACTGTATCTGGTATCTGTTCCGAGTTCTCCGCCAAGTCCGACTGACCATGGAGTGCCTTTTCCCCGGTCATATCTGATTTCACCACCGTATGACCAGAGTTCGGAACCTGTATTGTATGCTCCGACAGCCTCGTAGGTAAAACGTTTTTTTAGCGTTTTTTTGTGTTTTAAACCAAAATGAAAGGCATCGACTCTGTTAAAACCCAACTGGGGTGTCACTATTGAGAAAATGTTTGAAACACCTTTATTGCGTGCCGATTTACTGTCCGTATTCTCTTCTTTGTCTTCATCATCTAATATACGTACAAGGAATCCCGACGGTTTGAACGCCTTTTCCATTGTCATGGTGCTGTCTATGGAGCTGTATGCCTTTTCTTCATCATCCGTAAAAGGGACAATATCCGCTTCCTTTGCAGTAAAAATACTGTCTGATCTGGTTTTCGATGACTCATCCCTTGCGGTATTTTCACCATCTCTTGCTGTTACCGAAACCTTTTCGTCGCTTGCTGCAATTGTAATTGTTCCCTTGCTACTTTCTTTTGCAAGCAATGAGTCCGTTTGTACGGTATTAACCTGATAATCGGTCAGTCGTGTAAGTTGACGGTATATTATTGTCGGGAAAGTAATACCCGGCAGCTTGATATTGATCTTTCCTTCGTTTCGAACATCCACAGGCAGCCAGTAATCGCCTCCGAAGCTACTGAACTGCTGGGTAAACGTTACCTTCAGGTCATTTATCGGCATGGGGAAGAGGATGGAATCGCCGGGTTTGAGATGGACCTCTATCATTGCATATTCTTCATCCAGCACCAATATATTTCCTACAAATGAAGGTTGGAATCTACTTTTAGGTGTAACAAAGATGTCATATATAATCGATTCATCGATTTTCCGTTTTCTGGTAAGCCTGAATTCATAATATTTCAGGGCATCCGGATGTGTCGGCCCTATGACTTTATAACCGACCACTTTAATATCATCATCATAGAAATTAGGAACCATTCTTGCCGAAGCAAAATTCTGATCCTGAGTCATATTATCTGTTTGACGCTTTGCCTTGATTATTTCACGGGGGCCTTTGAGCTTTTCCCAGATAATTTCGGAAATACTTTCGGCGATCGATACTATGGTTGTGTCATTTGCCAGAATGATACGGGTATATGCATCAGCCTTGTATGTTTCCAGAGATTTACGCCAGATTTGCTTACGCCGTATGACCTCCTTCATGATCCGTACTGCCGGATCTTCCGATGACACCACAACCTCATCCAGTAATACCGGGCTGGGAGTCAATGCTATATTCTGTTCTTCCGGTGAATCATCGGTGATCGTAATTCTTTTGGATGTATAGCCGATATAGCTTATTTGAATTTCGGCCGGTACGGTTTCGATTTCAAGACTGTAGTTCCCGTTGTCGTTTGTGATGGTTCCGCTTCGTGTACCGGATATTTGAATATGTGCGACCGGCAGAGCCTCTCCCGTTTCCGCATCGGTAACAGCGCCGTGGATGATTTTCTCCGCATAAACAGAAGAAGCACACATCATTGATAAAACCAGAATAATTGTTATTAACGCTGATGTTTTGATTAATATCATTTTTAGCCACGGATGGACACAGATAAACACGGATAAAAAATTAAACAGTCCGCAACGGTTTCTGCCAGGCTTCCTTGAGTTCGAATATATCTTCTTCGATTAAAATACCGTTTGCATTTTTTACCTGAAGCTGTTTGGTGTTTGTCGTTGTGCCAATTTTTGCACAAGGTATACCATTCAGAATTTCCATTATATCAACCACCTGTTCGTTCACGACTTCAATTATAAACCGTGAATTAGATTCGCTGAACAGGATGTGATCATCACGCATACACGGTTCGGCCGGGATTTGAGTCAGATCGACAGCCGCGCCAACCTCGCCGGCGAATGCCATTTCTGCAATCGCAACGCCAATGCCGCCCTCTGAACAATCGTGGCAGGCAAGAACGAGTCCTTTGTCCATCGTTTCATGAAGGGCAATCATGGTTTTTCTGGCGCTATCGACATCAACATCGGGTACACTATTACCTGTAAATCCTTTTATATCCCAGTAGTGTGAACCTCCCATCTCATCTTTGGTCAGCCCGACAACCAAAATTGCATGTTTCGGCGCTTTAAAATCCATGGTAACCGCTTTGGTCACATCCTCCATAACACTGAGCGCGCTGATAAGCAGTGTCGAAGGTATTCTGATGACCTGATCACCATAAATAAATTCGTTTCTGAGGCTGTCTTTGCCCGAAATGAATGGTGTCCCGAAACCGACTGCCGCATCATAGCACCCACATGAAGCCCGTACGAGATCTCCGAGACGGTCGGGAATAGTTGTATTGCCCCATGCAAAATTGTCAAGGAGCGCTGTTTTCCGTATATCTCCGCCCACTGCAGTAATTTGTCGGAGCGCTTCATCGATGACTGACATTGCCATATAATAAGGATCGATAACGCCGTATTTAGGATTGATGCCGTTCGATACTGCAATACCGCGATTACTGCCAAGTTTGGGACGTAATACGCATGCATCCGAGGGGCCGTCATTCGATGCTCCGGTAAGAGGTTTCACCACGCTTCCGCCCTGAACCTCATGGTCATACTGGCGGACAACCCATTCCTTGGAACAGACATTCCATGCACCGAGTATCTTTTTCAGAGGTTCGCCGAGGTTTGACGGGCAGGGGAAATCCGGTTCGGGATACTGCTTACGTTCCCATGTGGCCGTCCGTTCGAGTCGTGGAACTCCGCCGTGCAGGAAAGCACAATCGAATTCACCGACAGTAACGCCGTGGTATCTGAGTGTCAGTGTACCGTTTCCGGTGAATGTGCCGATGACTATCGCTTCGACATCCTCAGCATCGAATACCGTGAGCAGTTCGTCCACTTTGTCGGGAGGGACAGCCAGTACCATACGTTCCTGTGCTTCGGACACCCATATTTCCCAGTACTGAAGTCCGGCATATTTCAGCGGTACCTTTTCAAGGTCGACCACAGCGCCGGTATGTTCGCCCATTTCTCCGACAGCGCTCGAAAGCCCACCGGCGCCGCAATCGGTCAGCGCGGAATAGAGCCCGCGGTCACGAGCCAGAATCAGTGTATCAGTAACCTTTTTTTCCTGAATAGCGTTACCGATTTGCACCGCATGGGATGATGTCGTTTCGCTTTCCTCGGTAACTTCTGTCGAGGACAACGTTGCACCGTGGATACCGTCCCGTCCCGTTCTGCCGCCGATAAGAACGATCACATCGCCATCGGACACTTTCTTGAAAGAGCATTCTTTCGGCATAATTCCCAGTGTACCGCAGTACACGATGGGATTGCCCACGTACCGCTTGTCAAACATTACCGATCCGTTCGATGTCGGTATACCCATTCTGTTGCCGTAATCACGGACGCCGGAAACCACTCCCTTCATGATCCTGCGGGGATGCAGCGCTCCCGGAGGTACATCGCTTAGCGGCATATCCGGCGGGGCAAAACAGAAAATATCGGTGTTCATGATCGGTTTTGCGCCGAGGCCGGTTCCGAGCACATCACGGATGACACCACCGATACCGGTTCCCGCACCGCCGTACGGTTCGAGCGATGAGGGAAAGTTATGTGTTTCCACCTTGAAATTTATGTTATCGGTATCGTCAAACCTAATGACACCCGCGTTATCCTCGAACACACTGACACACATTTCATGGTCAATGTCCCGGGTGGCTTTCACAATCGTCTGTTTGAGCAGGTTGTCGATGATTTCGCCGTTGTAGTTGATAATGCCACGGAATGTCTTGTGTACACAATGCTCGCTCCAGGTCTGCGCAAAGGTTTCCAGTTCTATATCTGTGGGGTTACGGTCCATTTTTTTGTAATGATCCCGGAGGGTGCGCATTTCTTCGAGGTTGAGCGACAGAAAACGGTCACGGGACAGATTGACAAGGCCGTCGTCATCCAGACCCAGAAGATCGATTTCGATGCGGTTGACTCCCTCGACCGGTTTGGCATGAAGAAAAGCTTCTTCGCCCGGTTCCGCAACATGCTGAATGATTTTGTTGACCAGCAGCTTGTCGACAATCAACTCAAGTTCCTCAACACTGTTATTGCCCTGAATGGCATACCGCTTCATGGTTTTTGCGCCGGTGACCGATGTTATACCCATATCCCTGAGCGCTTTGTATATCGAACCCTCGACAGGATCCATAACGCCGTGATTGTATGCAACCTCGATAACATGGCCTTCGTCCTTCGGCATATCGTCGATCAGGTATTCCTGTGTCACAAAATCGGTGAGCAGTTCTTTGGCGATGCGGTCGATGTCTGCCTCGGTGATGTCCCCCTCGAACAGGTACACATCGCTGACTTTGACCTTCGAAATCCCTTTTACTCCGAGATCGAGCGCATCCTTTTCTATTCCTTCGCCCCGGCTGTCATGTATTCCGGCACAGGCGCTTATGGTGACTCGTCTTACCACGGTTACCCCCTCTATAGTAACTAGTATTTTGGTAGAATTTTTTTCTGAATATGGTACGAGTGAATATAGGGCATTGAGCGTGTAGAGTCAAAAGATTTGATGGAGAAATCGATGAGCATTCCGTTGAATTCTGTTTGGGATTATGTATCAGCAGAAAAAGTAATTTACTGGTTATACACTCTCTCCAAACAAAACATCTGTCCGGTTTCGGACAACATATGTCTCATTACCGGACACTTCCGTTATCTTATTTTGTCATTTTTTTCGAAAACATTCCATAACACAATAATTTCAGGCTTCGGTGCGATTTTTGCTATGTTAAAAGCATGGTGAAAAACTGTCCGGTTAATTTCAGAACAATACAGTAAGGGTGTTGTTTTTACCGTCTGTTTTTTGAACTCACCCCCGACCCCTCTCTTAAAAAGAGAGGGGAGCGCGCCTATAACATAAAGTTTAACAAAGACTTATGTCGCGTGGGTGAGATCCGGAATGGTGGGTGGTATGTCATAGTTCATGAGGTTAATAACAGGGTGATTTAAATAGTCAAACTATATATCGATTTTTTCATCATACTTTTAAAGATATATGCTGTGACATCACCGGATAAATTACATGAAAATGATTATTAAAATTGCAAGTTTTAATGTGCTCTTGCTTATGTTGGTATTTCCGGTTTTTGCCGAAGGTACATGGACTACTTTCACCAACGGGAATGATGTTCAGGATATTGCTGTGGATGACAGATATGTATGGTGCGGTACTCTCGGCGGAGTCGTTCGCTGGGATAAAACCGACATGTCCTGCAAAAAATTCACCACAAGTGACGGTTTATCCGGCAACGGTATCAATTCCCTCAGAATCGCGCCAAACGGTGATGTATGGGTGGCGACCTATGATGGTGTGTCGAAATATAACGACAACAACTGGACAAGTTATTACCAATCGGATGGTTTGCCCCTCGATGGCGCATTGGCGGTAGGTGTGACTCCAGACGGAACTGTCTGGGTAAGTACTTCTACCCGTCAGGCTTTTTCAGGATGGGGTATATCACGCTATGACGGCGATATATGGAATACGTTTACACGGGATGACGGACTTGTTAGCAATACTATTTATTCTATCGCCGTAACACCTGACGGTGTCGTTTGGGCAGCGAATATTGGCGGTCCCTCGTATAATGGCGTTTCATTGTTTGACAATGGGAAATGGACGGCACTGCCCGATGATGAAAATCTCGCATTGAATGGAATACGATCGATTGCCGCTTCGCCTGACGGTGCCGTCTGGATTGGCTCGTACGAGGGGTTGTCCTGTTATGACGGATCGGTGTGGATGGTAGTTCCCATGAGTGGTAGTCTCAAAAATGCTCATGTTCGGTCGGCAGCGGTCGCACCAAACGGTGATGTCTGGGCTGCCGTCTGGTTTACCCGGTATGCCGGTGATCCCGAAATAAATATCGGATTGGCGAAATATGATGGTGATGGATGGACAACATACTCGGTCGATGACGGCCTGCCGGATAATCATGTAAATGCGGTAACTGTCGATAACGACGGTGTAGTATGGGCGGGAACTCTTAACGGATTATGCCGATATGACGGTGATAGCTGGACTACCTTCAAAACCGAAAACGAAATGGCGCAAAGCAGTGTTCGTTCGCTCGATATCGGTAATGACGGCACAGTCTGGGTAGGAACATGGGGTAATGGTATATCGCGGTTCGATGGGAAAAACTGGGATACATTCACGACAGAAAACGGACTTTCGGGAAATTATGCCATATCTCTGTTTGTTCTACCCGGCGGTGAGGTTTGGGCGCAAATGAATGCAAGCGGTTATAATGCCGGTTTATGTTTTTTTGACGGAAGTTCTTGGATAAGTTATACGGAAGATGACATAGTAGATATGAGTAAAATTCATCTTCTCGGTGTAAGTCCCGCAGGTGATATATGGTGTTCGGATACCGGGAGTATCTATCGTCACGATGGCCGACAATGGCAGGAAGTCCTGTCCTTTGATGCTGAACAATGGATACAGAGTCAAATCTTCGCATTTGCTCCCGATAATGTGATATGGTATGAATCACAATATGGAGAAATCACCTGTTATGACGGTGTTTCTTTCAGCGTATATACTGAAAATGATGGTCTGCCATCTTCGCAGTTATATTCATTGGCGATAGATTCTGACGGTATGCCGTGGATAAGTTCATTTTATAAAAAATTGTTACGGTTTGACGGTAATACATGGGTCACAGAGGATCAGGAATATGATCTGCATGAACTCATGTTTGATCGTAATGGGAAATTGTGGTGTTCGGTGTATGATGACGGTTTGGTTTCATATGATGGAATTAACCGGGTACATCTTACACCGAAAGACGGTCTTGCCGGAATTAGTGTAAGAGCTATTGCAGAAGGGCATGACGGCTCGCTTTGGTTCGGAACGTCAAATGGTTTGTCACGATACATACCGGATGATACGACCTTAGTTGAATCGAAAAAATCAAATCCATCCGGAATCAGAATTTTCGGTAATTATCCCAATCCGTTTAATCCATTCACGACAATCGAATTCTCATTACCGCACTCAGGATTTACCGAACTGGTTATATACAATATAGCCGGTCAGAAAATCCGTGAACTTGTCTCGGATACCATGTCAGCAGGATTCCATTCCGTTGTTTGGGATGGCACTGATGAAAATGACAATGCAGTATCAAGTGGTATCTTTATTTGTCGTTTGGAAACTAACAAAGAGTCACAAACTGTTAAAATGCTGTTGATGAAATAAGAATGCATGAAACAAAGAGTTGAGAAATCTTAAACCGAATAATACGGAATACATAATACAGTTTTAAATAAATTTAATTAATATTTCACAGATGTTTTACTTGTAATTTTTCACCTTAAACAGTTAACCCGAATAATTGATAAAAAGAATTTTCAGGACAAAGCACTTTAAGGAATGTCACTATGATCCGTCGACCGTCACTTTGAGTGCAACGAAGAGTCTGAAGAAAAAAAACGAGATTCTTCACTTCGCTCAGAATGACAAGATATATAATTAATAGGGTTTGTCATCAGTAGAAAAAAGGGTTCATGAATTATTCGGATTAACAACTAACAACTTGCTTGTTTGGTAAGTAATGTAGAGCAAATAATAGCTTGACAAAGTTGTTTACTTTGGTAGATATTGTTTGCATATTATAGAATTATAATTGTGTTAATCGGGAATTTTTTAATGCATTTTAACAGATAAAGAATTTGATGTTATGAAATCAGTCATAATCTATCTGCTCACATTTGCATTATCAGTGTATGCCATGTCCGTTTTCGCTCAGGATTCCGGTATTGATACGACATATGGTAAAAAGCTCATAGAATTTGCTTTTGACCCGGTGACGCTGCTTTCGGACACTGCATCGACTGGCTTTGATTATTCCAAACCTACCGATGACTGGATACTGTACAGAGAATATAAAAAACTTCAGCAATACCAGGACGATCCGGTGTGGTCGCCGGATGGGAATTGGATAGCCTGCACCGAAATGTTAAGAGATCCGTCCGGTGTTTGGGTTGTTCCTGCAAGCGGCGGAGAGCCTGTTCCTCTGTATTGTGAATACATCGAGTACGAAGGGTACTATCTCACGACAGGATATATTGGGATATGCGGCTTTACACCCGATAGCAGGGAGGTGGTTTTTGTCAAAGAACTGATAGACGAAGACAGGGGAACCACTGTCAACCTCAGTATAACTGATAGTTCAATGGGTTGGTCGATGAAAGATTTGATTCCTGTCCTTATGGCGGTTAACATAGAGACCGGTGAAGCCCGTACACTGGTTGAGGAAGCAAGAAACGGGCTCTTCAGTCATAACGGTAAATATTTTGCGTACACAGACAATGATCATCGTAAAGTAACAGATCCGGAGAATGCAGAACATTACGGGCATATCGCTTTGTATGATACTGAGTCAGGTGAAACGCGATACGTTACGGATTATTCAACCGGGGAATTCTGGTTCGGCCCCGATGATTCATATATCGTTGCATCCAACTCCACCAAGAGCTATTTATTAAAAATTCCATTGGATGGGAGTGGCCACACACGGTTGTATCCTTCGGTTACATTCCCTGCACCTCCGTATCCATCTCCCGACGGTCGCTGGGTATTATACGTTGAACTCGAAAGCAATAGATTGTACGTTTACGACAGTGAAACAGGTGAAACATATCAGGTTTTTCCTGATATCGACGGGAGTATTGGGAATCCGGTATGGTCACCCGACGGAACCAAAATAGCTTTTACCCTCAGATATGAAGAAAAAATCGAGGGCGAGGATGATTACAGAGACGTCAAACATATTTTTGTCAGTGATTTTAATCCCGATGATTTTATGAGTCCTACCGGTATAAATGCTCAAATACCCAAGAACATTGTTTTATGCTCAAACTATCCCAATCCGTTCAATCCTGCCACGACAATTGAATTCTCATTACCGCAGTCAGGATTTACCGAACTGGTCATCTATAATACGACCGGCCAAAAAGTCCGTGAATTTGTCTCTGGTAGCATTCCGGCAGGTTATCATTCCGTTGTCTGGGATGGCACCGATGAAAACGGAATTGCCGTATCAAGCGGGAACTATTTATATTATATAAAAACGGCAGGAGGCATATATTCAAGCAAGATGATGTTAATGAAATGATCCGTTACGGGAGGTGCTTTATCATGAAGCAGTCATTAACGCTTGTCTTAACGTTTTTCCTCGTAGCATTGACAGTACATACCGGATGCGGCGTTGTCCAGGTCGGTTCTTCGGGAACACGGCAGAATACCGAATCGACCGTCTCTCCGGTGCTTGCCGAGTGGCTCGGTACATATACCGGAACAATGACAACAGGCTATGCTAATAGCTCAAAAACTGTTGATAGCCCTGCAGAGCTTACCATCAGTGAGTTTGCCGGAAAAGTATCGTTTGTTTTGAAACGTAGTAATGTAAGCCCGGAAGTACGGGTTAATGCGGAACCTTCTCAATTTTCTTCACATTCGATAAAATTATCCACACGTGCAAATCAGCGTGGACGCAGCAGCTTATGTGAAATTTCCGCTGAACTGGATGGAGATAATCTGACCGGGAAGATGAAGCTTGATCCGGCGCCGGCGACAACTGAAATATATACGTTTGTAGTATCGAAACAAAAATAATGATTACATGCTGTATTATAAAAAAGCACCCGCTTTACCGGGTGCTTTTTTTTTAGGAGAATCTACATGGAGTATGCGGCAATGGTGGTTTCTATTCATATGTTTTATTAGTGATAATGCACCGGAGCATACCCCGTATGTCAATTAATACAACATCAGCAGTATAAATATTGTGATAACGATCACTTAATTGAAAAATATTTGAAAAAAACACTTGACAAAATAAAAAAATAAGATAAATTTACCTTTGTAAATAAACAGGGGTTTATAAACTGGTGTTTGTTTTTTGGAGGTTCGGATGACGGAATTGGAGTTCGGGCAGGAACAGATGAAAGTGATGAGGGTACTGTGGGAGAAAAAACATGCCACAGCTCAGCAGATTACGGATGCTATAAATGAAACTGAACCGATTAAACATATATCGGTTCAAATGCTTCTCAGGAAACTGGTTCAAAAGGGAGCAATTGGTTATGATGTTGAAAACCGTACCTATATTTATTATCCGCTGGTAAACAAGGAAAAAACGATTAATAACGCTATGCGAAACTTTGTCAACCATATTTTCGCAGGTTCTAAAGATGATCTTGTATCGTATATAATCAAAAACGAATTCATTTCAGAAAAAAAATTAAAAGAAATCCGGGCGCTGTTGAACAAGGATAACTAG
>JAFGMP010000065.1 GCA_016927495.1 Candidatus Latescibacterota bacterium | reverse complement strand
ATCAGAAAGCAGAATCAGATCGATCATGCACCGGTATTGTCACGGAAAGCCGGTTTAATAAAGTATGCCGATAAAATAAGTAATATCAGAGATATTGTCGATTCACCACCGGTGCATTGGTCTGCCAAAAGAAAACTCGATTATGTGACATGGGGAGAAAATGTCATCAATAATGTACGCACCCGTAATGCTTCGCTCGAGCATTATTTTGACGAATTGATAGAACGGACAAGAAAAAGTATCGGAAATAAAGATAAAGGGAAATAACGGTAATAGTATGACAGAAAAAAATGTTCCTCAGTGGCTTTTATGGGCACGGGAAATTCAGGCGATAAGTCAAACAGGTCTTCATTACTGCGAATCGCAATATGATACACAGCGATACACCCGTCTTATGGAGATAGCAGCGGAAATAGTTGAAAATAATACCGGCATTGAAAACAAACCTATAGTCGACAACTTTAAAATACAACCCGGATATGCGACACCGAAAGTCGACATACGGGGCGCTGTTGTGAACAACGGCAAAATCCTTCTGGTTCGGGAACGGTCGGATGGTCTCTGGTGTATGCCCGGAGGCTGGGCCGATGTAGGCGATTATCCTTCCGATGTCGCCGCCCGTGAGGTCTGGGAAGAAAGCGGTTACAAGGTCAAACCGGTCAATGTGGTAGGAGTTTATGACAACAACAGGAGCGGTACACCTCTTGAGTTCTACCATGCCTATAAAATAGTATTTTTGTGCGAACTTACCGGAGGAGAAGCCCGGACAAGCAATGAAACCAGCGCCGTCGACTTTTTCAGTTTCGATAACCTGCCTCCGCTGTCATGGGAACGTACCGGTGAACGGCATCTTAATGATGTCAGGGCTTTTGCAGAGGACAATACATTGCCGACGGTATTTGATTAAGGAGTTTTTAACCGGTCAGGAGATATAGTTATGTGGAAAATAAAATGTTGTTTTATTTTATTATTACTGAGTTCACATTCGGTGTTGATTGCCCAGCAACAAATGCCTTTTATGATCGGAGTTGCCGACTCAAACGGTATTGTCATGCCTTTTGCCGTATACAACGGCGAAACATGGACAAATCCCTGGCCTCAGAGAGATTACAGCGGACCAGGCAGTACTCAGCCAGATATAGTGTATGATAAATTGCACGAAATCCCCAAAACATGGCATGAGCCGCTCGAAAAAATTCCTGAAGGGTGGAATATTTTACATCCGGATGGTGTCACTGAAACAATACACATAACAAAACTCTCACTTGCATTCTCCTATTGTATGCTGAAATGGGCTTTAATTGGTGAAGAATCAAAAAAAGAACATGTGGGTACAATGGGAGATTTTTATCGTCTGGCACATGATCTTTATCTGGCAACAACAGCAGCATTAACCGGATTTAATATGGAAATACCGGGTACACAATCAGATGAATACCGCGAGATATACCGGATAATCGAAACAAGCATTGCCATATCGGAGTACACCGAAAATCATCCCGTTACCGACACCGACCGAAACGCCGTGAAAACCGAACTGATTTCAATCGTTCGAAACAAAACGCTTCAGGATGGCGGTTTTATCTATTATGTGGAAGCGAAGAAAGACTATAAAGATAACCGTTCAAATCCGTGCATCTCATATTTCGATGGATGGATTCTAAAAGATAGTAACAATGAGTTATCATTTATCAGGCAGAATTTCAAAATTTATGACCATGAAATGATGTATTTGTCGCCTGATATTCCACTTGGTATACTGATGCTGGATGGACGCTCCTACTGGATAATCCGTAACCGTGGTTATGAAAGTGAAGAATGGCTGATTCTCGATGTTTCACCCTCGGGCATTACTCCGATTCTGAATGTTTACGGCGGCGGTTGTTAAGCACAAAGATAGTCGTATTGCGTCGCAGCAGTGTAGTAGCATAGAAGGATGTGTAATGTGAAGCGGTGTTAATCGAAAAAAGACAAATCATGGCCATCATTTAATCATGGTTATCTGCGGTTCAGACAGTCTTTTCAACAAGGGAACGTTGCAACTTTGAAGTTTAAACAAAGCAGACACAAAACAAGACAACCACAGGGAGTTGCCCCTACAGGCTGAGCGTCTATACATTTCAGGGGGAACACCGTTCGCCCCTACAAAAATATCAACCTTTGTTTCTGGCTTTAACTTTGAACTTTGAACTGTTTCCCTTCTGCCTTTGTGCCTCTGTGCCTTCTGCCTATTCTTTTTAAGGAGAAAACAGTGAATAATTTCCGTTAAAAATTTGTATTAAGGATAGTACTTCATGCCATTATTCTTGACTGTTTGCTGTGATTTAGGTACCTTTTGCTATGCATAGTAACATTCTAAACCTGTAAGAAAGGAAAAGTGATGAAGTGGAGTACATGCGCCGTTTTTTTAATTTTTGTATTGTGTGGATTTGTATCGACTATGACTAATACAGGCTGCGGAAAACAAAAAGTGACAGCGCCTGCTTCAATCCCTCTTCCCGAACATCCGAGGCCGGATTTTCATCGTGATAACTGGATAAACCTCAACGGGCAATGGGATTTTTCTCTTGATTCCCTGGATACCGGCGAGTCGGACGGCT
Source organism: Candidatus Latescibacterota bacterium (assembly GCA_016927495.1). GTDB lineage: Bacteria > Latescibacterota > Latescibacteria > Latescibacterales > Latescibacteraceae > JAFGMP01. Next base: position 12,975 of record JAFGMP010000065.1, on the reverse strand, counting down.
GGCAAAACGGCGAAACATTCTTTCCACAGAGTATCACGGTGCCGTTTTCCTGGGCATCGCCTTTATCCGGTATCGGCAGGAAGGATGTTCATGTCGGCTGGTATGCCCGTGACCTCGATATTCCACGGGACATGTCCGGTCGGCGGGTATTCCTTATTATCGGCGCATGCGACTGTGTGACAACCGCATGGCTGAACGGGGAACTTCTTGGTTCGCATGAGGGAGGTTATACTCCGTTTGAATTCGATCTTACCGATTTTCTTGCCAAACGCGGAAAAAACCGTCTTGTGCTCAAAGTCGAGGATAAACCCACAAGCAGCCGGCTCGTGGGCAAACAGATTTATGGCGAAGCAAAGGGCATCTGGCAAACTGTGTATCTCGAAGCCCGAAACATATCTCACATAACGAAAGCACATTTCACACCCGACATAGATAAAAACGAGGTAAAAGTGGATGTGGTTTTATCGGAAGTGCCGCAGATGAATGCCGAATTGTTTATAAAGTTCGAGAATCCGGCAATCGGCGAAATCAAAAAACCGATTCCGTCATCAAAAAAATCTCTGTCGTTTGTTGTTCCCATACCGGAAGCTCACCTGTGGACACTCGATGACCCCTATCTGTATAATGTCGAAGTGTCAATCGTTTCCGGAAGTGAGGCGATGGACACTGTGCATACCTACTTCGGCATGAGGAAAATCGGCATGGCGCACCTGCCTGGAACCAAAGACATGTATGTCACCCTGAACAACGAACCAATATACCTCAACATGACACTTGATCAGGCTTATCATGCAGAGGGATATTACACATTCCCGAGCGATGATTTTCTGCGCGGGGAAATCGAACGTGCAAAAAAAATCGGACTGAATACGATCCGTATCCATATAAAAACCGAAATGCCCCGTAAGCTTTACTGGGCAGACAAACTCGGTCTTCTCATTATGGCCGACATCCCCAATATCGGAGGGGAACCGAATGAATATGGCCGTAAAAACTGGGAATATACCGCATTCAATCAGATAGACCGTGATTATAATCATCCTTCCATTTTCTCATGGGTGCTATTCAATGAGTCATGGGGACTCACATCAAGAAAAGTTGATAAAGACGGCAAAACGGTGGATGGATATTGGCCCGAGACACAAAAATGGGTGAAATCATTGCATCAAAAGGTGAAAAAAATCGACCCGACACGTCTTGTCGAGGACAATTCACCCGATCAGGGCCGCCGCTGGCATGTCGAATCCGACATAAATTCCTGGCATGCATATATTCCGGGCTATAAGTGGGCCGAATACATGGACATGGTGGTAAAAAACACCTATCCCGGATCGAAATGGAACTATATCGAGCCATATTTTCAGACCGATATTCCGATGATGAATTCGGAATGCGGAAATGTATGGGGATATAACATGGGAACCGGAGATGTGGATATCGCTTATGAATACCATATCATGCTCAATGAATACCGTAAACGGCCAAAAATATGCGGATTCCTGTTCACTGAATTCCACGATGTCATTAACGAATGGAACGGATATTACCGGTTTGACCGGACGTTGAAAGATTTCGGGCTCGATGAGCTTTGCCCCGGAATGACGATTAATGATTTTCACAGCTCTATTTATCTGATTCCTGGCGAAGATTTCAAAACACAGATGAAACCGGGTGCAGCGTTCACTGTGCCCATAAAGGCATCGTTTATGAAGGCCTCAGTTCCTGAAGAACTGTCGGTTAAAACAACGCTCCACGGCTGGAACAGGCTTGGGGAGCACACCCAATACTATGCCGGGCAATTCACCGTCAAAGCAAAACCGTATACGCTTATCGATCTGCCACCGGTTACATTGAAAGCTCCAAACGAGGAATGTCTTGTATTTTTCTGCACAGTTCTTCAGGATAAAAGCGGTAAAGAGCTTCACCATAATTTTATGCCAGTACGTGTTAAAAACCAGGAAAAATCGGAACGTAAAGAGTCATCAACCGATGGTTCGGTAATACTCAGACTTGCACCCGACGCTTTTTCAAAAAGCCAGTGGTCGGTCAAGGAAAAATCGATACTCGATGGCCTCAAAGTGTGGGGAACCGGCGCCGGTTTTTTTGAGTATGAATTCCCATGGCCGCAAAATATCGCGCCGGAAGATGTGGCTGAAATTGAATTCATTGCCGAATTATCGGCCCGTAAGGTTCAGGGAAAGGACATGCATGAGAAATTTGTACGCCAGTCGATTGCCGATGTAACCACAAAAGGAATCGATCCGGGACACAATCCCAATTCCTATCCCATGACTGATAACACACGTCATCCGGGCACAGTTACGGTTACACTCAACGGCGCTGGAAATACATCGATAAATCTTGAAAACGATCCCGCTGATCATCGCGGCATTCTCTCATGGCTTAACCAAAAAGAGGACGGCTCACTCAGCGAAGCAGGTTCCTACGGATATCTTGTGAAGGTAACATTCACCGGTGAACCTATTAATCAGGCGGCTGCGGAAAAAGCGCTCAGGGTAAAGCTTGCAGTCGACAAGTCAACAGATCAATCGGGCGGACTTGCCGTCTATGGTGAACGGTTCGGAAGGTATCCGGTAGATCCGTGCCTCGTAATAAAAATGAAATGACTACCGATATTTGAGGAGGTCTCATGATAAAGAAAATATTCCCGCTGTTATTTTTACTATTGCTGATGCTGCACCCACCGCACAGCGAAGCTCAGAAGCGCCCGAAACCATCCGGTTATGTTAATGATTTTGCCGGAGTTATCAGCACAGATGAAAAAAATAAGCTCGAAAGTTTCCTGAGGGCTTTTAAGGAAAAAACCGGGGTCGAGATTGCTGTCGCAGTGGTTAAGGATATGGGCGGCCTCGATGAAAGTACCTATGCTGTGGAACTCATGAAAGAATGGGGCGTCGGTTCGAAGGAACGTAACGATGGCATACTTATTCTTGTTGCGGTAAAGGAACGGCGATTGCGAATAGAGGTCGGGTATGGCCTCGAACCGGTTATCACGGATGCGCGTGCGGGACAGATACGTGACCGTTACATGGTGCCCTACCTTAAGGATAACGATTATACTTCGGGAGTAACCCATGGAGCCATCGCTGTAGCATCAATCATAGCCGAAGATAAAGGCGTATCCCTCGATGGCATGGTTTCTGTTCCTGTCGAACAACGACAGGTAGTTCGAAGAAAGAACAGCCCGGCGCCGATTATTAATATAATAGTGTTTTTCATTATATTTATGCTACTCGCCAGTCGACGCGGCGGAAGAGGACTGTTGACCGGCCTGCTTATAGGCAGTATGCTGAGTGGCGGCAGAGGGCGGCATTATGGCGGTGGATTTGGCGGTGGCAGCTTTGGCGGAGGTTTTGGCGGCGGCGGATTTGGGGGATTCGGTGGTGGATTCTCAGGCGGTGGCGGAGCATCCGGCGGATTCTGATAACTGAATACAGTTAAAAAGAACTATTAGACACGGATACACACGGATAAGCGCGATAGAAATATATATGATAGTATAATCAGGGAGACACCATGAACGCTTTAAGCGAAAATTTACAAAAAATATCGAATGAGTTTCTGTCTGCCGTACAGGAGGCATTCGGGGAAAACCTCAATTCGGTAATATTGTACGGCCCGGCGGCACGAGGTGAAACATACAAGGACACACCATACATTAACTTTCTGGTTGTGGTTGAGGATAACACACCGAGTGAGCTTGCCCGGTGTTCAAAATATATGAAAAAATGGCGTAAACAATTAATAGTCACACCGCTTTTTCTCGATAACGATTATATAACACAGTCACTCGATACCTTTCCGCTGGAATTTATGGATATGCAGTCGGCATATCATGTAATTTCAGGAGAGGATGTGCTAAAAAATCTCAGTTTCGAAAGAAGCGACGTAAGAAATCATTGCGAACGGGAACTTAAAGGCAAACTTATTCATCTTCGGGCGGAATATCTTTCAGTACGCGGCGATACAAAACTTCTTATTGATCTTATCAACCGTTCGCTCAACACATTCAGACTGTTGTTTTCAGGTGCGCTCTTTCTGAAAGTGACAAAAGCGCCATCAGATACCATAAGCCTTCTCGATGCAATAACACAGGAATACGGACTCGATTCAACATTATTCAAGAAACTAAACAATGTTGCAAAAGGAGTACTTAAAATTGATGAATCCGAAGCGGATAAATTATTCGATCTTTATGTCGAGGAACTTGATAAACTCTCAAACAGTATAAATACCATGGAAGAATCCGGTCAGCAGGACAAATAAAAAAGTCAATAAATTTTTAAGGGAGACACCAATATGAAAAAATTTCTCATTGTATTTGCGGTTATTTTCGTAATCTTACTTATTGTAGCATTTTCTGTTTTTTCATGGATTAAAGGAACTTATAATAACATTGTCACCATGGACGAAGAAATAAAAGGTACATGGGGACAACTCGAGAATGTCCTTCAGCGCAGATTCGACCTTATTCCCAATCTAGTGGCAACCGTGAAAGGATATGCTTCCCACGAAAACGAAGTGCTTACTCAGGTTACCGAGGCACGTGCTAAAGTCGGCGGCGCCGGAACACCTTCCGCACGAATGGAGGCTGAGGGCGAGCTGTCAAGTGCGCTGTCACGGCTTATGGTAGTTGTGGAAAACTATCCCAATCTTAAGGCAAACCAAAATTTTATTATGCTGCAGGATCAATTGGAGGGCACTGAAAACCGAATTGCAGTTGAACGTGGTCGATATATTACAGCAGTTAAAGCCTACAACCAGTTTATCCGCAAATTTCCGGCTAATATGATAGCTAATGCGTTCAATTTTACCGTAAAAGATACGTTTGAGGCTTCGGATGGTGCGCAGACTGCGCCGGAGGTTAAGTTCGATTAATGCAAACAAAGGGAAAAGCGATAGTAAAAAAACAATTATTTGCAGAATACCAATCATAGGTATTACCCCCCTCGGCTTTGCCGCGTCCCCCTAACAGACGGGATGTTCAAAGGACAGGGGGGTTCAAATATATGGACTTTCACCCTTCACTTTGTAGAAGTTTATAATAAAATTTTTTCATGCTTCATGGTAAATATAAAAATCCCATAATAATTTCAGGATTTACTTACTTGCATGCCGTCAATCTTCCGGTAACTGCGGTTTCTGGTTCAGTGGAACAGCGGATGTATAGATGAAATCTTTTGTCTTTTCTTTAAATTCTTCTTTGGCATCCTCGACGATTTTAGTGTTCATGAATGCCTCGATAGCGCTTGTCGCCAGCGTCTGAGCCGCCGTATGCATGCCTTTGAAACCGGCGCTGCAGCCAGAACTCGATGCCACAGCCCAACTGTGCCAGGGAACACCCGCGGGTGTTGTCGTTATACTCAGTTCGCCCGATATGGGGACAAGCCAGCTTACATCCGCGACATCGGTCGATCCTCCGCCGGTAGTTTCCTTATCTTCATAGTCGGGAATTTCGTCTGATAATCCTTTTTCTGGGACATTCAGATTACGCTGCATTTCCTTCGCATATTCCTGATCTTTTTCGGTAAATTTCGGCGGACCGACAAACCGCAGATTTTTATCGAGAAGCCGTGTCAGCACATGGTTCGGAAGGTATTCATAACAGCCGGTTATCAGGTTGACCTCCATCTCGGTTTCGGTCATGAGAGCTGCGCCCTCGGCGCATTTCAACACCCGATTGTACACGTGATCGACTCCGGGACGGTCGACATCACGCACAAAATACCAGACTTTCGCATAATCCGGAACAATATTTGGTGCTTCGCCGCCATCAGGTATCATGTAATGGATACGAACCGTCGGTTTCACATGCTCCCGCATATAGTTTACACCGGTATTCATCAATTCAACCGCATCGAGGGCGCTTCTGCCGTTCCACGGATCACCTGCGCCGTGCGCGGTTCTTCCCCTGAAAATCACCTCGAAATTATTCATGGCAATCGTTTTTGCCAATTTGGCCTCATTTTCAGACGACGGATGCCAGGTAAAACATATATCGAGGCCGTCGAACACTCCCGCTTTGGCCATATAAATTTTTCCCGCAAGCGTTTCTTCCGCCGGGCAGCCGAAAAGTTTAATCGTACCCTTTAAGTTGTGATCCTTCATGACATTTTTTGCCGCTATCGCTGCCGCAGTACTCCCGGCACCGAAAAGATTATGGCCGCAGCCATGGCCGGGATTTCCGGGTTCCAGAGGATCTTTTGTGGTGACTCCCGGTTTCTGCGACAAGCCCGGCAGCGCATCATATTCGGCTATAATACCGACAACAGGATACCCTGAGCCATAGGTTGCAACAAAAGCGGTGGGAATATCGGCGACACCGCGTTCCACGGTAAATCCATTTTTTTCGAGCATATCCGCAAGCAGTTTGGCCGATTTGTGTTCCCTGAATGCGGTTTCGGCATATTCGTTGATTTTTCCGGCCGCAGTCTCAAACTGTGCCTCATTGTTTTCGAGCCAGGTGACGGCTTCATGCTTATAGGTATCCAGATTTCTCTGAGCGGCAATTGAAACCGGCATGAGAACAAGCATGCAAAGTGTTATAAAGGTTGCAGTCTTTCTTTTAAACATCGTTCCTCCCGGGATGTATTGTGTAATACGTTTTTTTATAATTTCAATATAATGTACAAAATTATGGTTACAACATAAAATTGCTTTATCGGTATTTGATGTATATTCCGGCTTACGCGTGAAAAAAACTTGTTTATAAGCTATAATTTATGTTAATCTATATAAATTGGGGAGAAACCGGATTTTTGATTGATTTCAAAAAGCAACAGCAAGCTAAAGCATGCTGTTGTATATATCATCCACACCAGCAGACTGCTTTAGCTGTCTGTTTTGCTGTATCGTGTCTGATCAATATTTGAAATACGCTTTATACATACACACTTTTTGAGGTTTGAAGATGAAAGATCTAAATCACCGCGTTGATTTCTGCGTCGTAGGAGGCGGAGTATCCGGCATGTGCGCCGCCATCGCCACGGCCCGTCACGGGGCAAAGGTAGCGCTTGTCCAGGACAGGCCGGTACTCGGGGGCAATACCTCGAGTGAAATCCGTATGCATATTTGCGGGGCGCATGGAAAAAACAACCGTGAAACCGGTATTGTCGAGGAAATCCAGCTTGAAAACTGTTACCGTAATCCGCTATCAAACTATTACATCTGGGACAGCGTTCTTTATGAAAAGGTCAGATTCGAGCCTAATATTTCCTTGTTTTTGAATTGTACCTGTTTTGATATCGAGATGAACGGAAACCGGATTCGAGCTGTCAATGCCTGGCAATTGACCACCGAAACACGGCACCGTATCGAAGCCGACCTGTTCTCCGACTGTTCGGGTGATTCCATACTCGCTCCCCTGTCCGGTGCAAAATTCCGCATCGGCCGTGAGGCACGAAAAGAATTCGACGAGGACATCGAACCACCGGTTGCCGATAAAAAAACCATGGGGATGAGCTGCCTGATTCAGGCACGCGAAACCGACAGGCCGCAGACGTTTATACCACCGAAATGGGCTAATGTCTATGACAGCGAAGATGATTTACCGAACCGTGACCATGATGTCCGCACAACCAATTTCTGGTGGATCGAACTGGGCGGCGAGGACGACTCCATACATGATACGGAGAAACTGCGGGATGAGCTTTTGAAAATAGCGTTCGGAATTTGGGATCACATTAAAAACCGCGGCGATCACGGCGCCGATAACTGGGTGCTTGAATGGATCGGATTCCTCCCCGGTAAACGTGAGAGCAGAAGATATGTGGGTGACCATATTCTGACTCAAAACGATGTCCGTGCCGAGGGCAAATTCGATGACCTTGTCGCTTACGGCGGCTGGACCATGGACGACCACAATCCCGGCGGTTTCATATATCCCGGTCAGCCCACGACATTTCATCTTGCGCCCTCGCCATTCGGCATCCCGTACCGCAGCCTGTATTCGTTCAACATCGAGAATCTGTTCTGTGCGGGCCGCAACATCAGTGCAAGTCATGCCGCCATGAGCGCAACGAGGGTGATGGCAACCTGCGCGACTTTGGGACAGGCAGCGGGAACCGCCGCGGCTATTGCGGTGCGAGATTCATTGACTCCCCGCGGAGTTTATCAGAAAAGAATCGGCGAACTCAAACAGACGCTCATGGATGACGACTGTTATCTGCCCTGGAACGACCGTGAAATCCCGGAACTTACCCGTAAGGCACAGCTCAGTTCTTCGGACGGCGACCCGACGGTGCTTATCAACGGCAGGGACCGCCCCATAGGTGACGAGGATAACGGTGTATATCTGTCGTTAGGCGGCTGGCTGCTGTTTATGTTCAAACAATCCGAACAGATACATGAAATGAGGCTGATATTCGACAGCGACCTGAACAGAATCATTCGCATGAGATCAAACTATCCGCTCGACATGGAACGCCGTGTTGTACCCGAAACACTGGTTAAATCATTCAGAATCGAAGCGAAAAACGGAAACGGGACATGGTCGACGGTATATACCGAAACCAACAATTACCTGCGGCTTGCCCGTGCACCGCTCAATGTTAAAACCAATGCCATACGGTTTGTCCCGGAAGCGACATGGGGTGCCGGAAAAGCTCACCTGTTTGCCTGTGATGTACGATAGAAAGGAGTGCCTTATATGCAGTTATACAAACGCCTGAATCTTTCACTTATGCTGCTTCTGATTTTCACTGCCGGTATTGCCGCGGCTCAGAGCGGCTGGTATACCGAGGGCGATCATGCCCATACGACGCGAATCAAGCTCACGCTGGTCAACACGCTTGACATCGACCGGAAGGACTGCCCGATAGTGATAACCCGTGACGAGGTGCCGCTCAAAAATATCGAGGAAATGGGAGTCACCGTGGTCGATCCCTCGCTTCCGGCGCGGCCGATGCCTTCCGCAGAAGTTATGAAAAAGCAGGGCGGACACCATATCCGTGAGGAAACCAACGGACAGCAGCTTTTTTACCAGATGGATGACCTCGACCGTGACGGTGTCTGGGACGAACTCTATTTTCAGACCGACATCAAGGCCAACGAACGCAAAACCATATATCTCTACATCGGATTCAATCAGCGCGGCTGGATGGAGCACGGAACGCATGCGACCATCGGCAGCTACTGCCACCATCTCATACCGTTCTGGGAATCCGCGCATGTGGGTTGGAAACTCTGGTACCGTGACACCTGCGATGTATTCGGAAAGCGCAAGGGAGTCCTTATGTCGAACCTGCTGTGTATAAATAATTTAGACGGTTACGGCGTATCGTACACCTCCCACGATTACGGTTCCGATATACAGCGTGTCGCCGAAACATTCGGCGGCGGCGCTATCTGCCTGTTCGAGTTTCCCGCTTTCGCCGACTCCGTATCGCGCCCGCGGTATACCCCCAACGCGGACAAACGTGAGAATAAAAGCTGGAATCTGCCCCCTATGGTGGACACACGGTACGCCTATGAGGTGGTTGTGAACGGCCCGGTCAGAAGCATGATCAAGGCCAGAACCATGAACTGGAATTCCGGCAGCGGTTTCTACGAACTCGAGCAGCTCTATACGGTCTACACAAACCAGAGTTATTCCACCTGCAAGGTGAACTATACGAAGTTTTTCCCGCTCAAAGACGGCGTTATGTTCGGCTGCGGCATCAGGAAGAACGGCATGGAATTCGAAAGCTATCAGGACGGCAACATAGCCATAACCATGGGGCATGACGAACTTTCCGACCCGGACGATCCCGACGGCAAAAGTTATGTCGTCGATTTTGTCGGCAACGCGCTTGTGGTGAAAGACATGTACAATCCTCAGTACCGGTATCTCAAGGGATTCGGCGGCAATCACACGTTCCGTATACCTTTAACCGACGACCTGTCATACGAATACATGATTTTCGCCGCATGGAGTGAAGGTGCGGTGTATAACACCCCGGAATTGTTCAAAGAATATGTCATCAAAACGGAAAAAGAGTATAACAATCCGGTTAAGGTCAGGTTTGAGGGTGTGGAGAGGAAGTGAGGGGGGGATGATAATGGCATGACAAATATAGCAATGTAGGATTAAAATAATTATTTGCTTGACAGGCTAACAAAATGAAAATATTCTGTAATACTGTCATCTCATTTGTGCATATTTTTTTAATGAAGCCTTTTAGCCAGAATTGAGTAGGATAAGGTATAAGGATTCCGATATATGGACTTTAAAAACTTATAGGCTTTTTGAGTAATATCCTGCAATGAAGAGTATTATAAATCCTGAAGCCAAAAAATGTGCATGGGTATATAATATACCATAAATAAACAGGTAAAATAAATATCTCATACGAAATGCTTGAGTGTTATGAAGCAACCTATAGCTGTGTAATAAATTATACAGAATGCATTATACAGTATGAATATTGAATGTCATTATGTAAGAGGCAGTTATGTCCATAAAACCAAACCTTCTTGTTAAGGATAATTTAGTACGTCATTTATCATCTAAGATTGAAAATCTCAAGGGAATAAGCAAAATCATATTCAAAATTGATAAGCCTCAAATTATAGAGAGTCTATTAGCGTTAGCTGTTAGTTATTTTGAAGCAGCTATTGTAGATACTGTGCGAGAGTATGTTTATGCTAAACCTGATGAAATATATGATTTAATGCTTCAAAAGTTCGATAAGAAAATACTGGAAAACGACAGAGAAAAAATTAGATTAAAAGGGCTTGATGAATATATGATAGAGAAGTTTTTAGATAAAGTAACATATGTAGACAACAAAACAAAAATTAAAAAGCTTGCTGAACTTACGGGTATTGAGGTAGATATTGGAAATGAACGCTGGGAAAGAATTCTTGAAATGTTAGCGCGTAGAAATTGCTTAATTCATAATGATTCAATTGTAAATAATACTTACTTTAAACAAGCGGGGCAAAAAGTCGAAAATATAAAAATTGGGGAAAAGATTACAATACCAGTTCAATATTTATCTGATCGAATTGAAGATTTAAACTCATTGCTTGGGGAAATTAAGAATTGCTTAAATATAGCATATCAAAATAGAACCAATGTTGCAACAGTCAAGGAATTGTGGGATTATTTGTTTGAAAACCATTATCCATTTATTTTTGAAGATTGTTGGTATACTGATGGGAGCTTAATAATATATAAAGGGCTATCTCCTGAAGAAATAAAGGCAACTTCTTCACCAAGAATGATATGTTTATTTTCTGCTTGGATGTCTTTTTTTGGGTATGCATATAATGGAGATCTGAAATATTTTTCAGAAATTTTCTACCTCAATGCTGAAGATCGAAAAATGTATACAAAAAAGCTAAAATACCTTATGGATACCTTTGAAAAAATTGATTTTCAAAGTTTTGGTGTACAAGTTTATGATAAATCTTCATAACAGCTGAATTCAGTGGCGTTAACAGCATGCACCCACTGAAACCGGACATTATATGCATTTCAAAGGAGATAGTAATGCCTTTGTTTAAATTTGAAAATGGAACCGCAAAACGGATAGGTCAAAAAGAATTTTCAAATGAAAAGGAATTGCATGAGCTGATAGACCGTAATTTAGAAGAGTTATTCAACTTGCGGTATATCAAAGACGAATATATTACTGAAAAACACGGACGAATCGAGACTCTGGCGATAGACGAAGCGAACCGCCCTGTTGTAATTGAGTATAAAAAAATTAAGGAGATTGGACAATTAATCCAAGCGAATCGTTACATCACCTGGGTTCGACAAAATCCAGATTCATTCGAATTGCTGGTTAGGAAAAATATTACGAATTTCGAAGGAGAGATTGATTTTTCCAATCCAAGAATAATATGTTTTGCTCAAGAATTCTCAATAGATGACAAATGCCTTGCACTTTCTCTGAATGCGGAACTTTGGAAGTATAGGTACTACGAAAATGAAATTATGACCATTATTAGGGAAGAAGAACCCGAACAATTGATTAAAAATAAGCTGACCGGAAAAACAAGCATAGTAAAAATTATAAAAGAGCCTAAAAAAGCAAAATCAATTGATGAACATCTTTCTGGTGTATCAAAAGAACTTAGAGCACTATTCTCTGAGATTAATGAAAGAATACTTCAAATCAGCGACGAAATTGAACGCTATACGACAAATGCTGAGATTATTTATAAAACCTCCCTGAACTTCGCATACCTTGCCTTACAAAAAAGAAACAACGCTCTACGAATTTTATTACGTTCGGCAACTGGGCGAATCATAGATCCTTCGCATTTGACTGAAGTAATACCGAAAACTCATGGGTACGGAAAAATAACCCATCAAATGCACATTTCTCCGAAGAAAAATCACGACGAAAAATACTTAGACGATATAATGGATATTATCTTTCAAGCATATACTGCAACTCAATAGAGTCATAAGTATGATATTGGCATATGACATATCCTTCAACGAGTACTATGTTTCGCTTGCGCTTAACCCAACCGGTTAAAGACAAGTTAAACTCCAATTGCATTTTCAATAAATACCAAATTATCGTATTATTTCATCTATAAAAACCGATTACAAAGAAATTAGCACTATTCTGAAATAAGAACTACCAAAGTAACGGGATGATTATTCCGTTGAAACACTGGAGAAAAAAATGGTACAGCTATCTGATATAAAAAAAGAAATTGAAGAATTACCTCAACAAGAATATAACAATTTGAAGCGGTGGTTTGCTGAAAAGGAGTGGGAAATATGGGATAAGCAAATTAAAGAAGACTCAAATTCAGGGAAATTAGACTTTTTAACCAAAGAAGCATAACCGATATGAATGATAGACGATTATCCTGCCTGGTGACAAAGCCATGCGACAAAAAATCCCCCCTACCCCCCTTATTAAGGCATATGCTTTAGGATAAGCGATTTTATGAAGTTAATTACCCTGATTTTTTTATGAATCGATTTCAATCATGCCCCCTTTCTGT
>JAFGMP010000485.1 GCA_016927495.1 Candidatus Latescibacterota bacterium | reverse complement strand
CCATCCGGTGAAAAGGATGGTCTGTAAAACTGCGTGCCGTCATGAGTCAATGTCAGATATCGCAGCCCGGAGCCATCCGAATTGATGATAGCGAGCGAATTATTGCCGCCTTCATTTCTCACAAACACTACCAGACTGTCGCCCGGTGAAAAGTTCGGATCGACTGCCCGCATTTGTTTCGATATTCTCTTTTCCCTGTTTGTCACGATATTGTAAGTGTAAATATCATAAAAGTTGGGCCTTTGGGGAGGCCTTTTTACATACAGCAGCTTTTGGGAATCGTGAGACCATGAAATCCTGTAATCGACTTCATCGACCAGACGTCTGGTTTTCCCTGATGACAAATCAGTCAGCATAAGATCGGTAATGGCATAATCTTTTCCGCGATTTGACAGCCATGCAAGATATTTCCCATCCGGTGAAACGACCGGAAAATAATCCGTCGATCCGCTGTCCTGCACCATTTCACCTTCACTGAAAGATTTATCTTTGTATGAAGCATAGCGGTTGTCAAGAGACTTATACCAATCGGTATACAATTTTGTCGGGCTGATACCGAGTACGTTTCTGATCGTAGGATCGAAATCAAAATAACCCGAGGAGTTATTGAGCTCGGTGACCTTATCGAGACCATACTTTTCTTTAATATATCTCACTACAGCATAACCCTGATTATACACCATTTCCGCTTCCATACCTTTCTGGCCGGAAAGGACCGACATTTCATCATAGGTAAGAAGAGATTGTTCATACCAGGCGCTTCTGAGCAGCATATCACGGTGGGTATCCCATTTTTCCGAACCGAAGGTCTCGGCGCCCGTCTGGGCCATCCCCTCCGAAAACCATGCAGGCTGGGAAAGATGGTAGAGAGCAATATCGACATCTATATCAGGATTTTCATCATATCTTCCGCCACCGATTCCCACTAAATTAATAGGCCCTCTTGCCGCTTTTTTCAACGCAACCATATGAGTCATTTCATGAACAAACACATTCTTTAACCAGTTCGACTGGCCACGAAGCTCAAAATCCATGTTGGTTGCATAGATGGTAATAGTATTCTGGTAATAAATGGCATAACCGTTGGCGAGATCTACTGCATCATTAACGAGGCATATAACGCGGGGATTGTCTTCATACGCATCAAAATTCCCCATAAGTTTCTCATAAATATCATCGCAAAACTTCGCAATTTCCCCGGCAGTATATTCACCGTCATCATCGTAAATTATGGTAAAATATTTGGTATCAATGCGGTTTATTGCATGTGCATTATGCGGCGTTAAAAAAAAGAATACGACAAAAAGACACAAACATATTGTCGAATAAATTTCCCTCAGGAAACTTTTGTTATTCAATTTTGAAAACATGTTTTCTCCGGAAGACCTGCGAAGTTTTTGTTTTTAAGTTATGTATAAATTTACATAATAGACCTGTATAATCACAATTGGTTTCATATTAATGCCCAAAAATTAATTTATTATTGAAAATACGCCGGCTATTATTCAAAATTATCTCCTGATGCACGCAGTAAAATGTCCTTCTGCCTTGTCTTCCAAAGCGGGAATTCGGACTTTACACTCATCAATACATTCGGGGCAACGTGGGTGGAAAGGACAGCCTGACGGAATATTCGATGCCGAGGGTACATCGCCTTTCAGGCTGATTCGCTTTTTATGAATACCGGGGTCAGGAATTGGAACAGCCGACATCAGAGCAGTGGTATACGGATGCAGCGGAGTATCAAACAGGCTGGTAGTATCCGTATATTCAACAATTTTACCGAGATACATCACCGCTACTTTATTCGATATGTGCCTGACTACACTGAGATCATGAGCTATAAACAGATAGGTTAATCCGAGGTTTTTTTGAAGATCCTGGAGCAGATTGATAATTTGCGCCTGGATAGAAACGTCGAGAGCGCTCACCGGTTCATCGGCAACGATAAATTCAGGTGAGACCGCAAGCGCCCTTGCTATACCTATTCTCTGACGCTGTCCCCCTGAAAATTCATGAGGATACAGGTGTGCATGACGCGGGGCAAGACCGACCATGTCGAGGAGTTCTCCCACTCTGTCACGAACCGCTTTTCCCTGCGCCAGTTTATGTACTTTCAAGACTTCCGTAATCATTCCGCCAACGGTCATTCTCGGATTAAGTGAACTGAACGGGTCCTGAAAAATGATCTGCATTTTTCTCCGTATCGTTCGCAGTTCTGCTCGTTTTATGGAAAAAACATCGATACCATTGAATAATACTTTGCCCGAAGTCGCTTCAATCAGTCTCAGGATAAGCCTTCCGGTCGTTGTTTTGCCGCAGCCGCTTTCTCCGACAAGACCGAGCGTGTTTCCGCGTAAAATATCGAAAGAAACGCCGTCCACAGCCTTTACATGGCCGGTAACCTTGGAAAACAGGCCTTTTTTTATTGGAAAATACTTGGTAATATCAGTTACCGATAATATACTATCGTTTTTCATTTCCATCCTAATACCTTATCACTATGAAAACATCGTGCAGAATGATTGGGGCCAACCGACTCAATGTCCGGGCATTCTGATCTGCAGCGATCATCTGCAAGCGAACATCTCGGATTGAACGGGCAACCGGGCGGCAGATTTGCAGGATCAGGAACCGTGCCTTTGATCACCGTCAGACGCTCCTGTTTTTTATCGAGCCTCGGAACCGATTCAATAAGACCGAAAGTATAAGGGTGAGCCGGAGCTTTAAACACGGCAACCGTTGTTCCCTCTTCAACAATTATTCCGGCATACATAATCGACATCCGGTGAGTCGATTCCGCAACCACGCCAAGATCATGGGTTATAAGCAGCATGGCCATGTT
>JAFGMP010000484.1 GCA_016927495.1 Candidatus Latescibacterota bacterium | reverse complement strand
TAAAAGCATGGCATTTGCGGGTGTTCCGGTAATTTGTATGGGAATTGTCAGCTCGGAATTGTCGAATTCGTAGTATACAGTCGACGGCGCCGAAATTACCATTGGAGTCGGGGCAAAATCCGCAGCATACAGCGATGAAACAGCGAATAAAAGAACAAATGTAATTCCAATTAATTTCTTCATGTTCACTCCCTTACGTTTTTGGAAGAAAGTTAATTAAAAAAAAATTGTGTTACATGTTTTTTTATATTCTATCACCCCCCTTTATTCAGAATGATTTATTGATAACCGTATATTAATCTTTTAAAATTATTATGCAAGTATTTTCTTTTGCATATGTGAAGAAAAGAAAAACTGCTCGTGGTGATGCAGACTGATGCAATGTTACATAAGGGAGAAAAGGCTCGAAGTTGGTTTATAATACACTGAAATTATTCCCTGATTCGGATTGCGGTCATTTTATTGCGTGATGAATTATCCGACAACCGCATAGAGTCTGCCGTTACGGTGCATGACCTCTATATTTATCTCCATTGCCGCCGACAGATTACCGGAGGTTATGACCTCATGTTTCAGTCCAGATGCGAGAATGCGACCATCTTTGAGGATGAGCGCATGGGTGAACCCCGGGGGAATTTCTTCGACACGGTGGGTAACGAGAAGCATCGCTGGCCCGGCAGGATCAGCGGCGAGCGCATCGAGACGGTTCAGAATAAGTTCCCTCGCATTCATGTCCAGACCCTCGCAGGGTTCATCGAGTATGAGAAGCTGCGGGACGGCCATGAGAGCCCTGCCGATGAGTGCGCGCTGGCGTTCGCCGAAAGACAGTGCGCCGTACGGGTTATGTTTGATAGATTCGCAGTGAAGGAAAGAGACAATTTCACCTGCTTTTTCAAAATCATACGGATCAGGTTCGCCGTAAATGCCAAGGCTGGCATAGCGCCCGGATATCACTACATCCAGCAGCGTCTCGCGGGGAGGAACACGTTCGAACAGGGCAGAGGACACAAGCCCAATGTGACGGCGTTTCTCACGAATGTCAACGGCGCCGTATCGGTCGCCGAGGACGGTGACTGTGCCTTCCATCGGCCACAGATATGCGGTAATGATATTCATCAGGGTTGTTTTTCCGCTGCCGTTGGGGCCCAGTACGGCCCAGTGTTCGCCGTGGTCGACAGTCAGTGAAATATCGGAGAGTATGTCACGGCCGCTGCGGGAAATAAAAATATGGTCGAGTGTAAGAACGGGATTCATTATAGTTCTCTTACGGAATGAAGTTTTTTAATTGAAATTCCCTGAGCCTGTCGGCGGGAACATTCGATATCCATGATCGAGTGAAATATTAAACAGTATAACCGTCATGCATTATTTCCCAAGAACATCGTGGATAATTGCACAGAGTTTTGCAAAAGAGAAAGGTTTTTGCAGAACATTGTCGATTATGTTTTTATTGTTATTCAATTCCTGCAGTTTCGCTTCGAGGCCGCTGAACAGGATAATATAGGTTTGCGGGTGATGTTCCCTGGTGTATAGTGCAAGATCCAATCCGGAAACTACCGGCATATTGAGATCGGTGAGCAGGATCGAGAATGTACGGCGTTTTAGATGATCGAGAGCTTCCGGGCCGCCGGTAGCCACAGTCACATCAAAACCTTCATTTGTGAGAAATCCATGTATTAAATTACAAATATTTACTTCATCATCAACAACGAGAATATCGCCGGGCTTTTCATCGGGAGGGGCAAGCACGGTTTTCACGGCAATTTCGGTTTTCTCTTCGATTGCAGGCAAAGAAATAGTTACGATCGTACCCTTGTTTTTTCCGCTTTCTACCATGAATTCACCGCCTAATGTATTTATTATATCGTACGTGTCCCTCAAATAGTTACCGGATTCGTGGTTTTTTATTGTGAGAAACGGTTCTTTATGCCGATTATTTTCCTCCTCAGGTAAACCTGTCCCGGTGTCGGATATCGAGAGTAATACGAAAGAATCGGTATGCGCGGTAGTTATGACAATCAAACCGCCATATGGCATGGTTTCAATGGAATTTACCATCAAATTGATCATTACCTGTCTGAGTTCATCCGGATCGGCCAAAACATCCGGTATTTCCCCCAGTGCGGTTTCAATTTTTATATGTATACCTTTAGTTAGAGGAGCATAACGCCATTTGGGTTTCAGGAATTCAATGGTTTCGGTAATAATATCATTTAAATTTACTTGTGTACGGTTATGGCGGTTATCCATACGGTAAAAACCTTTTTGTTAAGCAAAATTTATCTGAGCGCTTTTAGCAATATACTGCAATTACTTTCAAAAAAACAGAAATAAAACTTGACTCCGAAAATATAAAAATTTATTTTTTAAGTAAGGTTGGGGCGCCGAATATGGCTGAGAGAGACCCATTGAACCTGATCCGGATAAGACCGGCGTAGGGAACCGTCGCTAATTGGATTCAGCCAACACCACCTGCCCGGGTGGTTTTTTTTTGGCAATAAGCATTGATAATTAACAAAGACCATAAGGAGATGTTATGTTTTATGAAATTCTCTCACGGGTAAGAAATGAACGCCCGCTGGTACATCATATTACCAATTGGGTCACAATCTATGACTGCGCCAATATTACCCGTATGGTCGGAGCGCTGCCGGTTATGGCACATGCATGCGAGGAATCGGCTGAAATGGCCGGAATCGCTTCTGCGCTTGTTCTCAATATCGGAACGCTGACACCCGAACTTGTGGAATCGATGATTGTGGCAGGGAAAAGCGCCAACCGGAAAAATATCCCCGTTATTCTCGATGTTGTCGGTGTGGGAGCGACAAAGCTTCGTGATGTAAAAGCTCTGGAACTTTTACACAGCATAAAAGTCGATATTATCAAAGGAAATGCATCGGAGATAGCGCGTTTGTCAGGAGAAGACGTTTTCACCCGCGGAGTTGAGTCGACAGGTATAAAAGCCGATGCGGCAGATGTCTGTGTGAAACTCGCAAAACAATATTCCTGTACTATTGTAATGACCGGGCGAGAGGATATTGTTTCCGATGGCAAAAATGTGTATATTGTTCGTAACGGTGATGCAATGATGGGCAATATTGTGGGGACCGGATGCATGGCAGCATCGGTAATAGGTTCATTTGCAGGTGTGGAGAAAGATTATGCCCGCGCCGCTGTGGCCGCGCTCGTCTGTTATGAAATTGCGGCCGAGCTTGCGGTAAAATATTCACGGGGCCCGGGAAGCTTCAAAGAGAATTTATTCGATGCACTATTCAATCTGGACAAAGTCCAGGTAAACAGGATGGCAAATGTCGAAGAAAAAAAGGCTTGAAGACATAGATTATTATTTTATCACCGACAGCCGCCTCAGTAAACACGGTCTGCTCCATGATGTTCATGAAGCGGTCAGGGCAGGTTGCTCCATTATACAATACCGGGAAAAGGAGAAGGAAACCGGGCCGCTGATTCAGGAAGCAAAGGCTGTCAAACGCCTGTGCAGCGACAACGCTCTTTTTTTAGTCAATGACCGTATCGATGTGGCTCTTGCGGTTGATGCCGATGGTGTACACATCGGGCAGGACGATATGCCGTTTGAGACAGCACGGCGTCTTCTCGGAGACAGCAAAATCATAGGATTGACAGCACACAATGTCCGTGAGGCGGAAGAGGCCGAACGTATAGGAGCCGACTATATAGGATTAAGCCCCATCTTCGAAACCGGGACAAAGAAAAATGCCGGAACGGCATGTGGAACTTCAATGATAACGGCTGTAAGGGAAAAAATCCGAATACCGGTTGTTGCCATAGGCGGGATCGATAAATCCAATATTGGCGATGTAATTTTGGCCGGAGCATATTCGGCGTGCGCCATCTCCGCAGTTGTCTGTGCAGATGACGTATATGGTGAAACAAAAACTCTGAGGGAATTGATACTCCGCAACAGACAGAACCGGGCAATGTAAAAAATGTGGGAGAAATGTCATGTTTAAAAAAGCCGTCTTTCCGAAAATTCTTGTTTTAATACTTTTAGCAGCCGTGAGTACCGACAGCTTTGCAGAAAAAATCAAAACAAAAAGAATTCAGTATATGGAATGGGGATTTACCATCGAACTTCCTCAGGATTGGGAACGGCATAGTCAGAAAGTACCCGACTATACATATTACACATGTATAGCGCCTCTCGACTCGAATGAAACCGCGCCAAAAGCAAAAATCAATATCCTTGTGGGTCCGAAAAAGGAAGAACATGACGATGATTTTTTCTTTGAAAAAACGTTGTTTAGCGTGAAGGGTAAAGAAATCGACAGGGGCGCCATTACTATAAAAGACCCGAAAAGGGATATACCGGGTAAATGGATACACTATTACCAGGAGAGAGATGGCAATAATGATGTTGAAGTGCTTTCTTATTTGATTTTAGAAGGTGGAATCGTTTATATGATTATCTGCTATGCCGATGAGGATGTATTCGACACATATGAAACAATGTTCAGAGAAATAGCGCTTAGTCTGAGAAGCAC
>JAFGMP010000483.1 GCA_016927495.1 Candidatus Latescibacterota bacterium | reverse complement strand
TCTCCTTTATATGTATTCATGAAACTCGATAATCGATTATCGAATAAAATAACGACACTTTTGATTTGTGTCAAGTAAAAAGATAATCAATTATCGAATAAAATTTCAATCAACGTGAGAATTAATTCTCACTTTTCGCTTGACAAAATAAAAAAACCTCTTATTTTATTATGAGAATTTATTCTCACTTGATGATAAAATACAATTGGAGGCATAATGGCACGGCGAATATCGAATACCCTGACGGAAGTCGAACTTGAATTTATGCAGATTCTATGGTCACATAAAGAGGCTGCACCGGAGGATATCAAACAGGCCCTGAATGTAAAGGGACGCACACTCACCGGCGGTTCGATTCGTAAAATGCTTTTGATACTCATGAAAAAAGAATATGTGGAACGTATCAAAGAGGGGAAAAAATATATTTACAGGGCGAAAGTGAAACAGACGAACGCGAAGAAGAGCATGATTTTGGAGCTTCTTGACCGGGCGTTCGGCGGTTCGGCTTTTCAGATGTTCGCAACTTTGCTGGAAAGCAGCGAAGTACCGGAAGAAGATATAAAGAAAATTGAAAAGCTCATAGGAGAACGTAAGAAGGAGGAAAACCGATGAATATTGCACGTTTATTTGCAGTACTCGACGCAGCAGGTTTTAAGACGATGCAAACCCTGATCTCCATATCATGGCAGACATTGCTCCTGTTTGGATTCACTTCGCTTATCGTATTCGTATTAAGAAAATCAGGCACAGCTTTCAGGCATTTAATCTGGACTTCGTTTTTATGCCTGCTGCCGGTAATACCGCTCATTGTGTGGATCGCTTCTGTTACCCACGTGCCTATGACCGAAATTCCATTGATACCGTCCTATACTGCTCAATATCAGAATCAAAGATATGCTGAAACAGTTGGATCGACTTCAGACAGTAACATGGTTTCAATATCACATCAGACAGTAAATATTCTTCATTACCCATGGGTTTATGCTCTCGCGGTTTATGTAACCGGTGTTTTGTTTTTTCTATCAACTATTGTCGTCAGCCGTGCACGAATGAGGCAATGGAAAAAACATGGCATTGTGATTACCGACAAAAGAATTTGCGATGCTTTTAAAGCGGCATCTGTTCAGCTAAAAGTTAACAGGTCTCTTACGCTGATTGAAACCATAAAAAATTCTGTACCACTGACAATAGGGACATACCACCCGGTTATACTCCTTCCCTTCGGGTTCACAGACAACCTTAACGATGTGGAATTGCACTCCTTAGCTGTTCATGAATGCGCCCATATCAAACGTTACGATTCACTCATTTTCACCATTACGGTTTTTATACGGGCTCTGTTGTTTTTCCACCCGTCGGTCTGGTATGCGGCAAGAAAAGTATCCGTTCTTGCCGAGAGGGTGTGCGACGATGCAGTGGTCGATGTCGTAAGAAAGCCCATTGATTATGCAGAATTACTCACACGAATGGCAAAAACCCTTCAAAAAAACATTTTCACAACAGAGATGGCGGCAGGCTTTTTCATTTCAAAGCATGATTTTTTACACCGTGTCGAAGCAATTCTAAACGAACGTAAAAAACAATTTTTTGTAGCGACCGACACGATATTTACCGGTATATCATTTTATATCACGGCCATGTTAATTCTGACACTTTTGGTGCCCTTGGGTGAAGTAAAAAGTGAGGACAATAAATTTGATCTCGAAAGCCAAAACAGATATATGCATATGATTGCATCATTTGATCCCGTTGATAAAACACAGGCAATAACAATATCCGGAAGGGTAATCGATGCAAATGGGAATCCGGTATCGAATGCCACTGTTGCGCCGGTTCTTACTGGGAAAGATGATTTTAGCGGCGATACGAGATTCAACGTCATAACGGATCAAAATGGGAACTATACCATAGTACTTCCCTCCAACGGAGAGTTTTATTACAATTTAATGGCACATGACGGTGTAATACAGGGATGGGAATCATTTGCCCGGACCTGGGCAAATGGAGTTACCGATTCATTCATAAAAAATCCTGGAGAAACGATTAATAATTTGACAATTAAACTATCGAGACCATGTACCGTTCGCGGAACTGTTCGTGATAAAAATGGTAAACCGATGGAAAATCATCCGGTAAGAGCATATGCTGCCGATGGCAAAGGAAATCGATATTTTGACCCTAAAACATATACAGATGCCGAAGGTAATTTTACTCTGACCAAAATCCGACCCGGTACGAATCTGATCTATGGGACTGAAATGCTTGCCCCCGAAAAATATGCTCCCGAAAATATAATTCAACGGGTCGATTTGAAAGCCGGAGAAGTAAGGGATAATATTATTCTGCTCGGTATGACAAAAGAAGAAGTGTTGAAAAATATGAGACCGCCTGAATAATATAGAATACAATTATATAGATTTGATGAAGTTCCTGGAAGTATTCACAATTACCCAAACTTATTTTCAATTTTAGTCCTGTTAATAAACCAGCTTAAAAATCGTGCCAGACCCTTTACTGCTAAAAATTTATCACAAACATAAATCCATATTTTACAACATATTACAGACAATAAACACTACCAAGAGCGAAAAAATTATCATAAAACAGGTGCATTTGTCGGAAAAATATGTTATATTTCTTTATGATTTTGCAATTGTGCATATAAAAATATGTGGAATATAGGATATTTCATATAAAGCAAGGAGGAAATTATTAAATGCTGAATCGTAGAGATTTTATCAAATCTGCAACTGTTGCCGGCGGTATAGGACTTACCGGAAGAATTGATGCCCTGACTTCCCGCAGACAGGACTCTACCGGATTTTTTGGAGTTCATCCGTTTATTGATGCTCATCCGGATGCTGTTTTCATAATGAAAACCAATGTCGATGTTAAAACTAATGCCGAAGCAATCACACAGGCCGGACTCGATTTTGGGAGAAGTGTTATCATTCCGAGAACAAAGGAAGACGGCGGTATCCCGCTAACCCACACAATAGCAATTAAACCAAATCTGACCTGTAGTTCGACATCGAACACAAAATATACACTCGAATATGGCATGGGCATTGTTACCGACGCCAATTTTGTGAGAGGCGTTATCGAGGGTCTGAAAGAACTTGGAATTTCAGGCAGCCAGATTTACATGAGGGAAGCAAACTGTCCCGGAGATTTTGCTGCACGTGGCTATACCCGAATGGCTGAGGAAACGGGAACTGATATACTTGGCGGTGTACAATCAACGCAATCGGCTGAATTTGTCAATTGGGTCGATGTGCCGGAAGGTAATGCGTTTAAAAAAATCCCGTATATCTGGCCGATAAATTCACCTGACAGTTGGTATCTCAATATAGCGAAATTCAAATCTCACGGTATGGGACTCACTCTTGCAGCAAAAAACCATCAGGGGAGCGTAGCTCTTGGTTATTGCGGTTTCTGTGGAGGAATGAGCGGTCTTCTTAAATTGGCGCAAAAAAATCCAACGGCAGAAGCTGATATCACCTCCATTTTCGAACGTCACCTTGCTGATGGTGTGCCACGATGGGATAAACCGGGTTCAGGATGGAACTGCGGTATAGGAATGGAGGTTTGGACTCAGAGGACCCTGGACAATCATTCCGTTACCGAAACCGGATTACACATTGTAGAAGGTGTCTACGGCCGTGATGGAAACGGATTTTTGTTAGGCCCCAATCCGGAAGGAAACGAAAACAACCAAAATGGTGAAGCATGGGATTACATGACCAATATCATCATTTTCGGGAAAAATCCTTTTCATATCGACAGCGTCGGACACTGGCTCGGTTGCCATGAACCGGGAAACATGGGATACCTGCACGGCGCCATCGACCGTGGACTGAGCACAATTCTCGACCCGCACCGTATTCCGGTCTACGAATGGAAGAACGGTGAGGCAGTGCTGACACCACTGGATGATTTCGAACGTACTTCTCTTAAAACATACTACCTAACTCGTGACTATGACGGTCAGAACGAACCATATTATCATCTCGTTGATGAACCTTATGATTACGG
>JAFGMP010000482.1 GCA_016927495.1 Candidatus Latescibacterota bacterium | reverse complement strand
TTTGTTTCGGTTATAAATGTGGACAAAAAGGGTGCCGAACAACTTGTGATAGAGGTTCGCCGTATAGAGCTTTCCGCTGACAGCGATCCCACCGCCTGTGGTGTATACATCAAACACCGTTATGGCGAGGATGTCGTACTGTCGACCTTGTCTGAGAACGGATATGCCGCATCGAAGGATGGCCGTTTCGAGCTTCAGGGACAGTTCGGCACTGCATCATGGCGTGGCGGCAAACCCGTACGTTCGACGCTTGTCAGGGGTACGCATTTCTCCGTCGACAGCAGGGAGGTCAACCTCGATTCAGCCGTAATATCAGCGAGCGTCAGGCAAGTATACGACGATAAGCTTGTACTGGATAAAGTTCTGCCAACAGAAACGGCGGATCAGGTTATCACCATTGACCGCTTACCGGTTCAGTCGGCTTACCGGGTTGACAATGTGAAAGGCAAAACGATCAGTGTCTCGCCGGGCACATGGATCGGGCGGGGGAGAGTCGACCGCTATGATTCAGGCGCAGCAACGATCTATGACAACCGTGACATCTTCCCCCTCGGCGAAAAACGTAACAGGCTCGCCGACATTACGGGTATGAAATATCCTGAGGGCAACCGTAACTATTACGCCGGATCATGGATGATTACGGAAGATGGATCTACAGGTTACAGATTAACATCGGGCGGTTATCCCGGTTTTGTCCTCGACAAAAAGCAGGATTTATCAGGGCTGGAAAACCGATTGCCGGTGGGTACGACATTTTTACTGTATGATGTAGGGCCGGGCGATACGGTTAGGGTTGTGAATCATACACAGATGGTTTATTAATAAATACAGCGTTGGAATCAATGGTTATTGTGTACCCGATTCTGTTCGCTTTTGCTGTTCTTCTTTCACGGTTTTCCGTTGTCGTGTAAGTTCTGATGGCGACATGGTCAGGCTTTTCACTTTTGGCAGGGAAATCCTGAATTTCATAGCCAGAAGACGCAGAGTAAGTGTCGCCGCCGCAGCGCAGAGCATCTGTGTGTGTTCGCCGTACCCGAAATGTTTTACCACAGCGAGGCAGGCTCCGCCTATCATTGCGGCCATTGCATAGAAATCGGTTTTCAGCACCGCCGGAATCTCCCGTACAAGCACATCCCTGATCACTCCGCCGCCGGTTGCTGTGATTGCAGCCATCATGATAATGCCGATAGTACCCATACCGAAAAGCGATGCTTTCGCCGCACCGATAGCGGCAAAAACTCCCAGACCGAGGGCATCTAAAGCTATTACAATGTCCCACCGCGGGGCAATTTTCCTCGCTGCCAAAAACACAATGAGGCCGCCTGCAAAGCAGGTCAGAAGGTATGTTTCATCGCGGAAGGCAGCAGGCGGATTATACCCGATCATCACATCCCTGACGATACCGCCTCCGACTCCGGTGGCTATCGACAGGACAAGGACACCGAGGATATCCAGTTCATACTTAACCGCGCGAAATGCGCCCGACACAGCAAACACAAAGGTGCCGAGAATATCGAGTATGTATAGCATAAGTTGTCCTTATTGTCAGGAATTATTATAAAGCTCAAGTCATAATAAATGTACAGGGAATCGTAGAGTCAAGAAAATAGGAGACGTTATGATGTACAGCAAAAGAACGGGGAAATAATTTGTTTGAAATTTGTGGAAGTATATGGTAATATTAAGGATAATTGTTGATAAATAATGTCAGAACACGATGTGAAGGATTAAAGGATAGACAGGATTACTTGGTAGAGAAAAATCATGTAATCCTTGTATCATGAAAATCAAGGTTCAGACAGAGAAAAGAGATTGTTACCCTA
Source organism: Candidatus Latescibacterota bacterium (assembly GCA_016927495.1). Classification (GTDB taxonomy): domain Bacteria; phylum Latescibacterota; class Latescibacteria; order Latescibacterales; family Latescibacteraceae; genus JAFGMP01. Next base: position 5,449 of record JAFGMP010000482.1, on the reverse strand, counting down.
AAACAGTTGTCGGTGGAAATGTAACGAGCACAAGAAGGTTAAGATTTTTTTTATTACGGAGAAGCTCGGTATATATTATAACAGTGAATCAGTATAAAGTTAATTTCAAAAGGAATATGTACTCATGAAAAAAAACGGCGATTGATACTTTGGAATTATCAGTACCTGAATGAATTCAATTTTTAAAAGGGTTTTACACATGAAAACAACAAAATATACAGAGCCGGTCAGTACACTTTTGACCTATAAAAAACTCTCATTTAACGGTGCCAAATGGCCGGACTATCTGAAACTCGGTCTATCAAAAGAACATGTCCCCGAACTTATCACCATGATCTCTGACGAGTCTCTCCATCAAGCAAAATCGGACTCTACGGAGGTATGGGCGCCGGTGCATGCATGGAGAACTTTAGCCCAATTAAAAGCTGTCGAGGCAATCCCTGCATTGCTTGGTCTTTTGGCTCTTAAGGAAAAATATGACGATGATTGGATATCCGAAGAATTGCCCGATGTATTTGCAATGATAGGGGCGCCTGCGATTCCGGAATTAACTCAATACATTGGAGATTCCCGGCACTATTTGTATGCACAGATTTGTGCAGCCGAGGGTGTGGTTTCTATTGGGAAATTGTATCCGGAAAGCTGTCAGTCATGTATCAATGCTTTGGAAGAACAGTTGAAACACTATAAAGACAATGATCCGACGCTCAACGGTTTCCTTGTGAGTTATCTGATAGACCTCGAGGCAGTTGAAACGCTTCCTACTATACGGCAGGCCTATCGGGATGATTGTGTGGATCTGACCGTTACTGGTGATTGTGAAGATGTTGAAATTGAGTTTGGGGTCAGAAACGTTCGCTCGACACCCCGGCCTCCTTTATGGCCGGAGATAGAAGGATTGGATCAACTGCGTTCCCTGGCGGGAATTTCTCCCAAACAAACAAATATTCGCACAGGAAAGAAACCGGGCCGTAACGACCCCTGTCCCTGCGGGAGCGGAAAGAAATATAAAAAGTGTTGTTTGGGGAAAGAAGATACCGGATTTACAAAGTCGGAAGATGATTTAATTCCACGGTGCGGATTGTGCGGTAAAACGACGAATTTGACTAAGACGCCGTGTTGCGATCAATGGATATGCGATGATGAAGCGGATTACGTGTTAGGTTCGTTTGAGAGAAACAGTTGCTACAGAAATCATAGCAGGTATACATTATGCGGCAATCATTATGCGGAAGATCATACCGGCCATTGGAAGGATTGTGAGGAATGCAAAGAAGGAATCGAGACTGAGTTATATGTTTATTACGGGACCAATGAATACAATTTTGAAAAGTTGGAAAATCCTCCGAAGTTCGAACCTACAAAATGCGCAAAATGTGGTAAAAGAATACGTTTGGGTTGGGAAGGTTATTCTATGAAAGCAGGCAAATATTGGTGTGAGCGCTGTGCAATGCAAGATTTTATGGGGAAATATGGAGATGTTATGTCTGAACCTTGATTTGCATGATTAACCTGATTACTTGATTGATAAATATCATGGAATCCTTGAATCATGATAATCATGGGGCTTTTGTGAAGAGAATAAGCAAGCAACTTATATCCTGAGAAAAAATGTCCGAACACGATGTGAAGGATTAAAAGATTGACAGGATTACTTTATGGAGGAAAATCATTGAAATCCTTGAATCAGGATAATCAAGGTTCAGATAATGATAAACAATGTATTGACTATACACGTATATTGCTGTATAATTAATACAGGAGGTGATACATATGACACGATTGAATATTACATTACCAGATGATATAGCGGAAGAAATTGCACATGTACGGAATAAAAGCCGTTTTATCGCTGAAGCATTGAAAGAAAAGATTGAACGGGAAAAGAAAGGAAAAATAGAAAATCTCATGTGGGATGGCTACAAAGCTACATCCGAAGAAGATGCCGGATTACAGGATGACTGGGAAAGTACAGGTCTGGAAAAATGGGATTGAAAAAATTTCCTGAAAGAGGCGACATTTATCTTGTTTGCCTTGACCCGACAATCGGTTCCGAAATCAGTAAAACCCGCCCCGCTTTAATCATTTCAAATGACATAAATAATCAGGCAGCAGAAACTGTCACTGTTATTCCCATAACCTCCGGTACAGAAAAAGTATATCCGTTCGAAACACTTTTATCTCCTCAGGAATCAGAATTTGCCACAGATTCAAAAGCAAAATGTAATCAGATAAGAACCATCGATAAAAAACGATTGATAAAATCTATTGGTAAAGTCACCACTAAAAAGTTGAAAGAAGTTGAGGATTCGTTGCGCATTCATTTAGGAATGTATTTTGATGCTACATAACAAATTATATGCTAAAAAATGTCTGAACACGATGTGAAGGATTAAAGGATAGACAGGATTACAATGGCCGATAACGAGCAGCACAATCGAATATATTCTGTTCATAAAGCACAGGCCATAAATTATTTGGAGGCCTTTGGAATCGCCGATGGATTGCTGATTAATTTCAGCGGGCGGAGCCTTGAGTTTAAACGTCTCTATAATAAGGAAATCCGGTTATCCCTTTAGTTAAGCTTAAGAACCCATCCCAATACCGGAACTCATCCCCTAACCCCTTTTCTTACAAAGAGAAGGGGAATTGTGTCGAGTGGTAATCCCCCTCTATTTTCAAGAGAGGGGGAACGAGGGGGTGAGTTCAATAAAAACAATGGCTTAGCTTATTAAGCAACAAATTTTGCTGAGCTAAGGGGATAACCGGATAAGGAAATTGTCCAAAATACATCTTTTTAATCCTGCCCATCCGTAAAATCCTGTTCATCGTGTTCAAGACGTGAAATTAATTTCTCTCATAGTAAATTTCCCCTAATTTACACCCACCCAAATATTCTTATTACAGCAAAAGAAATAAATGATTTTTATTTCCCGGTGATTTTTTTATACTATATTCAATTCAGGGAAACGTCATGAAAATGAATAACCGGAGCGGGGAAAATGAATGTATTAAGAGTATTTATAGTATTATCTATGATTTATGTTTCCTCAACCAAAACCGTGCGTGCCGACCAGGACGGCTGGTACACCGAGGGCGGCAACTATACGCCAACAAAGCGAATAAAGGTTACGCTCACCAATACCCTCGACATCGACCGTGAAAACTGTCCGGTAGTAATAGAACGTCAGCGGTTTCCGTTCTTTAATTTCAGTCCCCCTATAAGTATGCAACACGTAATCAATAAAAAACGCTTGACAATTAATGATACCATATGTAGTATTATTATATGAAAAAGAAAGTTGTTGTTGATACAAATGTTGTGTATTCAGGCCTTTATTCGTCAAGAGGGGCATCATATAAGATTCTTTATGAAATTTATAAGGGGAATATTGTACCTGTTTTATCAACGACACTGATTTTTGAGTATGAAGAGATACTTAAAAGAAAACAATCGGTTTTGAAATTAACGGATCAGGAAATCAACCAGTTTCTTGATAATATTTGTGATTTTGGGGAACCGCAGAAAATCTATTATCTTTGGCGACCTGTAGTAAATGATCCAAAGGATGACCATATTCTTGAGCTGGCTGTGGCCTCTAAGACAAATTGTATCGTAACCCACAATATAAAAGATTTTAAGGGTTCTGAACATTTTGGCGTAATTATCATTACTCCAAAACAGCTACTGGAGGAAATGCAATGAGCACGTTAAGTTTACGACTTCCGAATTCAATCCATAAGCATATTAAAGAAATTGCCCAAAGGGAGGGAGTCTCGATAAATCAATTTATATCTACGGCTGTTTCCGAAAAAATATCTGCAATTGTTACGGAAGATTATATTTTGGAAAGAGCAAAAAGATCAAACAAACAAGATTTTGAAAAAATATTAAAAAAAGTCCCTGCCCGGAAACCGTTGCCTGGCGATGAAATCTGACGGTAAATTATAATGCAAAAATACGAAACACGATGTGAAGGATTAAAGGATAAACAGGAATGCTTAATGGAGTTAAATCATGGCAATCCTTGAATCAGGAAAATCAAGGTTCAGACAATGATAATGGAATACACAGGGTCGATATTTGAGTTTGAATGTAACACTAAGCCAAATTTAAACAAAAATAATATGACTTTTTGGTGGAATAAATGTCAAAACCAATAATACGGGATGATTTAAGCATAAAATTAATACATTTAACCCGTGGCGATAATATTGAGCATGTCATTGAAAATTTCAATAAAATATTGAATGAGAAAAAATTAATTGGAAGTGACAAAGATATTCGAGGTGGATATAAATGTATTTGTTTTACAGAGGCTCCTGTATCAAAGTTAGCGCTGGTTTTATCTTTGGCTACTGAAATGCGTTACGCACCTCTTGGGATCATAGTAGATAAAAACTGGCTTTATTCAAAAGGCGGCAGGCCGGTAATATACCAGTCCAATGATGAATATAAATATCTTCATGAGGATATACGGTATAAACATGTACGGTTCGAGCCAACAAGGGATATTGATTACACTTGGGAGAGAGAATGGAGGATTAAAGCAGATGAGTTAATTCTTGATCCGACAAAAACGACATTTATTATTCCGACACGTAAATGGTATGAAATAATAATGGAAGATTGGTTCGGTCGAATTAAACGACGATCATGCTCTGGTTCAGCAGTAATTGGGAATAAACCGAGTGCCTTTATTATTTTAGAGGATTTGGGTATACCCTTTGAAAATGAATATGCTAAGGATGACGCGATAAAATTAATTGGCCCAATTAATTGAAATACTAAATAACCGGTGTATGATAATGAGTTATATTCTAAAAAAATGTCAGAACACGATGCGAAGGATTAAAGGATAGACAGGATTATAATGGCCGATGACGAGCAACAAAATCGAATATATTCCGATAACAAAGCAAATGATACGGTAAACAAATTGACGCACCGGATTATTGGTTGTGCGATGCAGGTTCATAATTCGCTCGGTAATGGATTTCAGGAAGTAATTTACCAGCGTGCACTGGCTATTGAAATGAATTTTCAGGGATTATCATTCGAACGTGAAAAAGAAATGCCGATATTTTATCGCAATGAACAAATAGGGATAAGAAGGGTTGATTTTTTTGTTGAGAATCGAGTTATGGTTGAATTAAAGGCAATCGAAAAAATTGAAGATGTTCATAAAGCACAGGCCATAAATTATTTGGAAGCCTTTGGTATCGCCGATGGATTGTTGATAAATTTCGGCGGACGGAGCCTTGAATTTAAACGTCTCTACAATAAGGAAATTGTCCGGAATCCATCTTTTTAATCCTGTCTATCCGTAAAATCCTGTTCATCGTGTTCAAGACATTGAAAATGACAACAATGAAATACCGGAGTAAATATTATGAATGTGATAAAGTTGTTGTCGATCCCAACCTTCTGCCGCGGCCGGATAATGAT
>JAFGMP010000481.1 GCA_016927495.1 Candidatus Latescibacterota bacterium | reverse complement strand
TCCAGTCCGGGTGTAGGGAATTTCAAATCGTTAAAGTCCGATCTGGCCTTCCATAACAGTTGTCGAATCTTCATCGTATGGTTGCCGCCAGCGATCAGTATGACTGGTTTCCAATTGGTGAGAGCTGATTCCTCAACCAAAAATGTTCCGGAACCGGTTTCATAGCGCAGGGAATTCGTACCACGTGGTTCTATCCTTCTTACATATACTAATTAAAGAGTAACTGCTTTCACATTAGAGGCTTATATATAATCGAAATATTGTTTGTCAAGGCATTTTAAATCTGATATTAACAACTTATTGATTTAATGCCGCCCTGAATGAAACGGCTCCCGGTCAGCGAACGCACCTGTTGTTCGTACGGATTCCCGGATTTGCAGCGCTATTCAGGGCAATCCTGTAACCGAAAAAGGATGCGTCACGCATGAAAACAATCGGACTACTCGGTGGTATGAGCTGGGAATCGACCGCAACGTACTACCGCATTATCAATGAAAGTGTAAAAGCCCGGTTAGGCGGTCTTCATTCCGCAAAATTGTGTTTATACAGTGTTGATTTTGCCGAAATAGAACAATTGCAGAATTCGGGCAACTGGGATGCGACAGCGAAAATCCTGAGCCGCGCCGCAAAATGTCTCGAGCATGCCGGAGCGGATTTCATGATTATGTGCACAAACACAATGCACCTTGTAGCCCCTCACATTGAAAAAAGCATAAGCATCCCGTTTCTGCATATCGCCGATGCCACAGCCGGGAAAGTTATCTCCGAGGGTATACGGTCCGTCGGTCTGCTTGGCACACGATTCACCATGGAGCAGGATTTTTACAAAGGCAGGCTGGAAACCGTATACGGTCTCACGGTGCATATACCCGACCCGGCCGACCGGATGATTGTTCATAATGTGATCTACGATGAGTTGTGCCTGGGGAAAATTGAAGCGAAATCCAGAGAGCAGTACCTTAGGATCATTGAAAAACTTGCGGAGGAAGGCGCAGATGCGATTATTCTCGGTTGCACGGAAATCGCGTTACTGGTTACACAGAATCAGACACCGGTACCACTGTTCGATACCACCAGGATGCACGCGGAGAGAGCGGCAGATTATGCTCTGGAAGCAGGATGAAAGAGCAATATATGGAATCTTCTCCATCCACATAGCCATAAATAAAATAATCAGAGCCCGGACGCTTTCCCGAATCGCTTACAGTCAGGGCAAATCGTTAACCATTACTGCAATCCATCATGACCTTTGGAAACAATATTATGGAATTTAAAATACCCGTGCGCAAAAACAAAAAATTACGAATGCTGGCAGATCGAATCAACGCGGATCAGGAACTGATTCAGCTCTGGAAATGCGCAAATGTCAACGCGGTGAACCGTTCACACATCAGCGATCACGGCGAGGTGCATATTCGCATCGTTGCCAATGCCGCCTTGCGTATTATACGCCTGTTAACCGAGAGCGGCGTTACTCCGAGTGCGGTAACGGATCACGAATTGACTGCTGAAGACGCCGAATTGATTGTGGTATTGGCAGCCTGCCTGCACGATATAGGTATTTCGGTTCACCGTAACAACCATGAAAGATACAGCGTTCTGATAGCATTTCGCAAAGCACGCGAATTGCTCGAGGGGATCTATCTAGAACCGGATTTGACAAAGATGGTGTCTGAAACCCTGCATGCCGTCATTGCCCATGATTCACGTGAAAAATGCCTTACCATCGAAGCCGGCGTCCTGAAAGTAGCCGACGCGACCGACATTACCAGTGGCCGCTCCCGCATTCCCTTCGAAGCAGGGACGGTAAACATACATTCCGTTTCCGCACAGGCTGTGGACAATGTAAATATCATCAAGGGAACAAAGAAACCGGTATGCATCGAAATCATACTGGCTAACTCCGCCGGCATTTTCCAGATCGACGAATTGTTGCGTAACAAGCTGGAAAATTCACCGCTGGTGCCTTTTGTGGAAGTGGCTGCAAAGATCGAAGGGGAATCTGAACGTCGATTGTTTGATTCATTTACCATGTAAATCCGGTCCAATGTTATTCAAATACGCCGGATTTCCCCTGCGCATATGCATTTGTGTCGCAAATGATCCGTTGCGACAGAACTAACCGCGATTCCTTGATCGCGTCATGTTTTTGCATTATCTTACTATTGCCGGTTACCGGACGAAGGAAAACTGTATGGATTCAGCGATACGGATTATCGATGCGGATAATGTGGCTTCGATAGATTGGCCGTCGAACGAAGAAGCAGATCATACGAGAAAATATGTGGTGCCGCTTATTGAAAACGGCCCTCTTTTCTATATGGACAATGCCCATGTCACGGTGACGGGCATTATGGTGGACGATATCCTGATGCCTCTTGTGTTGGCCGAAAGAAATTATAACGACTCCAATGTGTGCTCAATCTATACGCATTATGTGAAATACGCGCTGGAGAAAATCGACAAGCTGGATAACCGTCTTCTTGCATGGCTGATGAAGACATGCTCCCTGCCGTTCGCCATGGCCATGAAAGCGGGACGCGTCGACAAAGTCGTATATGTAAACAACTGGCTTTTCACCACGAATCCTTCTCCCGCATTATCCGGCAGGCAGGTCGAAGCTGTTACGTCCGTCCTGACACATAAATACCCGGGTCATGCTATTGTTTTCCGTTCGGTCAACACCTGTACCGGGGGAAAATTGTTCGATTCACTCCGCAACAATGGCTATCGAATGATTCGAAGTCGCCGGATTTACATTCTCAACCCAGCTGCAAAGGCATATTTGAAAAATAAAACCGTTCGCTATGATCGTAACTTATCCGGAAGAATGGGGTACGAAGTTATTGACGCAAGTCAGTTAACAGCGTCCGATGTACCTTTACTGACGAAATTATACCGTGATCTTTATCTGCAAAAGCACTCTTTATTCAACCCGCAGCTTAAAGATGCTTTTTTCCACCTCATACTCAAAGAACGGATATTGGAGATTACGGTTTTGCGAAAAGATGGCCGGATCGACTCCTTTTCAAGCTTTTACTCCAATAAGAAAGTTATGATTTCCGGAGTCGGCGGTTACAACACAGAGATACCGCTGAAAGTCGGCCTGAACCGTCAGGATTTCTCGGCCGTTATGGACGAAGCTAAAAAGAGAAAACAGCTTTTGAATCTGAGCGCGGGCAGCGGTCTTTTCAAAATGCGCCGAGGCGCCGAACCCTGTATTGAATACGATGCAGTTTATGATGGACATCTACCATATCGCCAACGTATTGGGTGGTTTTGCCTCAAATTCATCATGGATATGTGGCAGTATGCGGCATCTTTTCTATTTCGCAAGAGGAAGCCTTAAAGACAGCTAAGTATCTACCGTAAAACAGTTTTTATTTGACCAGTTCGTGGAACTCCCTAATCAATCTCAGCAGCCGTTGTTTTTTGACCTTCTCCGGCACCTTAAAAGGCAGCTTCGCCGCCTCGATCCGGGGACGATCATCATACTTGAACACTATAACTATCCCCAGAAACTGGACAGGGCAATAAGGTGCATGGTAGCCTGCAAAAGAATTGAGGAGGCAAGGCAAAATGCACAAT
>JAFGMP010000064.1 GCA_016927495.1 Candidatus Latescibacterota bacterium | reverse complement strand
TGAAAAAATAAGTTAATTAATCGGGATCCGGCTTCGGAATGAAGTTTATAAACTAAAAAGGGTGTTACCTGATTACGGTAAAAAAAAAGTAGGGAATGACCGATTGAAAAGAAAAGTATGAAGAGTACCAGGAATCTGATTTTTTTTCTGTGGTATGCAATAATTTTGATAATTCCCTGAGTATTTGCCATCAAAAATTCCAATATATTTTCGGGATACAGCTAACTAAAAATGTTCATAAAGACAAAATAGCATAACTCATGCATCCGCCATATGAAAGAGTAGTTATGTTATTGTTTTTTATTGAATTCATCCCTACTTTTCACTTCATATGGAAGTAAAGGGGATGAGCTTTGAAGTTGTAACAGGGTTAAAACCGATCTACCTGTATAAGCAAAAAAGGTAGAATTATACCGCATCCATTTTTTTTGATTTCAACAAAATAAATGAACTCAAGAGGATTACTCCGATAAGGAATATCATACCCCATTCGTTCATTGTAGGAACGGGTTCATTACCTGTCCCTGTCCCCTGTATCGAAAAATTATAAGGATTCTCGTCCGAATCGTCATTTGCGATACTCAAAGTTGCTGTTCTTACACCCGTCCCGGTCGGATTGAACCGTATGGTAAATGTTGTCGTACCCCCACCGGGTGCAATCGGTGACAACGAATTTACTACAATACTGAAGTTGGATGCATAATCTCCACCGATGCTGATAAATGGGGATCCCGTCAGATTCAGATCAGCCGTTCCTGTATTCATTATGGTAAATGTTTTATCGACTGTTCCGGCCTCAACATCGGCACTTCCAAAATCGGTATTGTCGAGTAATGAGGGTGTGGCATCGCCGTCCGCAATGGAATTCCCGTTACCCTGTACATCAATTTCAGGCACTGTTCCGGTACCCTGAATGGCAAAGATATATGGAGCCACAAAGTTGTCATCATTTTCAATGCTGATTGTCGCACTCCTCAAACCGGAAGCTGACGGATCAAACTGTACCGTAAACGTTGTCGATCCGCCCCCTGACGCCAACGGAGATGCGGGCTGTGCAGTTACGGTGAAATCGGCAGCATGCGCACCCGCAATATTAACTTTTGGCGTCCCCGTAAGGTTCAAAATAGCAGAACCGTAATTAGTAACCGTAAACGTTCTGCTAACAGTACCGGAAACAACCAGAACATTGCCGAAATCAGTATGATCAGTTGCCGATGGCGTAACATCGGCTTCCACTATCGAATTTCCATTGCCGAGAACATCCATGTCCGAAGAAATAAATTTTGCTGCAAAACCATCAGGAGCTCCGGCATGTGCATTGACCGGTGCACCCCATGTTGCCAGACTAAAACCCGCGAGATAGATGTTACCACTGAGGTCTGCGGCTACAGAATAAGGATAATCTATATCCGCCGATCCAAGGAACGTGTTCCAGTGAAGGGCTCCGTTTATATTTAATTTTGCGGTAAAAATTTCAAAATTACCGGAATATGCATTAACCGGCGCACCCCAGGTGGCATCACTGACTCCAGTGACATAAATGTTTCTGTCACCTTTGACAGCAACCGAATGTCCGACATCTGCAGTTGCAGAGCCTAAAAACGTATTCCATTGTACAGCACCGCTGCCATTCATTTTAACGACAAAAACATCGGAACCGGCTGTATAAGCATTGACCGGCGCACCCCAGGTGGCTAAACTAACTCCGGTTATGTAGATATTTCCGCTGCCGTTAAGGGCTATGGCGTTGCCCTCGTCAAGGTTACCGGAACCAAGAAATGTACTCCACTGCAAGGCTCCGCCGGTGTCCAATTTAACCGCAAAAGCATCTCCGGCACCAGCAAATGCAGTAACCGGTGCACCCCAGGTGGCATCGCTGTTTCCCGTAACGAAAACGTTACCGCTTCCATCGACAACAAGTCCATTTCCTTTGTCATCACCGGCCGAACCCATAAATGTATTCCATTGAAGAACCCCATTATTATTAAGTTTCGCCGAAAAAGCATCGTTGCCCCCGGCGTGCGCGACAATGGGCGCTCCCCATGTAGCTCCGCTGAATCCGGTCAGGTAAACGTTTCCATCAAAATCGATCCCAATTGCTGTAGCCTCATCATCGCCGGCCGATCCCAGAAAGGTACTCCATTGCAAGGCCCCGTTAGTGTTTAATTTTAAAACGAAGGCTTCTTTTCCGCCGACATATGCATTAACCGGTGCACCCCAGGTGGCATCGCTGTATCCGGTGACATACACATTCCCATCCCCGTCTGCCGTCAGCGATGTAGCCGTATCATCAGTTCCGGAACCCAAAAATGTGTTCCATTGCAAAACACCATTGTTATTCAATTTAACAATACAGATATCTGTCCCACCGGTGTATGCATTGACCGGTGCACCCCAGGTGAGTCCGCTGTAACCTGCAATATAAATATTTCCGTTTCCATCGACCGCTAAAGTATTTTCTATATCAACTCCAGCAGATCCAGCGAAGGTATTCCAGGACAGAACCGGATCGATAATGAGGGGGAAATGAGGGTCGCATTCTCCGATACTGAATCCTACTTCATACTTATTAATCATACAATAATCAACTTCAACCGGTATTCGCTGTCCCGCTTTTTCCTGCCAGGCAATGGGAGTTGACTCCTTCATCTGTCCGGTTTCAAAAGCAAACAACAAATTCCCACTGCCGTCCATACTGACAGGTACATTATACCGCAGCCTGATATTACGGGCGAATGATTCAACACCCTCATCCGCAAAGTTTACAGTTGGGGTTATGTAATATGTGCTTTTGAGAGAACCATCTTCAGTCCTTTCATAGAAAAGGGTCACACCATCCCAAAGATTTCGATATGTCACTGTTTCCGGACAAGTTGCGTTTATTGTGGTAAACGAGGTGACAACCGGAGAGACAATATTTACCGGTTTTACTAAATGAGCCCCAACGAATGAAATTTTAAGTGTATGTTTGAAATCCGCAATATAAATCCCATCCGTCTGAAAGCCTAAAACACAGTTGCCAACCACTGATTGTATCAGATCGTCATTATCACTCAATTGTTCTAATGAATAAGTATCGACAGCTATTACCGGTAACACACTGTTGAGAATACAAATGAAAAGGAATAGGATAATTTTAATATAACCCGCATACTGAATTTTTCTTATACGATTCACCTGTTTAAATCCCCCCCCTCCTCCATTATTAAAATTTCCTGTAATATAATAAAAAAGTTTAAATTAACCATAATTTTTATACAAGAAAATATAACGTAATCATCAAGATATATCTAATACATTTAATTCATTATTTGCAAAAAGACTATTCCCAAACATCCACGAATGGCCGGATATGGAAGACAAAATTTGTTTTAAACCTCTTGTATGGATTTCGAAAGAATGTTATTTTTCTGATGCAAATATTTTTCAGTATTATTTAATTATCAGTTAATTACTATTATAAGATTATAGATATAAGGCTATTACAACTCTCTATAATTCTGCGCGAACATGGAACATATATCACAGTGGAATATTAAACTAAAAAAGGAACAACCCGATGATTTGTAAACAACTGAATCCGTACGCATGCCATACCTACCTAATAAGCATAGAAGATTCAATAGAAATTGCGTTCATCGATCCGGTGCTTGAACATGTGAATGATTATATGAACCTTATCAAAGAAAAGGGATACCGGTTAACACACGTTATCGATACGCATACCCATGCTGATCATATATCAGGAAGCGCCTCATTGAAGGATATAACAGACTGCGAATATATTATGCATAAAAACTCTCCGGTTCAGTGCGCAAACTTACGGATCGATGACGGTTTTGAATGGAAACTGTTCGATACCATTCCCATAACGGTTATCTACACACCGGGACATACAAACGATTCGGTAAGCCTTTTATTTCCCGATCGTATTTTTACCGGTGATGCGCTTTTTCTCGATGACGGCGGCGCCGGACGTGACGATCTCCCCGGCGGCGATTCGGGCGCTCATTGGGAAAGCCTCGCTAAATTTCGTGCATTACCGGAAAATCTTATTGTATATCCTGCTCACGATTACCGTAACCGTAAGCCTTCCAGTATCAAACAACAAAAGGAAACAAATCCTCATCTTAAGGAAAGGTCAAAGGAAGACTTTATTTCGTACCTTGAAGATCTGAAACTCGGGCCGGCCGACTGGATGAAAGATGTACTGAATGCGAATTACTCTTGCGCCCGTGACCCGAAAGCTGCATGGATACCTGTCGACACACCGGCTTGCGAGGTTAAAGGGACTCTCGATCTTGGAGTAAATGAAATTCAGGTTATGTCAATACAACCGGAAGTCCTTAAACAAAAAATCCGGTCAAATACTTCGTTGATACTGCTGGATGTACGTGAAGCACATGAATTGAACGGTAATCTGGGACATATCGAAGGTATCATTCACATACCCATCGGGAGTCTGGCACATCGTATTACGGAAATCGAAAATCACAAAGACCGGGAAATAATAACTGTCTGCCGTTCGGGAGCGCGGGCCTTTACTGCAGCGCAAATCTTGACGAAAGCCGGTTTCACTAAAGTCAGCGTTTTGGCCGGTGGGATGATCGGCTGGAACAAACATATGAACATTACAGGCGACTCGGCCTTCAACCGGTTTTTCTCCAAATTTGGCCTCTGAAATAAATGTGTGGAATGGACATGCATCGCGATGCGCCCTTGCATTTGAGGATTCACCATGAAGAATATTGAATTTAATGCTTTTTATCTTCACGCCCTTTATGCGCTTCATTGAAAAATGATTACAAACTTTAGAACCACCTCAGAGGTTTAAAATAAACAATTCACCATGAAGAAAATGAAGTTAATGAAGAAATACTCTTGAAGTCATGCAGGTTTTACTTGACGAATGGTGAAATTATTGCAGAAAGTGAAGCTACTCAAAATATTGTGTGATACCTATATCAAGGCTTACAATATCTTTTAATTTCACATAGTCCTGTGTTATCCAGTTTCGCAAGTACAAAGCGGATGTACCTGCCTCCATATACACGCCGGTGTTTTTAAACATACCCGGATTTTTATATATGAGATGTGTTCCGACAGTAAGGAGAATATGAAATGCTGTCGGGAAATAGTATTTGTCAGGATATCGGTCGGGCAGAAAAAACCAGGTCTCATAATTATTATTACCGACTTTATAGCAGAAATGAGTCCCGAACGTAACCGGTTTCCATGACAGTTCATCGTTTACAGAAACTGTAAATGGCAAATATGTATTTTTTTGCGTTATATGATGAATATCTTTCCATGACTGATGATGATCGACAAAACCGTAAAACAGATCTGACTGTAACTTACCATCGAAAAAAGAATATCCGGCACCGAAAGACATAAAGCCGATATTCCCGGCAAACTGGCTTTTTACATGATCAGGGACGAACCGCTTCCACATATTATTTTCTCCTGCAGCAACAGTTTCGGCATCTGTAATTGCCAGGTTAAGAAGTACTATAAGGATAAAACGTTTCATATATTAATAGTATACCCGGTCAATTTGTATTTTCTCATTTTCACCCGTATACACGGTAACTATACAATAATTTCTATCAAAAATATCTTCCCCTCTCAGATACATGACACCATCATTATAGTATTCACCGCAATAAAAATGGTGATCATGACCGAACATCGCCAGTAAAACATTATTCACGGCAAGCAATGAACTGAAATCTTCCTCCAACTGATCGGTAAAATAATAATCCGAGAACGGCGTCACATGAGCAGTCACAAATAAACCGTCATATTCGTCTGAATTTGTGAATTCCTCGTCAATCCACGATTCAAGTTCTTCTATTTCCAATTCTTTGTATTCATATTCAAGGGTATTGTCATTCAAAAAGAGAAACTTGTACTTTTTCGCTTCTCCTACTTTTAAAACAAACGAATAGAAGGTTTCACCAAACATGGTATGATAAACATGTTTCCCGTTTGCCAGACAGTCATGATTTCCGATCACGGTGAAAAACGGAACCTGTAAACGTGACAATATTTCTGTCGACCATTCATATTCTTTCAGAAGTCCATAATCCGTCAGATCACCGCCGTGAATGACAAACATAATTTCGGTATTGTTGTTGATCGACTTAACCGCACCGGCAAACTCATCATAGTCGGCATGTGTATCGGTGAGAAAGGCAAATTTGAAAGACTCACGTATCGAGTTGTCGGCATTCGTCAGCCGTGAAATATTCGTCAGCACAAGGTCCTGATAGGTATTCCCGTCTTCTGTTTCATACGGGCTGTATTCAAATACATTGCATCCATAAAGAAAAAAAAATATTACAAAAAGTAATGTGATAGATAAACCAAGCGATTTTGACATGATATTCCGTACCTGACATTAATACAATATGGCCACAAAAAAACATCACTACAATAATAACATATAATTATGATTCATATAACCCTTTATTACGATATGAAATGACCTGTATTAACGAGCTTGAGCAGTTCAAC
>JAFGMP010000480.1 GCA_016927495.1 Candidatus Latescibacterota bacterium | reverse complement strand
GATGTGAGGCATTACGAGAGCCTGATTTATATCGGGATAGGAATGAACGGCTTCATCCACTTCACTCAATTCGACACGTACCCCATTTACTTTGACCTGACGATCTACACGGCCAACATACTCCACCGAACGGTCTGACATGTAACGTCCCATGTCACCTGTGCGGTATATGATATCTTCCTGATCACCGGTAAGCGGATTGGCGACAAATGCTTTGGCGGTAAGTTCCGGCTCACGGAAATATCCTTTGCTCCGAAACGGCGTTTTAATACAAATTTCTCCGATCTCACCAATCTCTGCAAGACGATTATTTTTAAGGATGATAACTGCGGTATTGCTTATGGGATTACCAAGCGGCATAATCCGGCCGGGATTCTCCGGGAGGAAGTCAAGACGGCAAAACAGTTTGGCAAGCGTTGTTTCGCTCGGACCGTATAAATTCACCAGATGAACCGAATTTCCGGTGATTTCCCTGAAACGTATAACATCCCTGCCGTACACTACTTCACCGGCCAGCATGATATATTTCATGTGCGTGATCAATTTCAGATGATCGGGTCTTTTTTCCAGCTCATCGAGCAGCAGCCTGAAAACACTCGGGACGATGTGAATGAGATTGATCTTCCGCCCGGATAACCAGTCGAGTAACACTCCCGGTGTGGATACCACATTTTGGGGAGGAACAAAAACCGTTCCTCCTGCGGTGAGTGGTACGAAAATATCTCTTAACGAAACATCAAAGGTCGTAGGAGCAAGGTTGGAAACCCGAACTGAACCGTCAAGCCTGAATTCCGACCTCTCCCAGTCAATAAAATGGGCAAGACCTTTCTGCCGTCCGAGAACAGCTTTGGGATTGCCGGTTGTCCCGGAAGTAAAAATAACATACAAATCGTCATCCGGGTCAGGCAGTATTCCCGGCCGCGTGTATTCAGGTTGTATTTCGATATGTTCGTCCATATTCGAAAGATATATACGAACAGGGGCTTTTGGCTCGGTAACCAACAGCAATCGTGGTTTAAAACCTGAGTGATCGCAGAATCGCCGGTACAAAGGGAGATTTTCCTCATTTACAATCACTATGTCCGGTTCGGCTTTAGCCAGCATCCTGGACTGCCGTTCAAAGGGAGCCTCCGGATCGGTGGGCATAAACACTCCACCGGCTTTCTGAACACCGAGTACGGATGATATATACGCAGCCGAATTGGGGATAAACACGGCCGCAATAGCCCCCATTTTAAAATCCCGTTTAATGAGACAGTTTGCTATTGCATTTGCCGCACGGTCAAGCTCGGAATAGGTCAGCACTCCTTCCGGTGCATCCACTGAAATATTTTCGGGATAGCTGTCGACAACCGACTCAAACACACTGTACGTTAAACGTTTATCCATATTACAATCGTTCCGTAAGAGAAAAGCCTAACATTTACTCTATATATTACCTGCCCGTAATTCCGAACTCCCGTAAAAACAAACCGAATGTAAGTACAATCATCAACAGATCGTTATCGAACGTCTGATTGACCACAAATCCTTCCCGGGAGTACATCTCTTTTAATCTTGTGATTGTATCAGGATTAAAATATCCCTGTCGCCCGATTGTGGCGGGATCGAGTAATTCTCCCACCCATTCTATATTATTCGCGATCAGATAAGGGCTTCCCGGTGCGACAAAACTGAATTTCTCACGTTTCATGATTTCGGGTGGCAGATAACGTTGTGCAACCTGTCGTAAAACATATTTCTCACAACCGTCCTTAATGAGATAATCCGGTGGAACATGAACAGCCGCTTGTACAACACCAAAGTCAAGAAACGGATAGCGCGCCTCAACAGAACTGCCATAGGCCATGCGGTCACCGTGATCGCTCAGGAGATGGTCTGCCAGCCGCAGCTTAAAGTCAAGATAACTGCGCTTGTGCAAGGGATGTCGCCCCGTAATCCGTGATGTGTCCACGAGGGGTTCATTGGTACATTCGAATGTGTCGAGCTGATCTGCAAGTTCCGGGTGATATATTGCTTCCTTGATTTCACGGAACGGTAGGAAATTACGCTCGTACATAAGGTCAGAGTCGCCCCAGAGTCGGTGACGTATATCCGCCTCCATCATGGATTCGATACCTTCAAGTTCCGGATTTTCCCGCTGTGAGTCCATGCGGTATCCTACATAACCGGCAAAAAGTTCATCTGCACCCTCACCGGTCTGTACTACCTTCATACCGTGTTCCCTGACGAGACCTGACAGTTTAAGCGAACAAACATCGTACGTTTCTTTCAGCGGACATTCGGTCAGATGGATTACCTTCGCCATCATGTTATTGACATCATCAGGAAAAAATTCTACCTCGTGGTGAAATGAACCCGTCTGTTGTGCGATTATCCTCTGGAACCGGCGCTCATCGATTTCAGGATTTGAAAAACCTATGGAAAACGAATGCCGTCTGATGTCCGGAGCCAGATCATGAATAATTGCACCCACAAGCGATGAATCCAGCCCGCCGCTCAAATAAAATCCCACAGGCACATCAGCCTGCAGACGATATTTTACCGCCTGCCGCAGCGCTTCTTCAATGCCCAAGACCGCTTCATCTTCGCTTAGTCCGGCATTATGTTTTTCAGGATAGATGAGGTCCCAGTATTCAATATCTTTGATTCCGGAAGAGGAAATTTCAACAAAATGACCAGGTTTGACCGAATATATACCATCAAACATGGTATGAGGGCTTATGAGCCCGGGAAAACTGAATATCTGGTCAAGCGCGGTAAGATCGACCTTTTTTTCAATGTCCGGATATTCGAGGATAGCTTTTATTTCTGAAGCGAATACAACCGCCCCGTTACAAACCGAATAAAACATGGGTGCAATACCTACCTGATCCCGTCCCAAAATAAGCTTGTGCTCTCTTCCGTCATACACGGCATAGGCGAACTGCCCATTAAACTGTTCCACAAATCCCGGGCCATATTCACGGTATGCATACAATACAACTTCAGTATCGCAGCGTGATTTAAAGGTATGCCCTCGTTTTTCCAGATTCTCCCTGATGTCATACCAGTTATATATTTCACCGTTACAGGCGCTAACTATTTTGCCATCATCAGAGATAAAAGGTTGACGACCGCCTGCAAGGTCGATAATCGAAAGCCGCCGGAAGCCCAAACCAATACCTCCGTCAATGTGAAAAGCCTCGTCATCAGGCCCACGGTGTGAGAGACGGGATGTCATACGCTCCACAACACCCAGTTCGGGACGACGGTCTCTGTCCATATAGAAGACTCCGGCAATTCCGCACATTATTAAAATTCCTCACTAACATCAGAGATCGTCTGAATAAACTGTTGACGTTTTGTGTCATTCTCCCGCGAAAAAAGCGCAAACAGTGACGATACATTTGCCTCGTGGGAGAGAGTGATAAATTCCAGCGTCTTTACCAGATCACAGGCAAGCGATTTGATATATTCTTTATGGAATATATTCGTGTTGTATTCGATGATACCTTTTAAACCACCGTTTGTATTTTCAAGTTCTATCATAATATCGAATTTAGCCTCACGTGAATATGGCGAGTAAAAACGCTCTGCCGATACATCGGGTAAGTCGAACCCATAGTCTCCGGTATTCTGCAGAATCAGCATTACATCGAAAAGCGGATTACGGCCTTCCTCATGTGATTCGGTAAATTTTTCGACCAATTCATCGAAAGGATACAACTGATGGGCAAGCGCATCCGTTGCGCTCCGGGCAGCTTCACTCAACAATTCATTGAAGGACATATCTCCGGTGATTTTTATTCTTATTGGCAGCGTATTGAGGAAGTACCCCGGTATGGTTTCGAACTCGGATAACATTCTACCGGCAGCAGGTGTGCCGATAATCATGTCTTCCGCAGCGCTGCGCTGGTGCAGAACCGCCGAAAGCCCGGCAAGCAACGCAACAAAAAGGGTTGTTCCGTTCTTCTGCACCAGAACAGTGAGCGATTGTTTGAGGAACATATCCACTTTTATTTCTACAATTCCTGCCGGTTGCTGTTTTGTTCTCATGTCATCCAGACGTCCCGGCAGTGTAAGCTGCGGAACAGGCGGAACAAGAGTTTTCTGCCAGTATTCAAGATCACGGTTACCGTCTTTTCCCTTTAAATATTCATTATGCCAGACAGAAAAATCACGGAACTGCCATTCAGGCATATCCGGTAACGATCCCCCTGCCTTATAAATGCGTGATACCTCATCGAGCATAAGCATCGTCGACCATCCGTCAGTTATGATATGATGAATGTTCAACAGGCAAAGATGCCGGGTTGTTTCAAGGCGAAAAAGTTTGGTATGCAGAAGCGGTCCTTTCGACAGATCGAAACGGAATCCCGATTCTTTGTCTGCCAAATCTCTGGCATATTGCTCAGGATTCTCCCGGTCTGAGATATCGATATATTCATAGGCAAAACAATCAGGGGAATACGGTTGAATTTCCTGATAAAAATTACCGTTTCGCTCATGGAATCTTGTGCGAAGGATTTCATGTCTTCGGATCAACTCCAAAAAGGATTTTTCCAACAGACCGGTATCGAATTTACCTGTAAGAAGGAACATCTCGGTCATGTTATATGCAGAACCGCTCTTCTGAGATGCGAGCCAGATCTGTTTCTGTCCCGAAGTCTGTGGTATGTTTTCCTGTTCTGTGCTGTGATGTAATGCATGATAGTCAGACAACATTCCGCTTTTTCCCTGAATCGTTTCGGCGGTCGGTTGTGCGAAAAACTCTCTCAGACTGATACTTAAACCAAGCTCTTTCCCGCACCGTGCCACAACAGCCACCGCATCGAGGCTGTTCCCACCCGCCGTGAAGAAATTATCGGACGGTCCCATGTTCGGATTACCCGATAATTCACGCATAATCCTGAGAGCGGGTATTGCCGTGGTTGTATCATCTGATGCCGGCTCCGTTTTAGCCTTTTCCAAAGCCAATTTTTCGAGCGCCTTACGATCAATCTTACCGCTTGACGAAACGGAAAGCGAGTCGCATATTACGATTTTTTGTGGCAACATATATGCGGGTAAACTTCGGGCGATGTGCTGTTTAATATCTTCGATATTGCCATCACCGGCCACAAATGCAAACAGAGTGTTATTAAACACCACAGCCGCTTCTCTGACGCCGTCACAGCCCATAAGAGCATGCTCGATCTCGCCGGGTTCAATGCGGTGGCCGCCGATTTTGAGCTGATCGTCAAGCCGTCCCCCTAATTCGATTCTTCCGTCCGTTTTTCTTCGTGCGAGGTCGCCGGTACGGTATATTCGTTCTCCGGTGGCGGGTAATTCAACAAAACTTTCCTTCGTACGGTCAGGCAGTTTACTGTATCCCCGTGCAAGTCCCGCACCGCCTATGCATAGTTCCCCCCATGCGCCCTGGGGTAATAATTGTAAGTCGGGGCCGACTATATACGCTGTCGTGTTGAATACCGGGAGGCCGATGGTTGGAGATTCATCTTGTATGACACGGCCGGAAGTACATCCGATTGTTGCTTCGGTCGGGCCGTATTCGTTGTGTATTTCCATATCCGGATTGAGGCTCAGTAACGTATCGATATTTTCTTTTCTGAGCGTTTCGCCTCCCACCACGGTGATCCCGACATTCGTTGTGTTCACTCCAAGTTCGCTGAGAATGCGCACATGTGACGGTGTCAGATTAAACACATCGGTTTCCGTATCGGGTGATGCCGCCAGCGCAAGGGCTTCGGCCGGATTTACCTCAGGATCGGGGATACGCAGCGTTTTACCCATACAGAGTGGAACAAAAAGAGTCATCAGTGACATGTCGAACGCCAAAGGGCTGGTCAGACAGAAATTACCCGCATTCCCCTTGGGAAAGTAATGTTCAATAGCCCATACGATATAATTATGCAAACTGGAGTGCTCGATCTCGCAACCTTTGGGGTTTCCCGTTGAACCGGAGGTGTAGATAACATAAGCAAGGCTGTCGGGAGACGGATATGATTCACCGGTTAGCATAAAATTTTCGTGAGCGCTTATAAGACTTTCGATACTGCATTTTTGACCGGCTTTCAGTTCCTCGAACAGTTCACCGGAACCTACCAGCAGGCGTATATCCGCATTCTCAAGTATCTGTGCCGTACGGGCGGCCGGGCTGTTGTGTTCGAGCGGAAGAAATGCTCCGCCTGCCCTGAGTATCCCCAAAATAGCAGCCACAACTTTGGCTGATGGCGCCCCGCAGATAGCTACAAGACATTCCGTTCCGATTCCGTATTTAGATGTCAGGACTTTCGCCGCGCTTCGTGACATTTCGTCGAGTTCGCCGTATGTCATCCCGCCGTCAGAATCGATTACAGCAGTTTTGTGCTTTTTCGTGGAAACGACCATATCGAAAAGTTCGAGAACGGTGTGTGATCCTTTATGCTCATGGTGTGTTTTATTCCAACGGCTGATCAGATCGTCTTTTAATCGGTCGGGCAGCAGCGGAATCGAGCCGACAGACACCTCAGGATTCCGACAGATTTTTTCGATTAAAGAGCTGAAACACTCCGCCCATATCCGTACATATTCTTTTTGCAGCAGTTCGCTGTCGAACTCGAAATCCAGATGTATCGTTTTGTTCTTCTCGATAGCATCGAGACTTAAATCGAACATCGCACCCGGAATGGGAGCTTCGATCTCTTCAGTTTCAAGGCCTGCAAAATTGAGATGTCGTTCATCTGCAATCTCATAAGTGAACATGGTGCTTATATCGACGCCGGTTTTTTCCGCAATGAGTTCAAAGGGTACATCCTGATGCTGATAACTGTCGGCAGTCACCGTCCGAACCTGATCCAGAAATTCTTTAAAAGTAAGCTTGCCGTCGGGAGCAAGTCTGAGAGGCAGCGTGTTTACAAACATGCCGATGGTTGCGTCGAAACGAGCTTCCGGGCGGCCCGTTGTGGCCACACCTATCACCAATTCCCTTACCCCGGTCAGCGAGCGAACCCAAAGAGCATATGTGGCAAGCATCAACATATAGGGTGTTACACCGCATGAAGCCGCTGTTTTACCGATTTGCTCCCTCAAATCGGGACATATCAATGTCCGTACATGACCGGCTGCAGAGGTACGCATCTGTGATGCCGGTTTGGGTGAAAATGTCAGCGGCAACGGCGGATCTTGAAGTGCCTGTTCCCAGTATACACAATGTTCCGAACAAGCTTTGCTCTGCTCATATTCCCGCATGTATTGTTCATATTGAGTGTAGGAAGCGCCTGAATCGGGAGGTTCACTGTCCCTGTATAACGCGTCAAGTTCTCTCGTAAGAGTGGCAAGTGATATACCATCCACCGCGATGTGCAGTGAATCGAAAATAATCAGTCTTCGCTCGTTGTCAAGTTCTGCTACACCGACCCGTAACAGTGGCGGCCGCTCAAGGTCGAAGGGACGGATGAAATCCCTGATTATCTCACGTGGGCCTTGCCCGTCGGCATCGATATGCTCCAGGAAGAAACGTGGTTCATCATCGATGATTCTCAAAAGACGGCCTCCGGTTATCCGAAATCCCGACCGTAAGCACTCGTGACGGCGGATAACTTCACCGAAACATATCTCAAACCGTTCCATGTCCAGGTCTCCCCGAACAATCCACGCGGCAGGCATATGATACGGTGCCTGGCCATTTTCATGCTGCATGGCGGCAAAGATTCTTTTTTGCACTGAACTTACCGGGCGGAAAAAATCGGGAGCGCCATGTTCGAGTCTGAAAAGGAACCCACCTTCCCGAAGTCGACTCACAGCTTTCTTCACAGAGTGAATCACATGCCGGATGTCATCTTCCGAGTGCGCAATTGACAGACAGCATGTCCGTCGTTCCCATGTGTAGACGCCGTCATCAATTAACATCATGAAAAACAGGTCGAGTTCAATAGGATTGGCAAGGAGCATCCAGGGACCAAAAGATTCAAATCTGAATTGTGAACCGAATCGGGTAATTCTCAGCGGTACATATTCGTCCTGGAACCAGAGGTTCAGTTCGTCAGCCATTTTTTCGGCAAGACTGCTGACTTTATCCTGAAGAGAACGGCCTTCATCGAGCATAAGGCGTGCAACGGCCGTGACCGCTTCCATCGCAAACGGGTGACGGCAGAATGTTCCGCCAAACACAACAACATCCTCGCATGGTTTACTGTCATCACCATATTGCCAGTATCCGCCGTCGATAAAATCGAGATATTCAGCTGATCCGGCGATCACACCAACAGGAAGGCCGCCACCGATTGTTTTCCCGTAAAGCGCTATATCCGCCCTGACACCGAAATACTCCTGAGCGCCACCCGGCGCAATCCTGAAACCATTAACCATCTCGTCAAATATAAGTGCAATACCGTTCTCTTTCGTCAGTTTCCGAAGACGTCGGAGAAATGTCTGTGGCTGGAGTCCGGGACGGCGACTTTGTACGGGTTCAACCAATACAGCAGCAATTTCATGCGCCATACTTGCTATAGTATTGAGCGTTTCGGAAGAATCGTATTCGAGCATAATGATATCTTCAACCATTCCGAACGGAGTACCGGGAGATAGAGGCTCGACATAATCACCGGTTCTAACTCCGAGTACACCGTCGAATATACCATGATATGCGCCGTTGAATATTACTATCTTCTGACGTCCGGTTTTTGCCCTGGCAATTCTCATCCCAACCATGACTGCTTCCGACCCCGTATTACTGAAGCAAACACGTTCCATTCCTGTCAGTTGCGACACCATCTCGGCGGCTGTACCCGCCATATTACACTGCGGCCCGAGTTCGAATCCTGCAGCAAGCCTCTTTTCAACCGCTTCAATTACAACAGGATGCCGGTGCCCCATAAAATTGACACCCATTCCAAGCGCAATGTCAATGTAATCATTACCGTCGACATCGGTAAAATGCGCGCCGTTTGATCCGTTTGCGACAATGGGGTATACTGCTTCCTTGAGCCGCGCCCGAAATGAGAGTGAATTCTTCCAATCTGCCAGATTACGTCGATGTTTCTGGGTAATTTCACGGGACTTTCCGGTTCTTTTGATATGACAGGCAATGACGGAGTCGATGAATGCTTCCTGATTGGGTGTCAGCCCCTCCTCGTCCTCGGTTTTAATACCCCGAAAATCATGCTGATTATGTGTGGTTTTATGTGATCTTGTATATCGTCTGGATAGGGTGTGATCTGAGCGGGAGACTATTGTATCGAGTTGTTTATCGAAAAGAGATTCGAGCGCTTCAGTTTGGATTCTGAACAGAGATGTAATTTCATCGGTAGTATCATAAAGTTCTGTATGGGGAATCGAAGTTTCTGGGGTTGCCGATACATATTTTTTCGTATCACTGCCTTCCTGTACGGGCAACACACCTGAATTGTCCTGAACAATATGACCATGAGAAAGTTCCGCCACATGACCGGCAAGCATCTGTAAATTAGGCATGTTTTTGAAAAACCATGCTATTTCAAGTCTGACGCCGAACTGCCTTTCGATTTCCTGACCAAACCTGAGCAGCATCAGCGAATCGATCCCGAATTCGATCAGTTTAGTCGAATCGTCTAAAACACTTTCTGAAATACCCAGTGTTTTAACAGCTATATTTCTTATAATCTCAAGAAAGTCATGATCATTCATTGTTTTCAGGCTCCGCTGTCGAAAGCTTGCTGAGGGTCTCAAGTTGACGATCAAACAAACGCTTCATGGACGCGACCTGCATTTTCATAACTCGCCCCATGGTTTTTTCACCTATTTCTCCAATGGTTTCCATATCGGGCATATCAACTGCATCTTTTTGAATCTTTTGCTTTGGCGGAGACAATCGGTGTAAAGTTTCCTTAAAAGGATATAGCGGAATATCGATTCCCGAACTGCGCCCGTAAATGCCACCGCCAAAGTTCACCGGACAACCCAAAACATAAAGACGGGCCAATGTAACCGAAACCTGTTTCCATGCCGGTATGGACGGGCCCTGAGAAAACAACCATTCGGCATTTTCGTTCAGATTACGGCAAAGGCTGGTCAGAGTGGGGGATGCCCCTATTTCGAGATAGACATCTACATCATCGATTGCTGCAAGCGCTTCCGTGAACCTTACAGTGCGGCGCATCTGCTGCGACCAGTATTGCGGCCAGCTTGTTGTATCATTCAGATCGGAAACATTCATGGATGATATGAATCGAGTTCTTGGTTTGTTAAACTGCCGTCCCTGCAGAAAGTTTTCATAACCTTTAAGAACGGGTTCAATCAACGGGGAATGGAATGAGTGAGATACCGGCATTTCACGATACTCGATTCCTGCTTTCCGCATCCCGGCAAGAATGTCT
The DNA here is from genome assembly GCA_016927495.1 of Candidatus Latescibacterota bacterium. Lineage (GTDB taxonomy): Bacteria > Latescibacterota > Latescibacteria > Latescibacterales > Latescibacteraceae > JAFGMP01. The sequence continues at coordinate 12,769 of JAFGMP010000480.1, read as the reverse complement.
TTTACTGTATCCCGCGGACCGGAAATAACAAGATTATCCTCACCGTTAATCGCTGCAATGTCAACGCCGGTCCCTGATATAAAAGGTTTTATTGAATTCTGATCGGTCAGAACAGCCGCCATCATTCCGGGAGTATTAATGCTGTCCGCCAGACATGCGCGTTCGAGAACAATCTCCATTCCCTCGTCAAGTGAAAAAATTCCCGAAGCATATGCCGCCGCGTATTCACCGATGCTGTGACCGAGAACTATTGAAGGCCGTACACCAAAAGAACGCCACATCTCGACCAGCGCCGCTTCCATAGCATAAATTGCAGGTTGAGTAAAGAGCGTTCTGTTCAAAAGCTCATTATTATCTCCGAACATAACCTCACAAAGAGGCCGGTCTAAAGCAGTTGCCGCGATCTTCTGGCAAAAATCCATAGTTTCCCTGAACCTGGGATGTGTATTGTAGAGTTCACGCCCCATACCGGGAATCTGCGAACCCTGTCCACTGAATAAAAACGCAATTTTGACCCGATTTTTTGCAATTCCGGATGTCACTGCACGGTTTCGTTTTCCGTCAATATAATCCTCAATTGATTTACCGGCATCCGATGCGTTTGGCGCTGAGACTGCAAGGCGGTGCGGAAAAAAATCGCGCCCCTGTCCTGCTTTATTGCACATTTGCCTGAAATTGCAATTATCTTGTGTGAGCATGTCGGAATATGACAAAGCAAGCATGCGGAGCGACTCATCGTTCTTTGCGGAAATGGGGAGTACATGCCAGTCGGGCATGCCGGTTTCATCATAAATTTCTTCATATGTATTGGCTTCTTTAGGTGGTTCTGCAAGTAAAATGTGTACTCCGGTTCCCGATATTCCGAACGAACTGACTCCTGCTATTCTTTGATTGTACGTTTCCGGCCATACGGTGCATTCACGGCAGACTTTAATTGATGTATTGTCCCAGTCGATATGGGAAGATAGTGTTTCGGCATTAATACTTGGAGGTATTTCACCATCACGTACAGCGAATATGGTTTTAAACAACGCTGCAATTCCGGCTGCAGCCTCAAGGTGGCCGATATTGCTTTTCACCGATCCGATCAGAAGTTTCACATTCTTGCGTTTATATACTTCCGCAAGCACTCCTGCTTCAATCGGATCGCCGAGTTCGGTACCGGTTCCATGTGTTTCAACATATGCCACATCATCGGCTTTAACGCCGGCGTTTTTCAGGGCATATTCAATGATTCGTCGCTGAGCAACACCGGACGGCGCTGTGAATCCTGCGCTCTGACCATCGTGGCCGGAAGCTCCGCCTAATATGATGGCATGTATACGATCGCCATCCGCAAGAGCGTTTTCCAATCGTTTCAGTACAACCATACCGCAACCTTCACCCCGGCCAAAACCGGTTGCACCATCGCCAAATGCACGGCATCTTCCGTCAACCGAAAGCGCCCTGATCGCACACAATGCAATAAAAGATAGCGGACTGATCATAAGATTAACACCGCCTGCGATTGCCACCGGGCATTCACCTTTCCTGAGCGCATCAACCGCCATCAGGAGAGCGATAAGCGATGATGAACAGGCTGTATCGACAGCCACACACGGCCCGTGAATGTCATAATAATAGGAAAGACGTCCCGCAGCGCTGTTAAAAGAGGCACCGGTCAGGGAATAGGGATCGGAGCATATCTCAATATCCGGTGCGGAATATGACACCAAATGGTCGAAAGAGGATATACCCAGGAATACACCTGTATCCGTACCCTGTAAATCGGACGGCGGAATCCCGGCGTCTTCCAGCGCATGCCAACTCTGTTTGAGCAGCATCCGCTGCTGCGGATCCATCATATCAGCCTCAGCAGGACTGATCCCAAAAAATGTATTGTCAAATAAAAATGGATCGCGCTTAAGAAACGATCCATACTGGCAATAATATTTGCCATTTTCACCCGGATGTGGCGAGTAAAATTGTTTGTTATCCCACCTTGAGGATGGAATTTCAGTTGTAGTATCCACGCCGTTGATCAGTAATCGTTTGAATGCTTCACTTGAATCCGCTTCACCGGGGAATTCTCCTGCCATTCCGATGATTGCCACTGAAGCACCCGGGGCAGCCAGGGTTCGTTTAAGTTCGGCCACCTCACCGGTAAGTTTACTGATCATGTCACGTGCAGCTTTTAGTGTTGCTTTATATTTCTTTTCCTGTGTACTGTCCATGTATTACTCAAGCAGTCCGTCGATGTCTTTCAAAAGATCACTCGTATCCATTTCCACCGACTCGGTTGATTTGGAAATATTTTCAATTAACCAGTCGGCTATTTTTTCTATTGTCGGATAACTGAAAAAGAATGATGCGGAAAGATCAATACCCGTTTCCCGAATCAGACGGTTGCGTGCTTCAACCGCCATAAGTGAATCGAATCCCTGTTCCATCAAAGGCTGACGTGGCGAGATACGTGATGCATCGGTAAAACCAAGGGTGGTTGCCGCCATAAGGCAGAGAACTTCTTCAAGTTCGTCTCTCTTTTCCTGATTATATTCACTGAGAATCTGCATGATTTCACTGTTATCCGATTTGCTTATTTTGTCATCAGTAGATTCTGAATCGGTAAATGTCGAAAGATATTCACCGGGAAAATCCGGGCGTTTTGTAAGAAATTGCTTCCAGTCCATAGCCATTACACCGACAACGGGTCTACCCGTCGCAGCAGCTTTTTCCAGTCCGTATAGAGCGGTCTCGTTATCAAGTTCAAGGATACCGCCGGCCGCAAGACGCGCTCCTCGTTTCTCATCAACTGCAGCCATTCCGCTTCCTGCCCAGGGCCCCCAGCATATTGAAACTGCAGGGAGTCCGGATTTCACACGATACACTGCAAGCGCGTTTAGTACCATATTTGCCGCAGAATAGTTTGCCTGGCCACCGCTTCCAAGCAGTGAAGCGGCAGATGAATAGAGCACAAACCAGTCAAGCGGTTTGTCAACAGTCTGATTATGTACATTCAATGCGCCGAGAACTTTAGGATTCATCACCCTGTCGAACTTTTCACGTGTTAGCTCGGGAAAGGTTGCATCGTCCAGAATTCCGGCGGTATGGAATATACCCCGAAGTGCCGGCAAGTGTGTATCGATGTGATTAATTAGATCTGCAACATTATCATGCTGTGTGACATCGCACCGTATATCTTCAACACGGCAGCCCAACGACCGGATTTTTTCCAATTGTCCTGTGGAATCATCTTTAACACCATTCCTGCTTGCAAGAACAATACACCCTGCACCCTTATCGGCCAGCCACCCGGCAGTTTGTAATCCGAGCGCGCCACTGCCGCCAGTTATTAAATAGGTTGAATCCTTTCGAATCGGAGGCGTTTCATCATATGAAGTAACACGTGATAAATGTTGTGCAAAATAAGATCCTTCACGTATGGCGCCGAATGGCTGATCATCACCGCTGCCGATCATTCCACAAGCCAGGGTTATTGAATGTTCAAATAAATCAGTGTCCAGCATTCCTCCGAATAACATGGGCTGCTCGGCAATGAGCGACATTGTAACACCCCAAAGAGATGCACCCAATCGATCGGGAATATCCACATCCGGTCCACCTGCGAAAGATGTCAGCAGATAGATACGTACTTTAAATTCGTTTTCCATTATGAACTTTAATGTATCAACCATAGCCAAGCTACCGGTAATAATATTTTTCATTATATTACTGCCGGATGTTGAAGGAGCTGAGTCCTTTGATTCATCACATGCTATCACCACTGAACTTATTCCATTTCGAACCGCAGAAATTATCTTGCCGGATTGTTCTTGAATTTTATCGGGAGTAAGTAAAAGTCCACCACGTAGCTTATGTATTTTCTCAGCCAGCTTACCTGCCCCAAAACTTACAATAATGAGTTGCCCCTCGGTGCCGGTTACCGGTGGAGTGGAACTAACCCATTCTGGTGCGTAGAGCAGTTCACCTGTTTCTGACATCAATGACCGATAAAGGGTATGACGGTTGGTTTTCTGCATCATGAGACCATCCATCTCCATTACCGGATCACCATTTAAGTCCATAGCAATAACATGTCCTCTTACAAGGCTGTCTGCTACCCTGCCCGTCCATGACCGGCATATAACTTCATCGGGAAAATCACGCCATACAATAACTTTCTCAATGTGCATTGGCACAAGAGTTGCAGTGTTCTCTAACATTTCATTCATATATGTGAAATAAAAACAGGGAAGCCCTGTCTGCAATATGGAGTCTATTGCACCGGGATAGACCACATGCCCACGTTCTTTGTTTTGCCCGCGGTGTACCTTAACCCGGCAAAGCGCTTCGCCATCACCTGACTCAATATGTTCAATACGCTGAAATCCCTCACCAATTTCATAGCCTGCATTCACGAACGTACTGTAAAATTCTTCCGGTGTCAGCGGATAAGGATCAGAAATAGGCTCTAACAATTTTTCAGTTGATTCCAATTCAGGGAGATTCTTCCGTCCAATCGTTCCCTTACAGTGTAAGGTCCATTCATTCCGGTCTTCAGGTCGGCTGACCAAACGGAATCCGGTTTCAGCTTCTTTAGGTGAATCAATAATAATCTGTACAATCCGGGGTCGTCCCTCTGGGACAACCAGCGGTCTGATAAATCCGACCTCCCGTAATATGCAGATCGGGCTGCCCCATATCTCATTTGCAGCAGCCAAAATCATAGCTATATGTCCTGCTCCCGGACTGATGGCTTTCCCGTAAATAATGTGTTCATGCAGAAATTCCGGCTTGTTATCATCAAACACTGTCTCAAAAACCAACGATCCATTAAGCGCCGGACTACTTATCAGCTTTCCAAGCACAGGGTGATCCGCTGATGTAAACCCAGAGGGTGGGTCGGTATGTACCTTCATCCAATAGCTTTTTCTGTTAAACGGATATGTCGGCAAATGGGTTCTGTCCAATCCTAAAGGTTTATAAATATGAGAACCATTTATCGTAACACCGGCATTGTACAAACGTGTTACGGCTTCGAACACCGTTGATACCGCACCTGCCTTGGGGGAAAGCGACGATATACAGATCACATTACCTGATGTAACCTGTGCAACCAGACCTGATAATGCCGCCGTACCTCCGGCTTCGATAAGCACATCGCACTTTTCTCTCAACAGTGATGCAGCATCTGAAAACCTTACGGGCCGTAAAATTTGCTTTACCCAGTATTCGGTTTCGGTAATTGACTTTGACTCTTCCATTCCGGTAACGGTGGAGATGAAAACGGTCTGAGTTGGTGTATTGAATTTTTTCCCCTTCAAAGCTTTGCGATATTTGACGGCTGCTTCATCCATCAGCGGTGAATGGAAAGCATGAGATACCCGGAGCGCTTTGTATCTGATTCCGTCCTTAGCACAGCTTTCACATACAGCGTCAACCGCTTTGGATTCACCTGAGATCGATACCGTTTCGGGAGCGTTTATTGCAGCAATTACCACACCCCTGATACCCTGAATTCTTTTTTGCACAGCTTCTTCAGACTGGAAAATTGCAGCCATTTTACCATCGGGCGGAGCCTCACCCATAGCTTTTGACCGTGCAGCCACAAGAGATAGCATGTCATCCAGATTCATAATACCGGCAGCAACTGCCGCAGGATATTCACCGATGCTGTGTCCCGCTACATATTCCGGTTTGACACCCAACGATGTCCACAAACGCCATAATGCATATTCAACAGAAGCAATAACAGGCTGTGCATTACCCGTATTCTCGAGTTCGTCAGCAGAACAGTTACCGTACAGCAACCGCATAAGGTCGATATCAAGGTGTTTAAGAATCTCCGCACATTCGTCTATTGCCTCTGAAAATACAGGATAGAGATCATATAATTCTTTTCCCATTCCGGGATACTGTGAACCCTGTCCGGTAAAAAGCATACCGATCACCGGAGTTTCTGACGGAGCGTTTGGAATTGTCTGAGCTTTGAGCTTTTCAGCAAGTTCTCTGCCATCAGCGCCGGTTACAGCCAGGCGCCAGCGATGATGTGCACGACCCGCAAACGCTGTATAACAAATCGAAGCGAGTTCCCGTCCCTTTTTATTCCAAACCGATTCAGCGTATAAATCACATAAACGCTCAAGTGATTCCGGTGACCTGGCAGAAATTGGAAGTATAAATACACTAAGTGATGCCGATTCATCACCCGATGTTTGAGAAGGTATGTACTCCTCCAGAATCGCGTGCCCGTTAGTCCCGCTGAAACCAAAAGCGCTAAGACCGGCACGGCGGACATGGTTAGCAGGTTCCCATGGAGTGTTCACTATCGGCGCAAGAATCGGATGACGGTTCCAGTCAAAACGTGTGTTAGGAGTTTTTATATGAATATTCGAAGGAATTACTTTATGCTGAAACGCAAGAGCGAGTTTGGCCATTCCCGCAACTCCAGCCGCAGGTTCAAGATGACCGATGTTTGCTTTGACCGAGCCTACCAAAAGCGGATTGTCATCTGATCGTCCGGTACAGTATGCCTCGGAAAGTGATTGTATCTCAATGGAATCGCCCAAAACAGTACCAGTGCCGTGTGCTTCAACATAATTTATATCATTAGGTACGAGACCGGCATCGGCAAGGGCATCTGCTATAACACGCTGTTGTGAAAGTCCGTTGGGTGCGGTCAATCCGTTACTTTTACCGTCCTGATTGATTGCTGTACCCCGCACAAGCGCCAAAATCCGGTCACCATCACGTTCGGCATCGGAAAGTCGTTTTATTACATGTATTATGCAGCCCTCACCACGGCCATAGCCGTTGGCACCGTCGTCAAACGCTTTACTTCGCCCGTCAGGGCTTACCGCTCCGAGTTTGGTGAATGCCACATACAGATCAGGCATCAGCATGATATTCACACCACCCACCAAGGCCACATCCGATTCACCCTCCCGGAGGCTGCGGCAGGCGCAATGAAGTGCCACAAGTGAAGATGAACAAGCCGTATCGACGGTGAAACAGGGGCCCTGAAAATCGAATAAATATGATATTCTACCCGCTGCACCGGAAAAAGTTGTACCGGTTAGGGAGTAGGCATCGATCAGTTCACGCCGGTAGCTGTCACGATGAGCATGGGCATAACCGGTACCGGACATACCTATGAATACTCCTGTCCTGCTTCCATGAAGCGATGTGATGTCAATACCGGCATTTTCAAATGCTTCCCATGTCACCTCGAGTAACAGCCTCTGCTGCGGATCGAGCTGCAGGGCTTCTCTCGCGGATATGTTAAAGAAGTGGGCATCGAATCCATCTATGGGACCGGTGAGGAAACCGCCTTCACTTGTGTGGCTTGTACCGGGAACGGATGGATCCGGATCGTAATACTTATCAGCGTCCCATCGGTCAGGAGGAACCTTGCAAACCGCATCTACGTTGTCGATAAGGAGCTTCCAGAATGAGTCCGGATCATTCACTCCACCGGGAATTCGGCAGGAGAATCCGACTATTGCCAGAGGTTCTTTTTTATCTTTTGCCCTAATTTTCCCGATAATCCGCCCTTTTTTTTCACCGGGTGTAAGCAAATCGAGCAGATGCCTTGCGAGGAGAGGTATTGTCGGATAGTTGAATGCAATCGTTGCCGGCATATCGAGTCCCAGCCGTTCAACCAGTTCATTCCTGAATCTAACTGCCATGAGTGAAGTAACGCCCATATGTACGAATTCTGCTGTATCAGATGGATCGATTTCACCACTGGAGGCTTTTCGCAGACAATCCCGCACGATATCAAATAACAGAGGTAAACGTCTTGCCGGTTCCGAATCGAGAATACGTTTGGCACCATCGGCTAACAGATTATATTCAATTCTGGTTATAACACCATTTTTAAAAGTCTGCAGCATTGAAATCGCTTCATCAATGATCGGAGCGGCAGGTTCATCTCTCTGCATAAGTGCAGCGCAGATCACCGTTTTTTCTGCGGCACGTGCACAATCTATCAACGCATCCTGAAGAACCCCGTGTGGTGATACTTCAAGGAATGAATCCACACCGTCGGAAAGCGCCGAGTTCACAGCCTCCATAAACGCTACCGGTTGACGTATATGATTGCACCAGTAATCTGTATCATAATCACTTTCCCGGGCAAGTCTGCCATACAGAGTAGAATAAATGGGGATACGAGGCAGTTTTGGAGATATGGGAGAAATTATGCTTCTTATCTTCTCAAGATAAGGTTCGACAGCCGGTGAATGCAAAGGAGTATCTACCCTGAGCATACGGCAGAATACGCCGGTATCGGCGCAAACCATATCCACAATACTGCTCACAGACTCATCCGGCCCGACAATCACCGTGGCATTCGGGCTGTTGTGAACCGCAACCGTCACTTGCGGCTGAACTGCAAGATATTTTTCCAAAGCATTCTCAGGAAGAGAAATATGAGCCATTGCTCCGGTTCCGGCCAAATGTTCTATAATACATACATGCCCCCATGCTATTTTTGCGGCTTCCTCAATGGAAATCACTCCCGATACAAATGCTGCGGCAATCTCTCCTCCGCTGTGACCGATGATTGCGTTCGCCTTTATTCCTTTGTCATAAAGAAGGCTAAAGAGTCCTGTTTCAACAGTCAAAACGCATGGATTACCTTTCGATGCGCTTGAAATATCCGCTCCGCTGAGAATTAACTCAAGCGGTGACCATCCCGAAAGCGCTGAATACGAACTGTCAAACAGTTCCGCCCCCTGTTTGAACGCCGGGTTTGATTCCAGAAGGTCCGCAGCCATACAGGGCCATTGTGTCCCGTTACCGGAAAAGACAAGCGCTGTTTTGTGTTTAACTTTAGTCACTATTAATCTCCTTACCGGTCGGTTCCATGTTGATTTGAGCGCGCCGGTACTCATTATAATCAGCAAGATTATTGGCCAGTGTTTCGCTTAAAAGACGACCTATTTCTTCCAATCGTTCAAATGCAAAAAAGTGACCACCCGGAAAACTCCATACATTCACCGGAGCGACGGTATCACGGTGCCAGAGCCATGCCTGGTCTTCGGGAATATTATCATCGCGTCCGATAAGTACGGTTATCGGGCATGTAACCGGTGCAATGTCTGTGTGCGGATGGGTTTCCAGAGCTTTAACATCACGATAAAGAATCGGTTCAAAAAGTTCTATCAGCTCTTTATTGGCGAGCACCTCATCCGGGATTCCTCCGAGTTTCGATATTCTCACCATAAATTCATCCCTTGAATAATCAGTCCACTTAACCGATGGTTTGACATCACCCGGTTGACGCGCTGAGATGAAAAGGTGTAATGGTGGAGGAAGCAGCCGCTCGGGAGCCCGACGTGCTACAAGATAACCGAGCATCCCACCCATACTGTGGCCGAAAAGAGCCCATGGAGTATCGTGCACTTTAGAGGAAATCAAATCAAGCACAAAATTTGCCATCTCATCAAGCGTGTCAAGTTGTTGTTCGTTAAATAAAAGTCCATGACCGGGAAGCTCAACGGCAACCGGTTCGATAAAATCATCCAGATATTTACCAAGTCTTTGATAAGCAAAAGAATTGCCACCAGCATATGGCAAACAGATCATGAGTATTTTTTCATTCTGCATTCTTTTTTCAACCATCGTGCACTACCTCGACATAGTCGGGAAAACCAGGATACGGTCCTCCTTCTTCATAATGAAGCAAACTTTTCTTTCCGTCCGTTTCTATTTCTCTGAATCCCCCAAACCGGTAAGTTACATACATCATTCTGTTTCGACCTGTTTCGACAAAGTCTGCCTGAAGCTTTTTTCCTTCATCGAGCGCTTTTCTTATGATAAAATTTAACATTATCGAACCAACACCCCGACTCATTACCCTGCAAGACATAAGCAGTAACCTGATTGTCCATAATGTTTCACCCTTTTCAACAAGTGCGAGTCCGATGCGCCCATAATCTCCATAGCTATCCTCAAGCGAGCACACATAAAGCAAATGGTTTGCTGACGTTCGTAGTGCATTAAGTTCGTCGTAATTGTATGTCCGGCCGGTTGCGTTAAGCTGGTTTGTACGCTCTGTAAGTTCAACCGCCCGTTGCAGATCGCCTTCAGTTGCATGTCGAATCATAAATCGCATGTTTAATCCCGACAAAAATTCCTCTCTGGAACCTTCAAATCGTTCTTCAACAGCCGCACGCTTTTTATCTTCGATATACATTTGCCTGCGTTTGGCTGAATCCTCTGTAACGAACCGCGGTTTCATGCAGGGCATATCGGGAATCGATTGTATCTCTGCAGCGTCGATACAATAAACTTCCTTATGCAGCGAGGCAACTTCATCCCTTTCGAATTGCTGATCATCGACAAATGCAATAGAATCGATACCGATGTTTAGTTCATCCGCAATCGCTCTAACCGATGTGCTCTTATTTCCGAAGTTAATTTGCGGGTAGAGAAAATATTCGGCTATTCCGAAAGATTCAAGACGCTCCATTGCTTGTTGATGGTCATTTCGACTTGCTATTGATTGGAGAATCCCGCGCATGTCAAGCTCTTTGATGACACGCATAATACCATCACGAAGAGAATTTCCACCACCTTCAAGGAGTATGCCCTCCCAAATCGTATCATCCAGGTCCCATACAATACATTTTACCTGTTGTGTCGTAAGCGTCTCACCTGACATCTCGCTGCCGTCTCCTCTGGCGACGGACAAGAGCGCCGGTGAATACTTCACGTGAGATCATAAGTTGCTGCATCTGGGAACTGCCTTCAATAATTTCACAAACTTTCGCGTCTCGGTAATAGCGCTGTACCGGATAGTCTGGTCCGCAACCGTTACCTCCGTGAATCTGAACCGCATCGGTCGCCGCTCTCAACGCCGCTTTAGAGGTGAAATATTTTGAAATGGAACTGAGCATAATAGACTCCGGTTCCATCGTTTCACGGGAATCTGCCGCTCTCATGGCAAGAGAGGTTGCAGCTTCAAGATCTGTCGCCATATCGGCAACCATAGCCTGTATAAGCTGATGACTGCGAAGGGCTCGACCGAACTGGTGCCGTGTTCGCGTATATTCAGTGCAGGCCTCCACACACCCCCTGATAACGCCGGTACCTCCCCATCCTACACAATACCGCCCGTGGTCGAGTGCATGTGAAGCCACGTAGGTAAATCCTCCGCCGGGATTTGCCAGCAGAGAGTCAGTTCCAACTTTACAATCATTAAATGTAACTTCGCCAACTTCGGCAGCACGAAATCCCAGAAGTCCTTTCATCGGTGTAATGGATAATCCGGGTGCTTGCCGTTCCACAAGAAAAGCCGCAGGACCCTTTTCGGGGTACTGTGCAATGACAAGAATCAGGTCTGCTTTTGTGGAAAATGATATCCATTTTTTTGCCCCATTGAGGATATATGTACCACCCTGAGGTACCGCTCGAGTGGTAATATTCGATGCGTCACTGCCGATTTCAGGTTCGGTCAGGGCAAATGCAGCGCGAATCACACCTTTAGATAACCTTGGTAACCAGCGTTTCTTTTGTTCTTCAGTACCCCAACGCAGAATAGCTTGTGAGGTCATGTTATGCACCGTTAGAATGCTCAGAAGTGACACGCTACCCCTTGCGAGCTCAGCGCAGAAAAGACCGAACCGGAGATTGTTCATTCCCATACCGCCCCAGGCTTTAGGTATAAATGCGCCCATGAATCCACGATCTGCAAAGTCATTCAGAATATCATCCGGAATACTTTCGTTTTCCTCCCATTCGTTCGAACAGGGAAAAATTACCTCATCCACATAATCACGGAAATTTTTAAGACTTGCAGAATCCTCTTCGCTCAGACTGAATATACTCATAACATTCCTTTTCCCCGTGCAACAAGAGATGTTATTGCTTCGATAGAACGGAAGTTTTTAAAATCAAGATCGCTGCGGTTCACAGTAATACCGAACTCTTTTTCCACAAAAAGTACAAGCTGCATGGCAAAAAGTGAGTTCACATATCCAAGTTCAAACATATTTTCATTGTCTCCGAGATCATCATCCCGAACATACTTAAGCACAAATTCTCTTACTTTAGTTCGTATTTCTTCCATACCCGTCTTTTCTGTGATGTATGTTAATATGAATAAAAACCTTTACCCGTTTTACGACCGAAAAGCCCGGCATCAACCATCTTACGAAGAAGCGGACATGGCCGGAATTTATCCTCGCAATAGCTTTCATAGAGCACTTCGAGTGAATAGAGGATTGTATCCAAACCTATCAGGTCGCCGGTCTCAAGAGGCCCCATTTTATGGCCGAAACACGACCTGAAAATCTCGTCGATATCTTTTGCGGAAGCAACACCATCCTGAACCTGCCATATTGCTTCATTTATCATCAACATTAGTACACGGTTCGATACGAATCCTGGCATATCATTGACAACCACGGCCTTTTTACCTAATAGTTTCAGGAATGTTTCCGACATCTCAACAGTTTCATCGGAAGTATGCCATCCGCGAATGACCTCAACAACCGGTTTTAAAGGGACCGGATTCATGAAGTGCATTCCAATCACTTTGTCCTGCCTTTCCGTCCATGATGCGATACGGGTAATTGATATTGCGGAAGTATTGGCAGCGAAAACACATTCGGTTTTGCATATATAGTCGATTTTACGGTAAAGTGATTCTTTTAGCGCCGGTTTTTCCGTTATATTTTCGACAAGGAAATCGACATCAGATAACATATCGACCGAAGTTTCGAAACGTATTCTGTCGATTGCGGTATCAGGATTGAAATCTTTATTTGAAAAACAGAAAAAG
>JAFGMP010000479.1 GCA_016927495.1 Candidatus Latescibacterota bacterium | reverse complement strand
ACAAAGGAATCAATGTGTACAGAAAAGAAATCAAAGTTCTCGATGCTACAATTCGAGACGGCGGACTAATTAACAACCATGATTTCGATCACCGGTTTGTTCGTGAAGTTTACAAAGCAGTATCGGCAGCAGGTACCGATTATATGGAAATCGGATACAAGAATTCCGATAAATTGTTTTCACCTAAAGATTTCGGCCCATGGAAATTTAGTAATGACAAAGATATTTATAAGGTCATCGAAGGTCTCGAATCCGAAACAAAAATTTCGGTAATGGTTGATGTAGGTCGTGCCAATCTCGATGATTTCAAACCCTCGGAAGACAGCCCTGTCGATATGGTCCGTACGGCAACATATGTCAAAGATATCGATAAAGCGATTTACATGTCGAACCATTTTCATGAAAAAGGTTACGAAACGACTATAAATATTATGGCGATATCACGTGACTCAGGCAGTTTCGAACTCGACGAGGGACTGCATCAGATCGAAGAAGAAAGCCGTGTTTCGGTGGTATATATAGTCGATAGTTTCGGGGCGCTTTATCAGGAAACTACCGAACTCCTTGTAAAACGTTTCAAAGGGATTCTGAAAACAAAGGAAGTGGGTTTTCACGGGCATAATCATATGCAGTTAGGTTTCAGTAACACCATTGAGGCAATTATTCACAATGCAAATTACCTTGACGGTACAGTGTACGGAATTGGCCGTGCTGCCGGTAACTGCCCGTTGGAATTGCTGATGGGATTTCTTAAAAATCCCAAATTCGATATTCGCCCGATTCTCGACTTAATATCTAAAGAATTTATTCCGCTGCGCAAAAAAATCGAATGGGGTTACATAATACCCTATGCCATCTCAGGAATGATGAATGAACACCCCCGGGCTGCTATGGCATTACGAAACAGCGAGAATAAAGAAAACTACCGTGAATTTTATGAAAAACTTTCAGCAGCATATATTGACTGACATTCTGATTTATTGTACATATCGGGAGAAAATATGGACAAACAGGTAGTTATAGATAATGAGCAGGAACTTGAAGAGTACATGAGTGTCCCCCATAATGAAACTGTTGAATTAATGAAAAAACTCGACGGTGATATCTTGATTCTCGGTATCGGTGGGAAAATGGGACCGACGCTGGGGAACCTCGCTGTAAAAGCGCTGAAAAAAGCCGGAGTCCGGAAAAAAGTAATCGGTGTATCGAGGTTTTCAGATATAGAATCCCGAAATAAACTTGAAAATCTGGGCATAACCTGTATCCAATGCGATTTATTGAATCAGGAGGAAGTCAGGCAACTGCCAAAAGTTAAAAACATTATCTATATGGCAGGCAGAAAATTCGGGTTACGCGGAACCGATTACCTTTACTGGGGAATGAATACTATCGCGCCATCCTATACGGCAGATTATTTTTCAGATTCGAATATCGTTGTATTTTCCACAGGTAATGTCTATAACTTTTGGCCGTGCGATTCACCGGGGCCAAATGAAACAGATCCCGCAGTTCCCTACGGCGAATATTCGAATTCATGCCTCGGACGTGAAAGAGTTTTCGAATATTATTCACGTGAAAAAGGCACTAAAATCCTTCTGTACAGACTGAATTATGCTATTGATCTCCGATACGGAGTATTATTCGAAATCGGCAAACAGGTCAATGAGGGACGACCGGTTAACATCGAAATGGGGTATGCGAATGTTATCTGGCAGGGTGATGCAAACAATATTGCCCTGAGATGCCTTGAGCATGTTTCCAGTCCACCGGAAATACTGAATGTCACAGGCGATAAGATCAGAATTCGGGACATTGCGGCCAGATTCGGCGAAATCATGAAAAAAGAACCGGTATTCGAGGGAAAAGAATCGTCGACAGCGCTGCTTTCGGACAACAGCAAAATGAAGAAATTTATGGGTGAACCCCGTATTTCTCTCGACCAAATGCTGCAGATGACTGCAGAATGGATACAGAGCGGCGGGAAATCGTTAGAAAAACCTACTCACTTTCAGACACGTGACGGGCAATATCTGGATTGAAATTAACCAAACAGAAAGGCAGAATATCGATGAAACAGCTCGGATTGGGAATAATAGGCCTGCACCACCAGCATCCGCGCTGGTATTTTCCGCTTTGGCAACACCTTCCGGAATACAAACCGGTAGCAATAGCAGAAAAAGACGAAGCTTTTCTTGAACAGGAAAATGAATTTTTCCGGTTGGATGTCCACACTGATTATAACGAATTATTACAACGTGCGGATGTGGATGTCGTTATAATCTTTCTTCCTCATTCTCAAATGCCGGAAGCCGTCGCCGCCGCCGCAAAAGCCGGTAAACATGTTATCGTTGAAAAACCCTGTGCCGCAAATCTCAGGGGAATGGAAGAAATTGCGCAGACAGCCCGCTCATATCCTCATATCAAAATCAGCGCGCCCTATGTATGGCGAACACACCCGGTAAGCGAAAAAATACGATCTGCAGTTAAGAAAGGATTACTCGGTCATATTATGGCTATGGAGGGCCGTCTCAATGCCGGAGGCGCACATCGCTATGTACGGGATAATGCAACGTGGATGTTGAAATCGTCGGAAGGCGGCCCCATGTGGAATCTTGGTGTCCATCTCATCGATTATTTCCGCTGGATAACCGGAAAGGAAATAGTCAGCGTCTTCGGTATTACCAATGGTCCGTTCGGTCAGCCGGTACGGGATATCGAGGACAACGCACAGGCACTTCTTACATGCAGCGATGGCACATTGGGGATTCTCGATATCAGTTACAGCCTGACCGAGTCCTATCCGGGTAAACGCGACATCTTTATTTCATTTCGGGGAACCATTGGTGAAATATCGTGGTCACCGGCATGGCAGGGTAACAAAGATACATTTCTTCTCGTTAGCGAACATGAATCATGCAGTGATAACTATAGTCAAAAGATAGATGTCGAAAGTAAAGCTATCCCCGGTTACGGCGGCCATATGGCTTGGTCGTGGCTTAAAGATTTCGCCGGGGCAATCCAGGAAGACAGCGAACCGATGGTAGGTATTCAGGATATGTTGACAGCAGTCCGCGTTGCCGATGCATTCTACCGGTCTCTTGCAAGCGGCTGCAAAGAAACAGTCTGACAAAAAAGGAGCAAAAAATGACCCCGTGGCAACTGAAACATATAACATACCAATCACCACAGGAAGATAAAGATCAGGTGAAAGATCTATGGGAGGGTCTTTACATCTGGGCGACAAACTCACGATTGAACGAGCCGTGGGAAAATGAAAAATACGGTTTCGTTGCCGCATATATAGATAATACATGTGTCGGCACAACGTCATATACTATTTCAGCCCGTGGGCAGGGTATTTTGTCACAGGTTCAGACACAGGAACAGTACAGAGGCCGCGGAATAGCAAGCTCCATCATGTCCGAGGTTATGGATACATTTCGTAAAAATGGCGCACGGGCCGTATATCTCGCCGCATGGGATGAATGGATACGTAACATTTACCGCAAGTTCGGATTCGTAAATGTCGGGAATATGGGCAAACGCGGGGCTTTCAAAATTACACTTACCGATGCGGGGAAAGACGAAATCCTGTTCCGGGCAGATCAGCAGGTAACGATACGGCCGCTGGGAATCGGTGACCAGACCGATATAACCTCACTGTTCTGTACACAACACCCCTGTGTAGTAAAAAACTATGAACTCGGCTGTTATCTCGGTTCATATTTCGAGGGTGAATTCTTCATTTTGCAAAACCAGGTTGTGCAGGGCATTGTACCGGAAGAGCGAAAACCGAAAAAAGGTTATCGCTGTTTTGTTTTGGATGGCGAGGAAACGATTCTCGGATTGGGCACCGTGATACCATCATCGCGCCGTCACGAGGGCCATACCGGTATTATCGATATGCTGATCCATCCCGCCTATAGCGCTCTTACACAGGATATGCTCGATAAACTCGAAGAAAACTGTGAACTCGATCATCTCACAGCATACATCGAAGAAAACGAAAGCACAAAACGGGAATTTTACGAAAAAAACGGGTATAAAAAGCTGACCGAGTTAGAAAAGCAACTTACCATCGGAGAGGAATCGTTTAATCTAATGATGTACAGAAAAAATTTCTGAGATGATGATAAAGACAGGTTAAAAAAAATATTGGCCACAGATGAACACGAATATACACGGATAAAAAATCAAACCATCAAGATTTATACTTTAAAATCCGTATAAAAAATTTCTAAAAAATTTAATTAGATTTATCTGTCATTGCGATGAATGAAATGACAAAGCAATCTTGATAAACAAATAAAAAAACCGGAAATCTTTTGACTCCCGGTTTTTAAATATGCATTATAACGTGCACGATCAGGAATAGGTCACAATCTCACGTGCCGCATCCCAGCCCATACCTTTGACATAGGCATTGTACAGACCGGGTGACGCGAATCCGTCCCAAACCACCTGATGAGTTCCTGCATCGAGTTTGTCAGCAAGCAGGTTGCCTACTATTTCACCGTCACGGTTTACGATATCGATATGCACATACTCTTTTTTCGGGAGATTCAGTTCCATAACGACCCGGTTTTGCGAATCCCGCCCGAGTTCCCTGATAGAAGGAGTGCATTCACCGACACGTTTACCCGATTTCCATGCGGAATAATCGAACGGCTCATTGACCATGTGGAAATATTCCTCGGTCTGGCCATCGTAATCCTTTGCAAGGTAATAGGTAAGAAGCGGTGTACGTTCATAATCCGTTAGTTTGGACAGTGTTGCCTTTCCGTCATTCCATGAATATACGGGGATATCATTGGGATCGAGAACATTGGACATACCGCGTTCGATTGCGGCATGGAACAGCCCGAAGTTCCCCGGTTCATGGCCGGACAGCCAGTGAGTGACAATATCAACACGGAACGGATCCATACCGAAAACAACAACATTACTCATATAATCCCTGCTGGTAACTCCATATGGCCCAAGCTTTTCATGTGGTCCCATTCCGAAACCATTGCCGTCCTGACTGTAAATTCCCTCAACCATGTTGAGACCCGTCGGGGTTACACTCACAGAATCGAGGATACGGTTTACCCAGGTTTCCATATTGATGCCACCGATGGCTCTATTGCTTGGTTTATCCCAGCGCGGAAATCCTGCTTCCAGGTGTTTTTTATGGAGTTTTTCGATACTTTTTTCAAAGTCTTTCTGGAAAAATTTATCGTACTCTTTTCCAAAACTTCTTCTTATTCTATCGTAGTTTACACACATCTGGCTGAATCTTTTGCCGCTGATTCCCTGTAGGTTTTTGATCGTGGCGGTAATTCCCATCCCATGTGCTTTCATTTTCGCAATATTGACGAGGAAAGTATCCGGTTCGTTCATGGGGGACATGAAACCGATTTCTTT
>JAFGMP010000478.1 GCA_016927495.1 Candidatus Latescibacterota bacterium | reverse complement strand
GGGAGATGGAGCTGCTGGCCCAATGGCGACAGGACGATGCGGCGTTTTTCAAAACCATCAAGGCTACAGAGTACTATCACAGGCTGCAGGTTGAGGATTTTCTGCGGGCGATCCTTGAGGACCGCAATCCCCTGATTACGGGCGAAGAAGGTCGCATAGCAGTCGAACTCTTTACGGCGGTCTATCGCAGCCAGCAAGAGAAAAAGCCGATTCGGTTCCCCGTGCAGGCGGATTGAGGAAACCGTGGTCAGGCTCGGACGGGCGATGATTTCCTTTTAATATCATCATGCAAACGTTCAATCTTTGCTGATAACCGCACCCTGATCAGGAGTGTCGGATTCCTTGCTTGAACTTTGTGCCTGCAGCACTTTCAGGGAAGCCCCTCTTTGCTTGTTTTGTGCTATTTCTGTCACCGTTAATCCTTCGTTGTTTTCAAGAACAACATCCGCCCCATGCTCTAAAAGTAATTGAACTGTTTGCGGAAAATCTCCTGACAAAAGAAGAATATGCAGAGCAGTATTCCCCTCATGGTCCTGATTATTGATACTTTTCTCGTTATCATAGTGCAGTAATAAATCAACCGGAATCTTTGTTGTGGCCACCGCTACCATTAAAGGAGTCCTTCCATTATTATCGGCTATTTTCAGCGAAGCACCCTTGTTCAATAAATATTTAACTGCATCTTCATTGCCGGAGGCTATTGCCATGATTAAAGGCGTACGACCATATACTTCTTCTTCACATTTTGCATTCACATCTGCACCGTTCTCAACCAGTATCCGGATCATTTCGAAAACGGTATTGTTGTATTCGGTTATTTGTCCGGCGGTGGGAGTTTTCTCCCTGGGAGCATTTCGACTCAGTAGGAAACAGTTCCCCAGATAGGTAAACCGGTCAATTCGTTCATTAATATCCCTGACTTTTTTGGCCTTGATTTTAACGACTTTCATATCCCCGCGACGTATCGCCGCGTCTAAGGGGCGGCTATTTCGCACATAAGAGAGTGCTGTATAACAAAAAACGCATATTCCCAGGAATAAAACTCCTGCAAATAACCTGATTTTGTTTCTATTCTGTTCCATTGTATTGGCTATCACGTTTATTGTATTTATAGACGCAGCATTTACGCAATCCTGTTACAAGTATCATGAAAATAAAAACAGCCGTTATTTATTTTTCATTTAACAAGCTGCTTTCCCGTTTTTTGCCTTGTTTGATTATCGATTTTACGAATGCGATTATAATCGCCGAGACAAACAAGATGAGGCTTAACACTTCAGGAATTTTATATGTCAGCCACCAGGCATAGCTGTCAATTAAAATTACATGCAACTGTCCTCCATAAACCAGGTCCTGGTATGACATTAAAAGATGTTCTAACACTGTCCCGCCGAAAGCGATAACGAGTATCCCGGACAGAAACAAAATGAGGTCTAAATTATTCAGTAATTTTTTCGTCCACATCCTTCTATATATCCTTTAATCATATATCCTGTATCCGGAGTACGAGGAGCAATCAGCTTTTTGCATTCAATGCTTATGATTCATGACCTTTTTTTGGTTTTTTTATAGACGCGATAATCCAAGCAGAGAAAGCACCTTGTCCGCAAGTTTCAGAGTTTCTTCGTTCGAATTTGCTGCATACCCATACGAGGTCATTCCGATATTTTCAAAAAGAATATTAATCTTTGCATTGGGTCCTGAATAGTCGATCGAAAACTGCTTAGCAGTGTAATCATAGGCTATGACCACATGTTCCCAAGCAACCCCATTATTAGCGGTGATCCAAGTTGCACCTGTATAATATTCATCTGTCTCCCAAAGCAGTTCATTTGGATCTTCAGTCATCTGAACCGTTTTGGACAGGTAATCATGATCTTTCCATTTATCCATATTGAATTGATGGATATAAAATTGCCAATCCGGTTTTATTTCACGAATCCCCAGCTCTCTGCGAACAGCATTTGTTTTTTCAATATCCGATTTCGGAGACATGGAATAAGGTGTTTTTTCCGCACATCCCTGTATTGTCATAATCAATAAACAAAGCGATATATAACCGTAAATTCTCATTGGCTCAATTCCTTTCGCAATGGATTCCCGCCTCCGCGGGAATGACAAACGTGGCGCGGGTTTTTCTGTTTTACTTTTATCATTTTGTAATGGGAATCGAAAACTCGTATTCAGCCACTTCATATTTTAACAGTTCCATCTTCAACGGAAAGACCGGCTTGCCTTCCTGAACACTGTCAAAATAAATATCTGTTGACAGACTGGGAAAGCTCCAACGCTCAATAGCTTCATCGCAGAGTTCAAGCATAAAATCATTGGTATAAACCAAACGATTGAAGGCGTCCCCGGCTTCATAATACTTCTTTTCCGATTCATCTATTGGTGATAACCATCTGGGCAATAAGAAGGGAATCTTTTCGTATAAGGCGTTATATTTCTTTTTATCCGCAGGAGATATCGTGTCCTCATCGGTTTGCGTATATCGGGCAAGGGTGTTTTTCATAAAAAGCTGCTCGTCGGTTGTCAATTTGTCTGCGATGTCCCTGAACTTTATATGGATACACATCCAGTCACCTGCTATTTCGTCCTGTATATAAGTTCTGATTCTTCCGAAATCGTAGGGGCTTTTATAAGCTCTGGGCATTTTCCCCGGAACATCCTCTTTTTGTACACGAAGCGTTAAATTGTCGAATTCACAGAATGAATCTGCTTGTATCCCGTAAATGACATATCGTTTTGTAAGAACCGACCCTTTGATTTTACCTTTAATAGTCATTCCTTCCCGGTATTTTACTGGTTCGGAACTAACCCATCTTGATGGATTAGGGATTATTTCTCCCTGCAATGGCTGTGATGAGTTTCCATCCCCCAGCATCATGCTGGTAAAAACCTGATCGGAACACCATGCAACATCCTCGTTATTATAATCTATGCGTATTTCAACCTTGTCTGTATTCTTATGCTTATCGAATCCCAATATGAACGGGCCCGCAATATCGTAATATTTTACTGATGGAGAATCCCTTTCAAATCCGGCATGTCCATTTTCCATAAGAAAGCCGTAACCGGTCTGTTTACTGATTTGAGCAGCCGCCTCCGGCAGATTCAGATTGCCTTTGAGGGTCACGGGAACATCAGTCGGCAATTGAAAGACTGCCCACTCAAATCCTTTTTTTTTGATGAATTCAAGCACCGTCGAGAGTTTCTCATTTTCAAAGTCAAAGTCATACCGTTCGGAATAGAATGAATTAACCTGGTAAACGATTGGAGCTTTCGGCAATGCAGACGGGTCGGCATTTACCGCCCCCATACTCCATGTAAACAAAATCAGCAAAGTAATCATTTGCATTTCTCCTGAGTTATTTATTAATCAATGTTCCCTTATCGTTCCACCATTGCACCGGGACGTCCATGGCCAAGCTCCGCTTGACCATGCCACACGAAATGACTTCTGGCCGGGATGGGCGGCTGTTGGGTGGATTGGGTGGATTGGGTGCGGCGGCGGTGGTGTGCGTGTCGCCGGGCTGTGTGAACGACTCCATCTTCACTCCTGT
>JAFGMP010000477.1 GCA_016927495.1 Candidatus Latescibacterota bacterium | reverse complement strand
TACTTTTTTTTTCATTTTTATCTCCGCGATATGATGTCATATATTTTAAGAATTGCAAAAAATGCTCCAAATCAAAAAATCCTTGATTTACAGCTTGTTTAAAATACTTGGAGGTAAAATGGTTCACAAATAGTGTTCGCTTGTGAGACAAGATGTGTCCGAATACGGACAGTTAAGTTGAAAGTGAAATAATGTGAAGAATTTCATTATGAATTACAAAAACTTCGTTACTATTTAACGAAAATACTACATAAATACTAATAATTATAGCTATTTATACAAATATTAAAAAAAACTTGACAAAAACAAACCATTGCTTTATATTCATGGTTAGACTAATGGTCTAACATATAGTATAACCAAAGAACATACCATTAATATAGAATTATGGTTTAAAGGAGTGGCAAACATGCCGACCAAACGATTTGAAAACCTCGATCCCGACAAGAGAAAAGAAATTCTCCATGCGGCTCAGGCTGAATTTTTAAAAAATGGATATAAGGACGCATCCCTCAATACCATTATTGAAGAAGCCCGAATAAGCAAGGGGTCTCTCTACTATTATTTCGAAGATAAGACCGACCTGTATTTGACTGTACTGGGACATGTTATGATACAGTTACAGAAAAAAATTGGCGGTATCGGCGCCGGGGTATATACAGAAAATTTCTGGGGCGACATCGAGGATTATACAAGAAAATCACTGCGGATGATAAAGGAAAATCCCGATTTTGTCAGACTCGCCCGTGGATTGTTCAGCCTTATATCATCCGGCAATGTCCCGGATGCGGTTGCGGATGTAATCAATAACTGGAAAGGTATGATGACATCGATTGTGGTAAGGGGACAGAACATCGGTGAGATTCGCACCGATCTCCCGCTTGGCCTGCTTGTAAATATACTCTGGAGTCTGGGTGAGACTATGGATTTCTGGGTACTGAGCCATCTCGATGAGTTCACGGTGGATGAACTGGAACAGCAGGCGAAGGTATATGTCAATCTATGGAAAAGAATCGCGGGAACAAAAACGATAACCGATAACAAGGACTAAAAAACATGTCAGTTCACTTTCATGGGAAATTCAGTCTGTTGCTTTTTTTGGCGGCAATTGTTGTTGGATTAGTGGCAATTGTCAAAGAATCAACAACAATGGGAATGATGTACGGTGTAGTAATTTTAATTTCACTGGTCTCGATACTATGGTCATATTGCGCAAAATGCAGGTGCCGGAAAGGCGGGTGCGTGCATTATTTTACCGCTAAAATTGCAAATTTATTACCTGACAGAAAACCAGGCAAGTATACTTTGTGGGATAATTTAGGACTTTTGGTACCCGTTGCGGTTATGCTGATAATTCCTCAATTCTGGCTCTGGAAGAATACACCCCTGATTATCGTATTCTGGACGGGTGTTGTAGTATCGGTAATCGATCTCAGGCTTTTTGTGTGCTGTGCATGTAAAAATAGAGTGTGTATTTTAAATAAACGTACTTAATGGAAATGACAAAATTTTAGTATAATAGCTTCTTCAATTGTTGATAATGAATAAAGTTTAAGGAGTAAGGATCATGGAGATGGAACGAGCAGTCTTGTTGGCTATAACAGGATGTATGCTTATTTGCTTTACTTCCGTTGGAATTGCAGTTGCTCAAAAAGCAGAAGACATCGATCCGCAGGCGCTCATACGGCAGGTGGAGACACAGTATCAGGGTAAAACATCGTATGCCACAATGCACATGAAAATTGTAACCGATGCATGGTCCCGCGAACTGGTCATGGAATCGTGGTCGGAGGGACGTGATAAGTTCCTTGCACGAATCCTGTCGCCGAAAAAGGAGGAAGGAACCGCTTCCCTGAAAATAGAGGATGATATGTGGAACTACCTGCCCAAAATCGACAGGCTCATGAAAATCCCGTCAAGCCTTATGGGTGACAGCTGGATGGGGAGCCACCTTACCAATGATGACCTTGTCAAGGAAAACAAGATCGATGAACTGTATACTTTCGCAGTTGGAAAAGTTGAAGATTCGGTCGCCACAATCATCTGTACTCCAAAATCCGATGCGGCAATTGTCTGGGATAAAGTTGAATATCAGGTTGACCTCACCAAAATTATCCCGGTCAACGTCTATTACTACGATGAGGACGGTGATCTTGTCCGAACAATGATATTTGACAAAGTTGAGAACATCGACGGACGCTGGATACCGCTTCGCATGGGTGTTCAGCCGGTTGATAAACCGAATGAGATGACAGAATTAGTTTATGAAAATCTTAAATTCGATATAAAACTTCCCGATGATTTCTTTTCTTTACGTTCACTGAGGAGGCGCTGAAATGCTGATTTTCAAACTCGGATACCGTAATCTCTGGCGTAACCGCAGAAGAACAATGCTGACTATGTCCGCAATCGGTGTCTCGACTGCATTGGTGGTGCTTATGTTCGGAATATATGACGGTATGTTGTGGGACATGATCGAAACAGCGACCGATCTCTATCATGGACATGTAAAAATTACTGCCAGGGGGTATCTGGATGAACGCAAAATGAATCTTACGATGGAGGAATACGGTTATTCAGAGCAAATAAGAAATGACCCCGGAATTAAAGGTATTGCCGGAAGAATCCGCGGTTTTGCTCTTCTCAGTACCGGTGAGGAGGGCTCCAATCAGACACAACCCGCAGAATTGTTCGGCATCGATCCGGTGGAAGAACGTACGGTAACCCGGCTGGATTCACATGTGCTTGAAGGTTCCTTTATTTCCGGCCCTGAATCGAAAGACATTCTTTTAGGAAAAGGACTTGCGAAACGGCTCGAAGCGAATGTCGGTGATGAAATTGTTGCTATGGGTCAGGGTTCCGACGGCTCCATTGCAGCGGATATATTTTATGTGTCCGGCATTGTTGAAACTGCCGATCCTTTTCGCGACACATCTCTTGCGATTGTGGGCAGAAAAACGCTTCAGAACATGCTTGTGCTGGAAGGTGGTATTCATGAATGGGCTATTTCATTAAAAAAACCAATAAAAGCGCAGGAATGGGCACAGGCGTGGCAGTCTCAATTATCGGATGTTGATGTAACACCATGGAATCAGTTTCTTCCCCAAATGGGACAGTTGGTTGACATCTGGGATATTTTTGAGTATATCTTTGCCCTGATTTTCTACTTCGCAGTTATACTTGTTGCAGCAAATACTATGTATATGGCATTCTTCGAACGAATGCGTGAGTTTGGTATTATGGGCGCTGTAGGGATGAAGCTGCGGAAGCTCTCGCTGATGATTGTACTCGAGGGTTTATTGATGAGCGGATTGGCGGGGATTATAGGCGGCGCTGCTGGTGTTCTTTTTAGTCTGTATATTTATGCCCATCCTGTCGACCTCAGCGCTTTTTTCGAACCTATAACATACGGTGATACTGCATTCCAGCCGCGGCTCAGGTGCTATATCGAAATAAGTAATATGGTGTTCCCTGTTGTGATGATTACTGTTCTCGGCGTATTGGTGGCAATTTTTCCTGCAATGAAATTGAGACGTCTTCGTCCTGTTGAGGTATTGAGGGAAGTGTAATATATAAGAATGTAATATTTTCAGGTTATCGCGGATAAATTCTGATAAAAACAACATAACAAAAAAAATCGAAAGAATATGAGTAACATTAATTTTCGCCATTCACTATTCACCATTTAGATTTAACGGGTGCTGACATGATTTGGTTTAAACTTGGCTGGCGTAATCTCTGGCGAAACAAGAGGAGAACGATTATTGAATTGGTTTCCATCGGCGGGACAGTATTTCTGGGAGCCGCCTGGAACAATCTGGCTTTGGGCTCTTATGATAAGATGATCAATGACGGTGTCAAAATGGGAAGCGGCCATATCGGTATTTATCATCGTGACTATCTCGAACTGCGAAAAACCGATCAGGTTATAGAAACAGATGAGCTTGTTTCCGAACTTGAGCGTGATCCTGATGTACGGGGAGTTTATCCACGACTCCTTGTGCCGGGATTGATCCGTTCAAGCAGGGACAGCCGTGCAACACTGCTTATGGGTATTGATTTTAACAGGGAAAAAGGCATTAATCCTTTGCTTGAAGACAAGCGGATTGTCGAGGGTGCGCTACCACAGAAATCAAATGACAGGCAAGCGTTAATCGGGGCGACGCTTGCACATGAATTGGAATTGGATGTAGGCAAAAAATTTGTGATCATGTCTCAGGGGAAGGATGGTGAGATAGTCAGCAGTCTTCTCAGAGTGGCCGGGATAGTAAAAAGTAATATTCGTGAAATAGATTCAGGTGCGGTGCTGCTCGACCGTGAGAAACTTGGTGAGGTTATCGGGTATGAACACAGCGCTCATGAGATCGCGATTCTCCTGCAGCATCATACGAAAGCAAAAGCAGATCTTCCAGAGATCAAAGTGATGGTATCGCACTTTCAAAATGCCAAAGCATATTATTGGGAGGAAGCTATGCCGGCTCTTGCCGCAAGCGTTAATTATGATCATGCCGCTCTCGAGGTTACAGTGTTTATTCTTTATATCATGGTAGGTATAGGAACAATTAATACATTGCTTATGAGCGTCATGGAAAGAACCCGTGAATTCGGTGTCATACGGGCTATCGGTACCAGTAAAACCAATATCCGTAAAATGGTTCTGTCGGAAGCGTTCGTATTGGCTTGCGCAGGAGTGGTTATCGGCCTGACGCTTTCTGTCCTCACCGGTTTATATACTTCAACTCACGGCATTGACTTTTCCTCGATGTTCGAAGAACAGGGAATGGGCGGTACTTTGGTCGATCCTGTTATCAAAAGCACGTGGGATATAGTCGGTATGCTGGTTTTGGGAGCCGGTATGATATTCGTTTCAATTCTGGCATCACTTTATCCGGTGCATCACGTTATGAAGATACATCCCTCTGAAGCGATGAGAATATACTAAAGTATAATTGGCTGACAGAAAGACAACATTATAGAATTTTTATTCGATTCTTTGAACTTTAAACTTTTAAATTTGAACGTACAACCGGGGTGGATTATGGAGACGATAAAAATAAGCGAGGTAACGAAAAATTTTCAGGAGGGTGAACATGTAGTCCACGCGGTGAACGGAGTGGATATAACTATAGAAAACGGGGAGTTTGCAGCGCTTGCTGGGCCTTCGGGAAGCGGTAAAACAACGCTGCTCAATCTTATCGGCGGTCTCGACCGGCCCACATCGGGTGAGATCTCAATCGACGGCACACAGTTGAGTAAACGTAAAGATAATGAATTGACTGAGATACGGCTGCGAAAAATCGGCTTTGTATTCCAGGCATATAATCTGATACCTGTACTGACTGCGTATGAAAATGTCCAGTTCGTACTTCAGGTTCAGGGGGTGCCCGAACGTGAACATCATGACCGTATTATGCCGATACTCGAAGACCTTGGCATTAAGGGATTAGAGAACAGGTTCCCCACACAGTTAAGCGGTGGGCAGCAGCAGCGAGTTGCTGTTGCACGGGCAGTTGTTGGCAATCCTACTATTGTTCTTGCCGATGAACCCACAGCGAACCTTGATTCGGAAACATCAAAAAGCCTTCTCGATCTTATGCGTCGCCTCAACACGGAAAAAGGTGTCACGTTTCTGTTCAGTACCCACGATCCTATGGTAATAGAGCGTGCACGGCGTGTCATCAGGCTTCGGGATGGTAAAGTACAGGCTGATGAGCGGAAAAACTGAAAAATGGCTGATCCGTTTAACTGTCATTAATAACTTTTTTGTACTTCTATTTTGTGTCAATTTATCTTATATGGATATACCTTGTCATCCTGAACATAGTGAAGGATCTCGTTTTTAAATATTTTTCAAGACTCTTCGTTTCACTCAGAGTGACAAAAAGAGGTTAAAGTGATAACAATATGGGTAAGTTTGATAAAAAAAGAAAATCAGGAGCACATAACGTGATACCGGGTATATTTCCAAAGATTATATTCTTGATAATGATATTGTGTCTGACCATAATTGCTGACAATGCCGAAGCAATCGATTTCAAATATGGCGCCGCACTCAGACAGAATGTTTTGCTCTTCAATCGTCCCGCCGGTGTTGATGAATCCTTAATGCCTGAAAAATCAATCGGCAGTTCTTCTACATCACTGCGTTTGTATGAAAACCTTTACTGGCAAGGCGTTTTGTTATCCGCGGCGATAGAAACCAAGTCAAATTTTATTTCTTCAACAGGAAGTATATTCAGCGGACTCGGCAGCGGGGGAAGTTTATTCGGGACAAGCCAGCCTCTCGAACACTGGGATGCCACCTTTGATTACATTACCGGTGATTCGTCAAATCTCCGAACCCGTCTCGAACGTCTCGATGTTACGTGGAGTATGGGGGCATATGATTTTGATATAGGCCGTCAGCCCTTAAGCCTCGGAACGAGCCATTTTGTTGGCGTACTCGATGTCGTAGCGCCGTTTGCGCCCGGCGATCCGGATGCTACCTATAAGCCCGGTGTCGATGCGGTGCGTTTGCGGAGAATGGTGGGAATGACCGGTGAAGCCGAAATTATCGGTGTCGGTTCGAAACCGTGGGAATACGGTGCTGTGCTCGGAAGGTTCCGTTTGTTATACAAAGGAGTGGACTTTGAATTTGTCGGCGGCCGGTTCAGACAGCGCGGCTTCGGCGGCGTAGGATGGGAGGGAGGTATCAGCGATTACGGCATCTGGGGTGAACTGGCATTATTCGACCGTAAAGAAAACGAAGAAAAATGGCGGGGCGGATGGTCCGAAGCTGCATTTTCGGGAGTTGCGGGAATCGATGTGAATTTGCCGGTTGACATTAAGGCTGGCGGCGCTCTTATGTATCAGGATTTTGGTGTAAGGAATACCGATGACCTGGTTGATGTTTATGATGACGCTCCGTTTCGTGAGGGCTGGGTTTTTCTTGCTTCGGCCGGTTACGGGCTTGTGACGCTGCACCGTCAGATGCACCCGCTGGTAAATGCAGATATTGCAGGCCTTGTGAATCTTGTCGACAGCTCGACGCTATGGCAGCCTATGATTACTATCAGTGTGGGTGACAATGCCGATATGAGCCTCTACGGCTGGATCGGAACCGGTAAGGAAAACACGGTTACGATAACAAAAACCGAAATGAATTCGGAATTCGGAAGCCTACCGACCGGCGGCGGATTTTATGCACGGTGGTTTTTTTGAGGTTTTAGGTGAACCATATTTATTTCACATACAATCCTTTGGATTGTATACTGGTATTATCCGTTTGCAGAACATAAAAATATACGCCTGTTGATACGTCATTCCCGTTTTTATTTTTCCCGTCCCATAAAACCGAATGGAAACCTGTTTGCATAGGTTGTCTGATCAAATCACGGACTTTTTGTCCCAGAATATCATAGACAGCAAGATTTACAATACTTTCATGGGGAAGTACAAATTCAATCGTTGTAGATGAATTAAACGGATTTGGATAACTATTCAATAACTTGACATTTTCAGGTTCCTCGTTTGATATTTCCAGGAACGTTTTTATTCCGTCGTCGTAGCTTATAACACCGCCGTTGTACGTTCCAAACCACTTGACATTGTTGTGATCCACCGCCATCGATAAAATTTGCCAGCCGAGATATCCGTCTTTTTCCGTATATGTTTTCCAGACCGAGCCGTCGAAACTTTGTAAACCATATCCTATATATAATGCAATCCAGATATGGTTGTTCATATCTGCAACTATATTTGAAATCTGGTTAAATCGCAACCCGCTATTTTCGCTTGTAAACAATGTCCATTCATTATCATTATACCGCCAGAGTCCTATATGAGTGGCAAACCATTTCATATTATAAGTGTCAACGGTTACGCTAATAATATTTTCGTCTACAAAACCGTTGCTTTCATCGTACGTTATCCATTTTTTCCCATCGAAACTCGATATTCCATGATCGGTACAAAACCACTTGACATTGTTGTAGTCCACCGCCACATCAAACACCCGGTTACTCACAAGCCCATTGTCTGTGGTATATAATATCAAAGTTGTACCGTCAAAACTGCGCACACCATTATTGCTGCCAGACCACCGAACATTATCCCGGTCGGTAACCACATCGACTTCATTCAGCCAGACCGACAGATAATCTTCATCGGTATATTGTGTCCATGAAGTACCGTCGAAACCTGATATTCCGCCGTTGGTCAGGAACCATTTAACATTGTTTTGATCCACGGTTACTCCTCTTGCAATGTTATGCACAGGACCATCCGTTCGGTAATTTTTCCATAACGTACCGTCGAAACCAGTCAATCCGTGTCCTGAACGATAAAATTCCTGTTCAAGTGAAAGCCATAGTACACCATTTCTATCAACTGAAAGATCAAGTATTTCATTATCGGGGATATCACTGTTTTCCATTGAGTATGTTGTAAATGAGGTATCATCATACCGTAACAAACCGGTATATGATGTACCGAACCATTTGATGTTATCGTTATCCACAACAATATAAGTTATGCTTGCTCCCGGCGGGAAACCATCCTCAGTAGTATATGTTTTCCAATCGTTACCGTTATAAATCGATACACCTTGGTTTGTTGCGAACCATATCACACCGTTCATATCCTCCGCAATTGAATACACAGTATCACCTGCCAAGCCGTTTTCCGAAGTAAAAGAAGTCCATATTTGACCATCCAGCCGTGATACACCTTTTTTCGTGCCAAACCATTTAACGTTATTGCTGTCCACAATAAGAGAAATCACAGCTTTGTCAATAAGTCCATCCTCAGTTGTATAATGAGCGACAGTAATCCCATCGTAGCTGTATACTCCATAAAATCTGTTGGCAATCCATGTTATACCATCTCTGTCAATTGCCATCGATTTAAAACTTGTTATGTCGTTAAATCTCTTTTGCCAGGATAAACCATCAAAAATCCATATGCCAAATACATCACAATGAGCCCATATTTCCCCTTTGGCGTCTATTCCGATACGATTTATAAAATCTGATGGCAGCCCGTCATCAACGGTAAAACACTCATAGATTTCATCACTCATGTTCCAATGGACGACACCGCCGGAGGTGCCGCACCAAATGTTATCGCCGCTAACGGCAATATTATAAATATAGTTGGTGTTAGTATACGATTTCCAGACACCGTCGGCATCGGCTTGTGATACAGAAATAATTGCCATCAGCGGGAAAAGTATGTTTTGTAAATATCTCATCGTCATGTATTACCGGATTGACAAATTGATTTTTCGAAATATTGGACGATCTATCAAAATAGAATAGCGAAATGTATGCCAGATTATGTAATATATTGATAATTAATGAATTACGTCGAATATTGAATAAATGTATAATACGTATAGTGTTCGTTTGTGAGACACATTGTGTCCGAAAATGAACAGATAAATTATTTATTGGTATCTAAAGCAGACATAGGGGAATAGACGTGGGGACAGAATATATCCTGTCCCTACAGCCAGAAAAACATAAAACATTAAATAAACATTGTCTGAACCGCAGATAACCATGATGAAATGGTGGTTTTAATCAAGTAATCAGGTAAATCAAGTAAT
>JAFGMP010000063.1 GCA_016927495.1 Candidatus Latescibacterota bacterium | reverse complement strand
TATCATGATAATCCTTTAATCATGCAAATCATGGTTCAGACAATGAAAGAGCCAAGGGATATACGAGACAGTGAAACATTGATGCTATCCTCTTTACTTTTTCATGAATAGAAAACCCTATAACATATTAAAATAAAAGGATTTACAACGAACTGCCACATGGATTTTGGGGGATCGCCAAGGAAATAAAAAAACCTGATCTGAATTATAATCATGTTTAAATAATACAATGTTGGTCGTTCTGTTCTGTCGTTTGTCACTCTGAGTGAAGCGAAGAGTCTCATAAAAACAAGATTTTTCACTTTGTTCGGAATGACAGGATATGTATAACATATTGAGATTATCAAAAAGTAAAGTTGTTTAAGTATTTTTGGACAAACAAACCCGATTGAAATATTTATCCGAATTCTTATATTAAATCAAAATCATAAAAAATACATCATTACTGGAGTTTTTATGTTTGCACTTGACTATGACGGCACCATTGCCGATACGAACACAATCAAATCAAAATGGATCAGGGATGAGTTCGGTATTGAGATTGCACCGTACAACTGCGACAGGACATGGTGTGTTCCCATTATCGGTGAGGATAATTACAACCGAATGTCACCCTTTGTCTACGACCGTGAGCATAGTTTACAGGCTAAACCCATACCGGGAGCACCGGAAGCGCTGAGAACACTTTCAGAGCACAGCCCGGTATATGTCGTGACCGCACGAACCGGCTCCAATGCGCCGTTTGCCGAAGAATGGCTGACGGAGCATGGCCTTATGCAGTATATCGAACGGATTATTCCCGGTACTGGTGAGCCGAAAATCACAGTGGCGAAATCCCTCGGCTGCTCAATACTCATCGATGACGATATCCGTCACCTGACAGACATGCCGGGGAATGGCATGAAGTTGTTGCTGATAAAACCCGGATTCGAGGGTGATGTATCGCTACCGTTGGGAGTGACGCTGTGTACTACATGGGAGCGGTTGGTAGAGGAGGCTGTGAAGGGAATATAATTGGTGGCGAGTGTTATATACTCAAAAGGCAGACCGGGATATTCATGTTTATAAAGGATTAAAATTGATAGAATTCTTGTTCGTTAGGGCACAAGATGTTGTGCCCCTACGGCCTGATCTCTCATAGTTTTGCGGCATAGTAGCTCATTCCAAATAAAGAATTTTGGATCAACTCGCCTGTCATTGCGAGGAACAAAGTGACGAAGCAATCTCAAAGGAAACGATGACAAAACAAATAAATCATAAAAAAACTTGACTTTCAATCATTTCAATCATTACATGTGATTATGAAAAAGAATCCCCATACAAGGTTAAATGTCCTTACAGACTCAAATCAGTCATATGCAAATACACATACACCCGACAAAACCGGAAAGGATACAACCATGGGCGATATGGAATTAGGCATGATATTCGACGGCAGGGCAGGCGACCCAAATATTGTCGATGAGGGAACACGTAAAAAAATAGCTGCATTCATCGGGGATCGGGTGGGAGAATTCCGCTGTCCCGATCACAACAAAGCTCCAACCATTGTAGTAACCGGCGACAACCTTGAAAACATATCCTTCGATGTCACCGGATGCTGCGCGAAATGTATTCAAATGACCAGAGAAAAACTGGCGGAATGATAAAAAATCAGGCAGAAGGCACAAAGGCAAAGAGGCAGAAGGGTAAAAAGATTATTAAAAGATAAAGATAAGGGACAAGTAATATGTTTATTGTAGGGGCAAATTCCCTTTGGTTGTTTTGTATGATTAATTGTCTGAATATGATTCACATGATTAAAAGATGGTCATGATCCGTCTTCGCAGAAAATACTGCTTTGACGCGACACGTCCGTTTATTTTTTTCTCATAAATAATCCAAGTAATCCTTATGAAATCCCGGCAAACGTGATTCAAACCTTTACTCTTTAAATCTACAGGGCAGACACATGGATCTGCCCCTACAAACCATCAATTTGTATCCGTTAATTCTCTCTGTTACTCAGACACATTTTTTAAAAATCCCGGCAATCCTTTTAAAATTCTTGTAATCCTGGTCCCTTTGTGTCTTTGTGCCTCGTTTTAACCACTTGCTCCCGTGTTTTGATTACCACTTCCGGAACACTGTTTTTAGAAAGAATATCAGCAATCCATCCGAGCCCAAGAGGAATAGGTCCAGGATCTGTATACACATGATACACGGCGATAACATAACCTTTTTTTTCGGGATAATATTTAACAAGCCAGTATCCGGTTGTATTTTTTATCGTCTCACTTTTTTTGAGTTCCGGCCAATCAATCAAATCCCACTGCATTGAAGCGGTATTCCCGTCATATTTATAAGTTTTACTGAGGCGGTATCGTTTGGTTTTCCCCAGCGGGAGTGAGAGTGCATAATTCAGGATAGCATGGGAGTCGTCACGCTGAACAATTTCGACATCAGAGACATGAGGCATGAACGTGCTGTAATCCTCGAACTTTATCAGCACCCGATACACCTCGTCGACAGTAGCTTCTATAAGCCCGACAGCCTCGACCGTTTTGCCTTTTTTGTCTTTTGAGGACAGTTCTCTTACAATAACCTCGCCCTGTTCGATCAGGTTCTTTTCGTCCCGGGTAAGTTTAATATCGCATAATGCGAGGGTTCCGGATACACATAATACAGCAGTTAGAACTGCAATAAAGAGAAAATTAACACTGGAATTCATGTTTACACCAATGATACTGTAAGGGCAAACCCGTGTGTCCGCCCCGGATTGAATATATTGGTTTAGAAAAACTTTATCTCTTCAACGCTTTTAATACAGGTCAATAATCTCATCGGAGTAACTTCTCTTAAAACATTTTGGGTAACCGGCATTCCAGCTTTCGGGCAGGGCAGCAACCTCGATCTCTTGATATATTATTGTTTCCGGTGGTTATCGAACACGTTTTGTACTGAAATGGATTGTCCCGAAATCTTCCGGCTTGTGAAAGTTTGGTCTGTCGGTTTGTGAGGGACTCCATTGACTGAACTGTTCGTTGGTTTTTCCACCGCAGCGATTCAGGCCGATTTTCCAGATATCGCCGTTTTTGGGTGTTGCATCACTGGAAAGGGTTGTGTAGTCGCTGTACCGTATGGCAACTTCCAGTATCCATCCGGTGTCGTCATCATCGTCGTTATTCACCGACCCTTTGATGGTCTGTGCAATGTGAGGCAGCAATATTTTATTATCGAGGATATTCTTTTTATAATCGTTGCAGACACTGAGTACATTTCCTATACAGTTCATCTCGAACATATAGTATCCTTTGCCGGTTACAGGGGCCGGACTCCAGAAAATTTCAGCGCAATCATCACGGCAGGTTGCAGAATTATGGTCAAAATACTCGGCCCAGATATGCCTGTCATCACATTTGAACGACAGGTATAAAAATTTGTCGTCCCAGAGCATCCTCGCGTCGGTTTGTTCTTTTACGCCCTCTTTCCACCAGGGGAATTTGAAATCGCCGAATGATGGTGCAGCTTTCCAGTCTTCCTCATCGAGGATTCCGTCAACACTTATTTCACCTGCGGTACGGTAAACGGTATATTCAGGTTTTTCCGCGTAAACGATTGAAGAAAAAACTGCCATTATGATTATTGCAATTACAGTGGTTTTCATAGTACCTCACTATATTTTATTATTCTTTTACACGTATCAGCGACAATCTTGGAAGGTTAATCAGTTCGAGAGACAAAAGAGAAACTTTTACCCGCGCAAGCCCGCTTTTTGTTTCGGGTTCGATAATCGGATTTTCAGATACAAGGGTAATGGTGTTTCTCATGATAACATATGTCCCTTTTTCAGGGTTTCGTGTTCTGATATAGTCCAGTAATTCCTCTTTCGTTTTATTTTTGAATGTGTTTTGGGAAGATAACATTTCTATGAGAGTTTCGATATTTTCTGCTGTAAAAGTGTGGGCATATGTCCCGTCGTCATTGAATGTGAGAGTGCTTTTATAAAATGCGGGCAAATCACGGTCTGTGGATTGCCATGTCCCAATTATTCTTGTGGCGTTTAGATTTTTTTCAACACGTTTATAGGTATAAAGAATAATGGTTTTACCGGTTCTAAGCGCATCGGCTTTGTACTTTTCATCCGGTCTCGCATCATAATACTCAATAAGTGAATTATAGAATTCACGGTTATACTGGTATACCTGGATATTCGGTTCATGTTCGAGTTTGTCTAATTCCTCTTTGGCAGGTTTGCCGCTGAATGAAGACCATGTTTTAAGAAGAAAAATCGTCATATACCTGTTTTCATCTTCAAAATAGGATTTCATTTTTTCCGGGAGTTTCTTCTCGTAAAATATTTCAACCGTGCGCATTGGGTCAAGTGTCACATACATCGCAGATTTATAATAAGGGTCAAGGCCTTCAATAATCCTGATAAATGTTGCTCCAGGATATACAGGCACCTCCAGCTCTTCACGGGTGGGAGCGTCAACACTAAGCTGAGCTTCGACGAATCCGGCAAAAGCCATCAGCATTACCGTTATTATGAATGTCCGTTTCATGATACTTTATCACTCCCCGGTTGAAAAATTGAAAAAATCATGCGGGTTAATCTTTCTTGAAAATGTTTTTAAGCAGTTCTTTCCCTTTTTGTTTCACTTCATCATTCTGTTTGTCGAGTAATTTTTCCGCTTCCTGTTTCAGGCTGTCCTTGAGACGTGCCTTCAGTTGATCTTCCGCTTTTGATGTATCGAGCGAGAATGAGGGTGATGTCAATGTGCCCCCTGCGGTTAAATCCAATTCAAGCCTTCCGGTTTCACCTTTGAACAGGCTGGTTAAACTATTTATCTGCTGCGCTGCTTTTTTGGAAGTTGTTTCATCGAGGAGCAGATTGAACTGGTAATTTATCGATTTGTCAAATCCGGTTGTACCGTCCAGATTTATATCGCCGAACGATGTGGTTATAGCCATATCGGGTGTTACCACTTTTTTGTTTTCCACTATAAATGAGTTTCTTATGCGGTCGAAATCGATCTTATCGAAATTGAGAAATTTCAGATACTGGCCTAATTTTTTGGTAAATTCCCAGTTTGATATACTACCTTTGTTGATGTCGAGTGAACCGGTTGCTTTGAGATTCTCCAGCATGGAAACCGAATCGAGACCGGCTCCGTTGAACGAGAGCGTACTCGACAGTTTGCCGCCGAACTGATCTTCTCCGGTGCCGAAAAATGAGGAAAGAAACGAACCTGCGTCAAGCGCATTCAATTTGAACGACCCGTCATATGTGGCATCACCGGATTGTATAATATTCATACCGGCGTTTCCGGTAAGAGCGCCCTTGTATGCGCGAATATCGAGGTCATGGAGCTTGAATGTGCCGTCTTTTGCTGTTATTCTACCGGTAACCGAATCAGCTTTCATTTTACCGAAAACAACGGTGCCGAGTTTCACCGAATTATCGACACTGAGATTTGGAGGTACCGGCATTGTTTTTATTGCCTGTTCCATATGCCATGGTTTAGGCATCGGTGAATTCTCAGGGAAAATAATCATATCTGTCAGGTCGAGCAGATCCGATGTGAGTGATCCGTTAAAGTCGGCATAATGCTCATCTTTCGGCCAGACAAGTACCGGATAATTGGTGATGATTCCTTTGAATGTCAGGTCTGATTTTCCGGATTTTAAGGTAATATTATTAACGGCCATCGAAGACGGCGTTATCGAGAGTGAACCGTTGAGTTGCGCCGGGTGCTGCAGTGTTTCAGGTATCTGTACCTCAACATTTTGCAACCGCGCATTTCCGTTAACCTTAACAGCTTGCGGATCGGAAGGCGGACCATTGACGTCGAGTTTTAATTCAACCAGACCTTTAAGGTTGTTTTTGCTGAGTTGAGGGAGCGCCTCGCCGATTTCTTTTAAATCTATTGAACCCTCGGTCGAAAGCGCCAGTATCGGATTTTCCGAATAACCGTGAATGATACCCAAAAGCGTAAACTTCGAACTGCCGATGAGCGTTGAAATCCGGTTCAACGTGACATCTTTCTCGTTAAATGTTATACGGCACTGGATTTCATCAATGTTTCCGGGCATTCCCTCATAGGTAATGCTCATAGAATCGATATCAAGTTTACCGTTATATGTCATAGCTGTTTGTTCGGGAGCCGTATCGATCATTCCTTCTGCCGCAAAAGAATAGTTACCTGTGATGCTGACTTTGTTTTTATCGGGGAAAAGAGCTACAGGAATGAGGTCGAGTAAATCTTTCGCATTTTGGGTTCCGGTGGACACGTTAAAAGACGTTTTTGTCCAACTCTCGATATCGGCTGTCAGTAAAACCGGCATACCACCTATTTTGAGGTCACCTTTGGAAAGTGATACGTTACCGGTGGTCAGATCACCCGAAACCTCATGCTGAAAACTTATTTCAAGGCCATCGATAAGCGGCGCTTTATCGTCTTTACCGGAGGTAACTTTAATATTGCCTGCTTTCAGGGCGCCTTTTGCCTGTAGCTGGCGGAGATCTTCGGAGATATCCAGTGAAAGCAGGTACGATAAATCCTCAACAGTAATGAGAGAACCGGTCTTACGGTTATCGAGAGATACGGAACAGTCTTTTATTGCAAATGACTGCATGGTAATCGGAAACGGTAGCGTCGGAGGCCCCGGTGTTTTTTCTTTTGTTTTTTCTGTGGGTGGCGGAAGGTTATTTGTTCCGTCCTCACGGGACAAGAGCATAATTTTCGGCTTATCGATAACCATCGACACGATAGTAATTTTCTTTTTTAACAGATCAAATATATCTATTCGGGCATAAATTGCTTTTATGGCGCAAAGCGGTTGATCACCCGGCTGAAGGGGCCCCAATGCAAGTCCGGTAGCTTTAACAGAAGGCATACCTGCAAATGATAATCCTATCGAATCAAGAGTTACCGGCATGTTGAGTGCTGTCGATGCTTCGTTTTCTATAAGAGCTTTTATTTTTTCTGCCGGAAACAATAAAATTACCAGTCCGGCAGTAATAATCAGCAGTAATAAAAAAAAGATTCCGGCGCCGAGTACGATCTTAAGTTTTTTGTTCATGGCACAAACCTCATTTTATGTCACATTTTCTATAATTAATTTTTAATTGTTGGTTAATTTTTTCATGAAACGGTGATTGCACAATTAATGCTTGCCTGTTATATTAAATTAAGATATTTATTGTCGACTTTTAATATTGATTATACGTATAATATAACAATAAAAGCCTTCCCACCAAGTAGATATTAAAGCCTGCATTATTAATATATATAATAAAAATCCACAGAATTGGAATATTTCTGTTAATCTGGAGACTGGACAGTGGCTGGCTTACGATTCCTTATAATTGATCCTGACCGGAATTCTGCTGATACAATCAACGATCATCTGAAAAGTATAGGATTTCTACCGGTTTGTGTCGATAATGCCGAGCAGGGTCTGCAGTTGATACAAACCGGTGATTTTGAAGTAGTTATAGCCACTATAATTTCTCCGATTAGTAATGATATCGATTTTTTTAAACAAATTGCCCTTTCCGAAAAAATTGAAGAAGTCGTTGTTATCACCAATCCAAAACATAAAAAACAGGCAATAGAGGCATTTGGCGTCAGTGTGTGGGCATATCTTCTGACACCGGTTGATGGTGACGAATTAAAAGCTATTGTGAATCGCATTTCAGGATTTTCATGTCTCAGCCGTGATGTAACCGACAAAGCTAAACGAGTGTCACATCTCGAAGTAATCAATGAAATAGCACGGGAAGCTTTACTTCAGGAAGACAGTGATAAACTTATGTGGCTTATAGTCCGGTTAATACATGAAAAACTTAATTTTTATAATGTTAATATTTTCGAGATCGATGACAGAGAAAAGCGCGCAGTTCTGAAAGCTTTTGCCGGAGGGTACGGCGATGACCTCGTTGTCGGTTACAGCTTGCGTCTTGGGGAGGGTATGGTTGGATGGACAGCCCAAAACCGCCAAAGTCTTTTATCGGGTGACGCCCAGAATGAACCACGCCGCATACAGGGATTCGATTTTGAGAAGCATGTACATTCGGAGCTTTCTGTTCCTATTATGTTCAATGACCGTGTGCTCGGTGTTCTTCATGTGGAATCCGGTGAACGGCATGCATTCTCCCGTGATGATGTAATGGTGCTTGAAACGCTTGCCGATCAGATATCGCTGACATTGGAAAAAATGAGACTTTCGCATGAATTGTTAGATTCATATGAACTCGGAGCATCGGTCAATGATTCCCTTCCTGTGTCAATAATTATTTTGAATCAGGATCTTATGATCAACTATGTGAATAAAACTTTTTGCGAAATCAGCGGCAGATCGAGAGAAGAATTTATTAATAAACCGATCGAGCATGCACTTTCCCCTGAACTTCGTAATACAATTGACCTTGATAATGGTTTAAGATCTGTTCTCAAAACGGGAAATTCTATAATTCATAACAATATTCGTCATGCCTCATTCAGCCACTCCGATAAAATACTCAGTATTTCACTTGTCCGTGTCCGGTCGGGAGAATCGCCCCGGGTGATGATTCTTATCAGGGATGTTACCGAAACAACCGAAAAGACGTATCAGCTTACAATGCTTCGCGAAATATCGATAGCAATGCAGGGCATACTTGAACGGGACAAGCTGCTCCACCTTATTTTGACCTGTGTGACGGCAGGATTTGCATTCGGATTTAACAGAGCATTCATTTTTCTCGTTGATGAAAAACGAAAAGAACTGAGGGGAATCATGGGTGTCGGCCCTAAAACCCGTGACGATGCATACAGAATATGGAGTGAACTGACCGGTAAAGGTTTTACATTTCATGAATATCTTGATAAAATTCAGAAAGGTGAGATTTTACCGGGAGAGTTACAGGATCTGGTACAGGAAGCTGTGTTTGATCTCGATTCGACAAATAATATTCTTACCCAAACAGTTAATAGCGGCTGCCATTTTCATATTAACAATGCATGGGATAATAATGGTGTCGATGAAGGTATGAGACGCATGAATATATCAAATGAATTTGTAACGATTCCGCTTATTGCAAAAAATCAGGTTATTGGGGTGCTTTTTGCCGATAATGCCTATTCGGAGAAACCAATTACTCACGAATCGATCGAAGTGCTTACAATGTTTGCATCTCATGCAGGCCTTGCCATCGAAAATGCCCGCATTCTGCTTGATCTTGAAGAAAAAGTTTCCGAGCTTCAGGAAGCATATATAGAACTGGAAAATACACATGATATGCTTGTGCGTAACGAAAAGCTTGCAGCTATCGGGGAGGTTAGCGCCCGACTCGCCCATGAAATCAGGAATCCTCTTTCTACAATAGGGGGATTTGCCAAATCAATACCTAATAAATGTGATAACAAAGAACGTACGATACGGAATGCAAATATTATTGTCGAGGAAGTTGAACGTCTAGAAAATATATTAACCAATGTCCTTGATTTTTCAAAACCGAGTGTACCCAAAAAGACTCTGCATGACATAAACCAACTGGTAAAAAGCACTCTCAGTATAATGGAAAGTGATATAGTATCAAATTCCATAGTAGTCTCACTTGATCTCAGCCAGGAAAAGCTTGAGGCTGAATTTGATGAAACCCAGATTAAACAGGTTCTTATCAATGTAATACAGAATGCAGTCAATGCAATGTCTGCCGGTGGGGCATTGGAAATTATAACGTATCAGGATAACAATGAAGTTATCCTGGCATTGAAAGATACCGGAAATGGTATACCCGAGCAATATCTCGATGATATTTTCGAACCTTTTTTTACGACACGTACTAACGGGACCGGTTTGGGGCTATCTATTTCGAACCGTATTGTTCAAAATCATCGAGGGCGCTTTGAAGTAAAGAGTAAAGAAGGTGTTGGCACAACAGTAACAATAGCGCTGCCTATAAGATAGAATCAGCAAGGAGGATACATTATGCAAAAACAAAAAATACTGGTTGTTGATGATGAGGTTAACCAGGCTCTCCTTTATGAACAGGAGTTGACCGATGAGGGATATGAAATCCATCTGGCTAACTCAGGACAGGAAGCTCTCAAACTGGCGAAGACAAATACTTATGATCTCGTGGTTTTGGATATCGGTATGCCAGACATGGATGGACTTGAGACTTTAGGCCGTATGCTCAGTATGGACAATAAATTGCCTGTG
The DNA here is from genome assembly GCA_016927495.1 of Candidatus Latescibacterota bacterium. GTDB lineage: Bacteria > Latescibacterota > Latescibacteria > Latescibacterales > Latescibacteraceae > JAFGMP01. Next base: position 3,375 of record JAFGMP010000063.1, on the reverse strand, counting down.
ATACTTAATACCGCTTACCCTTCATATAAAGACAACTTCATGAGTTGGGCAGCAGATGCTTATGTTGTTAAATCGTCGGATCTGAGTGAACTTAAAACGAAGATAAAAGAGTCTCTCAATAAAAAAAGAACATGAAGAGCAGAGCAGCCTGAACTTTTGAATTCTAATAAATCTGAAATATTCTTGCCTTATCAAGGGAATAAATTCGTAAACATATGTTTTTATTAATTTTAACACGAATGATGTATGTAATTACAAATACAATGGAGGAATTGTGTCGGAATTACGCAAAGACCCCATAATCGGAAGATGGGTAATAGTCGCAACCGAGCGAGGGAAACGGCCAACAGATTTTATATCAACCAAACTGAAAGGTGAAACAGTAAGTTGCCCATTATGCGAGGGCAATGAAAATATGACGCCTCCTGAAATATATTCTTCACGATCACAGGATACTCTTGCCAATTCACCCGGCTGGAAAATTCGTGTCGTTCCCAATAAATTCCCGGCGTTAAGAATAGAAGGCACCGTCGACCGCGAAGGTTTGGGGATGTTTGATAAAATGAGCGGAATAGGAGCCCATGAGGTTGTGATAGAAACCCCGTCACATGACGATATTCTTCACAATCGTTCTGTCAGTGGTATCATTACACTCCTGGAAACCTACCAGAAACGTATTAACGATCTGCAAAAAGACCAGCGTCTCAAATACATTATGATATTCAAAAACGAGGGTGAACGTGCAGGGGCATCACTTTCTCACCCCCATTCACAGATTATCGCGACACCAATTGTACCGAAACGTGTTCGGGAAGAAGTTGACGGTTCTCTTGAGTATTACGGCTATAAAATGCGCTGTGTTTTCTGCGATATCATACGGGAGGAGAAACGGTTCGGTTCACGGCTTGTTTACGAAAACGCCTCCTTTATATCATTATGCCCGTTTGCGTCACGGTTTCCTTTTGAAATATGGCTGTTACCAAAACGACATATGTCGGGATACACTCAAATGACTCAGCAGGAAACGATTGAACTCGGCGATTGTTTAAGCATGACCATGAAACGCCTTGCTATAGCTCTCGGAGAGCCCCAGTATAACTGGATGCTCCACACAGAACCGAACACTCTGGTTCCGAGAAATCCCTGGCCGGATATTCAGGAACATTATCACTGGCACTTTGAAATAATACCGAAACTGACCCGGGTCGCCGGTTTTGAATGGGGAACCGGATTTTACATTAATCCCACACCGCCGGAAGAAGCGGCTGCGTTTCTTCGAGAAGTCGATGTGTATTGAAATAAATTTTCCGGGAGTCTATTATTGTCTGAATTATATGTAAGTATATTATGGCATATGCATCAGCCGAACTATCGCGATCCTATTCGCGGATACTACAGTATGCCGTGGGTGAGGCTCCATGCGGCAAAGGCATATTATGATATGGTGCTTCTTGCGAAGCGGTATCCTGAAACAGGATTGACGTTCAACCTTGTACCCGCCCTTCTCGAACAACTTGAGGATTATGCGGAAGGAGCTGTCGATTATGAACTTATGCTTTCCTCAAAACATCCTGCTGATCTGACAAATGAGGATAAGGAAGCTATCCTCAACCGTTTTTTTCAGGCAAACAGAGATACCATGATCAAACCACTTCATCGTTATATAGAGCTATTGCAGTACCGCGGCATCAAGGGCACTCGGTATGATATTCAGCAGGCTCTCAACTCTTTTGCGGCTCAGGATTACCTTGACCTACAGGTGCTTTTTAATCTTAGCTGGTTTGGATTCTCAGCGCGGGAAGAAGATCAGGAAATCGGCAAACTTCTTCGAAAGGGTCGGTTTTATACGATTGAAGAACGTGATTATGTGCTTGAACACCAGCACGAAATCATCAAAAAGCTTCCCTCTCTCTACCGTGAGTTATGGAAACAGGGTGTTATTGATATTACGGTGAGTCCATTTTACCATCCTATTCTTCCTCTCCTGTGTGACACAAATATAGCTACTGCGGGAATGCCGGGATGCCTGCTTCCGAAAAATCGTTTTTCCCAGCCGGATGATGCGGAAAAACAGGTAACACTTGCCCTGGATTATTTTAAGAAAAAGCTGGGGAAAAAACCTGCGGGGATGTGGCCCAGTGAGGGTTCGGTAAGCCCGGAGGCGCTGGAAATTATCAACCGTGCCGGAATACAGTGGATTGCAACCGACGAAGATATACTGGCAAAATCCGTCAAAGACTATAAACGGGACCGTGACCTGTATCAACCCTGGAAAGCTCATAATGTAACTGTGTTTTTCAGGGATCACTATCTATCGGACCAGATTGGTTTTGTGTATGCACGTAATCCGGCGGATGTTGCAGTCGAAGATTTTCTCGGACGGTTGCAGGCTATTGCAAAATCGGGGACAGGCAGGCCGAAATGTGTCAGCATAATTCTCGATGGTGAAAATGCCTGGGAAACCTATCCCAACAGCGGTAAGAATTTTCTCGAATCGTTATATAAAAGGTTAATAGCTGAAAAAAACATCCAACCGATTACATTCTCCGATTATATCAGTAAATATCCACCTGAATCAGCCATCAAATCTATATTTCCCGGTTCATGGATCAACGGAAATTATGATACATGGATTGGCGATCAGGAAGAGGCAGACGGATGGGATGCGCTCAGGAACACCCGCAATCTGCTCATTGAACACGAAAAAAACCTGGATAAAAACAAACGCAGCGAGGCATGGCTGGAAATTTTCCGAGCAGAGGGTTCCGACTGGTTCTGGTGGTATGGTGAAGACCATACATCACCCAATGATCCCGAATTCGACCGGCTGTTCAGGGCGCATCTCGAAAGGGTCTATACTATTCTCGGAAAAGAACCGCCACCGGAGATAACCGAACCGATTATAAAAAAACAGGTAGTTCGGGCCGATGTTGAACCTACCGGTTTGATTACTCCGGTAATAGACGGCAGGGCTACAACGTTTTACGAATGGTTATCCGCAGGATGGATACCTGCAGGCGGGCCGGAAGGGGCGATGAGTGGCGGTGAATCATTGTTAACCGATATATATTACGGTTTCGATCTTGACATGTTGTACCTTCGCCTTGATTTGATAAAACGCGAGGAACCTTTGAATTTAACGGACTGGACGGTAACAATTTATGTTGATACCGGAGATAAATACCGTATTGATTTAAAGTTGAGTAATCCCGTTAAATATACGCTTTTCAGGCAATCACGGGATAAATGGGTGCTTCGTTCGCGACGAAACAGTGTTGCTTTGAAAAATATCCTTGAGATGGGTGTCGAATTTAATGATATCAGTGTTAAAAGCGGAACAAGGGTCGGTTTCACATTAATGTTGTTTGAAAAAGG
>JAFGMP010000008.1 GCA_016927495.1 Candidatus Latescibacterota bacterium | reverse complement strand
TATGGATTATTTGGTTTTCTTTGTATTATTCTGTTGTTGCTTTTCCCAGTGAATTATTCATATAAGTATCAAGAAAATCACCGTCCAGCTTTAGTAATCGGATATATTGTTTATTTGATTGTAAGTTTTTCGAATCCCCTTTTCTTTTCATCGAGTGGTGTGTTGTTAGTTTCATGCGTATTAAGCCCTGAAGGTAAAAGGGTAAACTGTTATGGAATACTGGAAAGTTGAATTTATCGAAAAAGCGGAATTATATGCCCAATGGAAAACAAATCGGAGGTCTATGTGCAAAACAAAAAAAATGACATTATTAGTTTGATCGATATTTTTTCAATACTAATCAGCAACCGGTTGCTTATTTTATTAATTACAGTTTTGGGATTCCTTATATCGTTGTCTTTTTTCTGGTTCTTACCGAAGCTGGGCATAATAAGAACAACTAAACCATCGGTTATCATCCAGGCAGCGATGAAAATTGGGAATACGCCTGAAGAATTAAAGAGTCTCTTTGAACTAGATATTCCAAACAGCCTTATTGCTGAATTAAATGATCTAGCCTCGGTTGCAGATGTCTATCGCCCATACATGCCAAGTGATTTAAATTTTGATTCAGGAAATGAATACAATAAATTCATTATAAATAATATTATTAGGCGTTTAAATATACAGTTCAATAAGGAATCCGGTTACTTTATTGTCTCGCTTCAGAGTACCGACGAAGAGAAAACAATCAGATTTATAAACGAACTTCTTGAATATGCGAAAGATATCATTCAATCACGGGTGTCATATATTATTAATAAATATGAAAATACCATTGAAGAAGCACTTGATACAGCTGTCGTCACCTATACAGGCATGTTGGGAAACGCGTTAGAAAATGCCGGTTTTTCAGTGCAGGAAAGCAGGGTAATGGATGTGATATTAAAAAGTGTTGATGTTTTTGAACAACTGCAAGCAATCAGTGAATTAAATTACCGTTTGAATCTATTGCGGTCACTAAAGGAAAATGAATATTTCCCATGGTATGAAGAAACAAAAATCTCTGTTTTCAATCCTGATAATCCAAGTAACAAAATTAGTCTTGTTATTATCATAACATTATTCGCTTTCATTATCAGCATTTTTCTCGCATTTATTTTCGACTATATCAGGTCAATCAAAAAAGACGAAGAATCCATGGCAAAACTCCGGCAAGCCTGGCACAGAAAATAAAAAAACGGTTTTCATGTGATATTTATCATCGCCTTCCGGAATGTAAATAGAAATAAACGACGCTTTCTTCCGCTCGCAATTTCGATCGCGGTTACCTCAGCCCTCCTCTTCATATCCAATTCTTTTCTTGAAAAGATAAACTCATCATTCGAATCCGCATACAGGACCAATATAACCGGCGACCTGACGATTGCCCCTGGTTCGTCCGCCGGCTTTACTCTTTTCGGCAGCGAGGCGGTTCTGATCGGGAATTTCCTGATTCAGCCCGTGCTTGATGATGGCGACGCAATTCTGGATATCATCCGGAATTCACCTTTGGCCGCAAACGCAGCCGGTCAGGTCTCATCTCTTGCCAAGGTGGATATTGCCGGTACATCCCAAAACCAGGCATTGTTCGGGGTCGATTTCGGAAGCTATACTGAAATGTTCCCGGGTCTCAGTGTAATTAGCGGTGCATTCCCGCCTGACGGAAGCTCCGGCATTCTGCTCAATCTGTCACGGTATGAATCAATTTACTCGCAGAACGGCAGTTATCCGGCTATTGGAACACCGGTGCTTGTTATGGCACCGCTGGGAAACACGTTTGTCATTCGTGAAGTACCGTTTTGCGGGGTATTCGAGTACCCGATCGAGGATGAGGCGATAAACCGTATTGCTCTCATCGATGTTGATACCGCCCGCGGGCTGAACGGTTATGTTTACGCTGCTGAAATAATACCGGATCTGCCTGTTGGACAGACCGGTTTGATAACATCCGATATTGATGATCTTTTCGGGGAGGAAGGCGGAATAATCACAGGAACCGATAACGGAATTGATTTATCTGAAATCGATGAGTTGTTCGTGTCAGGCCCTTCGGTAGGTGAACTGCAGCAGACGGTACGGGGAGCATGGAATTACATTCTGGTCAGGCTTTCAGACGGGAAGGATATCGGCGATTTTAAAAAGTTTCTGGCGGAAACATACGGTGGAGATTACCTTGTCAGAGACTGGCGCAGAAGTATTGGCGGTAACGCATTGCTGGTAAGCTACATTCAGCTTACGGTAAACGGGGGACTTTTTTTTGTTGCATTCGGGGCCCTGATTATCGTCATTAATGCATTGGTTCTTTCGATTCTTGAACGGCAGCGCGAAATCGGAACGATGCGTGCGCTGGGTATAAGCCGCTTCCGGCTTTCTGTGATGATCTGTTTCGAAACGATTTTTATTGTAGCAGGATCGGCCGTTATCGGTATTGCAGCGGGATGCGCGGGGGTCCTTGCGATAAACGCGATCCATATTCCCTTGAAGAATGTTTTTCTCAACACCTTGTGGGGCGGCGGAACAATGCAGGGAAGTGTATCGATAAAAACCCTTGGACTATATTGCCTAATAATTGTGAGTGTCGTTTGCGCGTCGGTCGTTTATCCGCTTAAAAAGACACTCGGTATCAGTCCTCTTTGCGCGATGGCCGGTCACTGATTATGCATATCCCGGCGCTTGCATTCCGTAACTTTTCAAGGAACCTGCGAAGGTACAAAATTCTTGTCGGAGCTTTTACTCTGGTCGTAGGGGTATTGATTATTCTGACGGGTATCGTCAACGGAATAACGGATTCGCTAAGGGAGAAGGCATCGCGATATTTCGCGGGGGATATCGTCATACAACATTTCGATGCGACACGTTCCTCCGTCATACCCGACCCAGAAAAAATACGAATAATGCTGGAATCACTGAAGCTTGAAATCGCCGGGCGGTCTAAGCGCAGCGTTTACTATCAAAACGACGCGAAAATTTTTTTTGCCGGTTAT
>JAFGMP010000476.1 GCA_016927495.1 Candidatus Latescibacterota bacterium | reverse complement strand
GAATTCTCTTGCATCATAGGACCGTTTCTTATTTATTATGGCGTTGGGGAAAAACCAGTAATTTCAACTATTTAAAACAACTTAAGGCATGAATATTTTTAAAATTATCAATTTAAACGACTGTTATTATTTTATAAATAAACTTAATGAATTTGTATTTTTCTTACTTTGTCTCGTTCTGTCCGCCGCCGTATATCCACTGAACGCCGAAGAATTTATCTGGCCGATCGATTCACCCAAAAGTATCAGTTCTTCATTTGGAGAACCACGTCCCGGACGGTTCCATTATGGTGTTGACTTTCGTTCGGGCGGTGTCAACGGCAAAAAAGTGTTTGCGGTCGGCGACGGGTACATTTCACGAATCACGACAGGACCTTACGGGTACGGAAAATCATTATATATAACGATGGACTCGGGTTTTATTACGGTTTACGGTCATCTTTCCGGATACACTCCCGAGATCGAAGAACGGTTGTTCAACGAACGTATCAAAAAGAAATCTTATGATATAGATCTGTGGCCGCAATCCGGTGAATATCGCGTATCAAAAGGACAGGTTGTGGCTTATTCCGGTGATACGGGAAGCGGGGCGTCTCATCTTCATATGGAAATACGAAATCGTGACAACCAGCCACTCAATCCCTTTGATCATGGAATTAATGCCAGGGATACATTACCGCCTGTTATCAGTAAAATTGTACTTATCCCGCTTGACAATTCATCCACAGTGGATGGTTATCCGACAGCAAGATGGTACGATCCCGGTACACTTGACAAAAACTCACCCGTAATTTCAGGAAAAATCGGTATTGCGGTTTCGGTTTGGGATAAAATTAACAATTCAAACAGTCTTCTCGGTGTTTATACTATTTCACTATCGGTTGATTCCACAGAGGTTTTTTCCAAACATTACACAAAAATCCCATATGATTTCAACGGTTTGGGGGGTCTGGACTACTTGTCCGGCAATGATTTTGGCGGAAACGGTTATCTGTCGGCACTCTTCAGGCGCCAGGGTAACAGTATTGATTTTTATTCCGGCAACGGTGAATTAGTAACTCATCCATCAAATCCATCCGAACTGCATAAAATTAACATAACAGCAGCCGATCATGCCGGGAATTCTAACGAATTCAGTTTTAATGCCGTGTACGGTACACACCCGGTTTTTCTCAACTGTGGCTTTACCGATGACTCCACCATCAATATCACAGGCAATCATTTGTCAGGTGAGCTTGACCGCATTGAATTGTGGCGCGGCACCGACAGTAATGAATGGGTATTCGATCGTGCTGTTCCGGCAAAGAACTCCGAACCGAAAATCTTTGAGAGCATTCAGACAGAAAAACCGATGACCTATAAGGCGGTTCTTGTTGCAGAAGATTCGACACGTTCGATTCCATGCATCATCAAAATTAGCCAAAAACAGTATCAGGATATCGAAGAATCGATTCTCGAAATCCGCCCACAGCTTTTCCACGACCGGATATTTGTAAGAATCAGTTCCCAGATACCACTGTCCTCTCTTCCGCTTATCGACCTGGAACGAAACGGCGTATTGTCAGATAATTCCATATGTACCATTCCGGAAACCGATACATCATGGGTAGCATCGATTCCGATTCATGATATCGGCCATAATGTTATCCGTATCAAAGCATCCGCATATGACCAGTATCTGAATCGAATATGGAATCTGGTTTCATTGGAATTCACACATGTGGAAATCCAGTCAAAGGTCTCGGTTTATTCTCCGGACAGTCTTTTTTCCGTCACGGTTAATCCGGGATCATTATACCGTCCCGCTCCGGTGTTTGTTGACTCAGTCAAGGTTATACCGTCAAACAATCTTTTACCGGTATCACAGGGATATCTTATAAACTGGGGAGATTTACCCCTGAAAAAAGCATCTCAGGTACGATTGTCAATGAAAGAAGAACCACCGGAAGGGTCGGCATTATTCGTCTTAAACAAAGGAAATAACTGGAGATTTCTTTCCGTCGAACGTGTAGGCCTCGCCTTTGTCGGATCGTATGGTTCATCCGGCAGTATCGCAGTTTTTACCGACAGACAGGTGCCCTACATCAAACCCCTTGCCCCTATACCAGGAGGAACAATACAAGACCACCGTCCCCTCCTAAAAGCATATGTGGAGGACAAAGGGTCGGGTATCGAAGGGTCGGACAGCATATCAATGTCTATCGACAACATAACTGTTTATGGAGAATACGATTTCGAGGCTCACACCGTCAGCTACAGGCTTTTCAATGAACTCGACCCGGGACAGCACACCGTAACTGTCACCGTCACCGACAGAACCGGAAATGAAAAAACCCGTTCATGGTCATTTACCATCAGGTAATCTTGTTGAAATGATTTCGAATCGAAGGAACTTCCTTAAAATAACTTCTGCCGGTATTATCACGTTTTATAGTAGTGAATATCACACGGCATCCGGATGGGTAAATAGTGATTCTTCACTCGCAAACAGCTCAAATACCGGCCATTTTCTGTTTGCCGATGAACGGATTATTGCCGAAACCCGTAACGTTCAATTAAAGATCAATTCCTGCAAAAAATTGGACTCTCCTGTCATTATACCTGAAAAACCCTGGGAGACAGAAAGAGTTTATACCTATGGGTCGGCATATAAAAATCCCCGCTCGAACAATTACACTATGTGGTATATGAGCAGAATGCATGCCGGTGCAGATAAAAAAGACAAAAGATTGACCGACACACCCGATCTTGTACTTTATGCTGAGTCATCCGACGGTGTACACTGGGAAAAACCGGAACTTGGCCTGTATGAATTCGATGGATCGAACCGAAATAACATCGTCGCCGGCCTTCACAGCCCAAGTGTCCTGATCGATGACACGGAACCGGAAAAAAACCGTCGTTACAAAATGCTGGGTTTCGGGTCAAGGCAAGGACAACGCGGATATTATACCGCATGGTCGGCCGACGGCCTCAATTGGCACTACGTGTCAGACTTACCGGTTATTTCGGGCGGCGATACGGTCACACTGATGAAAAATCCTTTGACCGGCGAATACTGTGCTTATCACAAACACCCGCATGATGTGCGGGGATTCTCACGGCGTACTGTATGGTTGTCGACAAGCAGTGATTTTATGCACTGGACAGAACCTGTGCTCGTTCTCGCTCCCGACGAACAGGATGACACATGGGCATCAGGGGCGGATCAACGCACCGAATTCTATAATATGACCGTATTCTTCAGCGGCGGATTGTTCCTCGGCCTTGTGTCAGTTTTCAGAGTAACAACTTTACAAAAAGATGTCCAGCCTCATCAGAGCCGCGTGGACGGTCCGGTTTACACCGAACTGGTTTACAGCTATGATGGCAGTATCTGGAAACGTTTCCCTGAACGTATACCTGTCATTCCGAACGGTCCCTCTGCATGGGATTCCGGGTGTATTCTGGGAGTCTCCAATCCGATAATTACGGGTGATGAAATATGGGTTTATTACACAGGTATAAATACGACACATGGCGGAGCTATACCTCCCAAAAAGTGTGTGATCGGACGTGCAACATGGCGGCGGGACGGCTTTGTTTCGCTGGAGTCAGGCGGTGACGGTATTGTCGAAACAACTCCGCTGCAGGTGTTGGGGAAAACACTCACCGTCAATGCCGATGCATCGATGGGCAATTTAACCGTCGAAATTCTCACACACAACGGAGCAGTAATTCCTGAATATCATCGGGATCAATGTGTACCGATAACTACTGATCGTTTCTCTCACAAAATACAATGGAAAACCCGCAGTAACATACCCATAAGTATACCGCTCAGACTTCGATTTGTCTGTAATAACTCACGGTTATTCAGCTTTGGCTTTGAATCATGATACGGCAAGAAATAGTGTGACACAGAAAAAAATTTGATTATTTAAAAATTTACCATGAAGGTGCTGAAGTTAATGAAGTTTTTTTCTTCATGACCTTCATGTGCTTCATGGTAAAAAAAAGACGTTACAGTATCGCTTTAATCCTCCGTGGATAAGATATCCGTTTCATCCGTACTGTATACCCCAACATCTTGTCCGTATTGCTTTACCTCAAGAAAACAGCCAGAAGGGTATATATACAATAAATAGCGGAAAGAATGCCACCCTCGATTCTTGAAATCGTCAATCTGGTCAGGGCAAAGGGCAGAAGAATTAT
>JAFGMP010000475.1 GCA_016927495.1 Candidatus Latescibacterota bacterium | reverse complement strand
GTGGAAATCCACCGGAATTCAAACCCAAGAAATGAAAACACACCGATTTCGGACTTTCGGAACCGGTTGAACATCAATTTCCGGGTTTTATCGGGGGCAAGTTTAAGGGAGAATTTTCCAAGGCGAGAGGGGAGGCGTCTGAGAAAACGTGCGGCATTGCGATGATACCGGAACGCCGCTGTAAAATCATCGGCATACCGTACCATATGCGCCTCGCCGTTGCTGTTTTTCTTAACGTCGCCGTCAAACCACCGGTCTAAAACGAAATGCAGATAAATGTTTGCCAGAATCGGGCTGATGACACCGCCCTGCGGCGTGCCGCAGGAGGGCGTATCTATCGAGCCGTCGCAGTTCAGAACGCCATGCGCTACCTGCTTGCCCGCAGCCGAGTCTTCGAGACCAGCGCTTCGCTGAACCGAAGGTACCGACGGGTGGCTGACCCTTGCCGGATATGGACTCCCTGCTAATATCCTTGTCAGCAGGTCACTATATAAGAGACGCCAAGCTTTCTTGGCGTACCAACGTGCGAAAAATGGTGACGTTTCCGCATTATACCCCAGCGGCAATGTGGCGAAGCCCGGAGCGTCAGCGGAGCACCATTTTTTTGTTGTAAGACGGGCTGCCCGTTCTGCCACCATAGGCGCAGGTTTTTCGCCTTGATCTATTAATTCTTTCTATAGTTAGATACACCGTTCTTTTTGCTGCTCAACGTAAATAAGCCGGATTGAATTATAGCCTTATGCACCCAACTTGGCGGCCAAACAGCCATTATTCCCTCTGGCTTTAAAATCCGATGCATTTCGGATAATAATCGCTCCATCGGTAACATCGGTGCGGGGATGACCCCAAAAACAAGAACCACATCCAAATTTCCGGCTGGTAATTCGGTATCGAGTGCGTTACCTTTTACAACTCGCACATTGTTCAGGTTGGCCGATTGAACCTTCTTTGTTACGGCTTCTACGGATAACGAGAGAATATCCATGGCCACTAGACTTCCCTGATCACCGAGTAATTTAGCTGCGGGCAAAGTGAAAAAACCCGTACCGCAGCCTATTTCTAAAACGGATTGGCCGGATTGAATTTCGGCGCCTTGTAGAATCTTCATTGGACCGAAGAAGCGGTATCTCAAGCGGCTTTCCATCACGGAAGCCATTATTCTGATGAATACTTTTCCAATCGTTGTATTAGCAAGTGCTTCAGTATTCATATCACCTCCAATTCAATTACGTGTTCTCTTCGGCGGCTATAAGTATTGCCTAAAGCACTTTCAATTCTTGAAGCGAGCATGGCACAGATACTGCACCCTCAGAGCATCCGAAAGGAATGCTTTAAACGTGCTTTTTATTGGATATTTCCGGCCGACGAAAAATGGGTATACTTTGACAATTTCAATTCTATCATGCCATGAAGCAATAATTCTCGCGTCTTTACATCCCCATTTCAGAAAAGAACTTTCATCCATTCCGCTATTCTTGATTACCAGTTTGTTTGCCACCTTCACTCCAAAGGGCGAAGAAACGTCGAAAAACATTTCGGCGCCGGGAAATGTAACCGCCATTTTTTGAAAGAATTCTTTAACTCTATCCTCATCGAAATAGTAGAGCACACCTAATGAAAGCAGGAACACGTTGTTATTTCGCTTGATCTCATACAACCATTTATCATAATCGAATAATGAAAATGGAAGAGCCTTTTGCCTGTCTCCATTTGGTATGAGCTTCTGTCTTAATTCAATGACATCGGGAAGGTCCAAGTCATACCATAGTATCTGCCCATTATCTATCCGGGAAAAAGTTGTATCCAGGCCGCATCCGATGTTGACTATGCTTGAAGATGGATATTTCCCGATAAATTTCCATATCACCGCATCTGCCTGAAGGCATCTTATAACCCAAGCAGCCTTTGTCAATTCATGCAAGTCTTTACCCATGCCGTCAAAATCATATTCAAGCTTTTCAACGATCTCCATCGCTTTCTTATCGATTAAAAATGGCGAGTCCTTCCTGCTTTCGATTGCCCTTCCCCAGAGAGGAAGAAGAAGCGTCTTTTGCACATTGCCAAGTTCTACAGGCAGTTTTCTTTTCATTACAGTGATCCTCTTAAAACATTTGTTGTTTCGCCGCCACGTATTGTTTGCCGCACCCACCCCGAGTGCGCGCCCATAAATTCGCCGGAATGCGAGCGAAGCAAAGACATGAAGGCGCCAGCCTTGCCGAAGCGGCCATTTCGGGCTGTTAGGTGGAGATTTTGGCGCATAATCATCGTTTTGATATTGCCTTGAAGTAAAGCAATGCTCCATTTTCAAAATCATATGGAATAAAGCTGAAAGAATTACCTTCGAACATTCCTTTTAACTCGTTTTCGGAATACAATTTACCCCTAATAACGCTTTGCTTTTTATTTCTTTCGGGTACAGGCACACTGCAGATAAAAACACCTTGATTTTTAAGGGTTCTTTTTATTTCATTAATTGCATTTAGCAGATCTGGAAAGAAATTCAAGGATAAATTACATATACTTATATCAAAGCAGTCATCTTCAAATGGCAACTTATCAACGCCACAAAGAAACAGTTTAAAGTTCTTGAAACCAGAATTAGTGAAGTTCTTGTGCGCGATCTTTAATAAACCTTCACTAATATCAACGCCGACAAATTCATTATCAGATGGCAATAGTTTTGATAGATGTCCGCTGCCCGTTGCTAATTCTAAAACAAATCTATTGTGAATATCCTTGTATTCAGTTCCTAAGAATTGTAGATGCTTTTCGATAGAAGCCTCGAACTTCTTGGGGAAAATTGAATTCTTCATAATTGGATCATACAAGAAGGAAAACAAATCTCCAAGCCATGGCTTGAATCTGATCGTACTGCCGTTCTCTTGTAAGAAATTAATCCCCTTACGCTTAATCACATTGACATCATTCTTGAGCATTTGACTTGTTCTCCTTATTGCGCTGAATATTTTACCCGACATCGATTCAGAACGGGCGGTATTTTTTGCAACGGGTTGCCCCATGCCGAAGTTGCCGCCTATAATTTAGGCTCGTGCCAGCGACTTGTGCTGAGCCTGTCGAAGCAAGCGCGGACGCGAGCCTTTTCCTATGAAAACTGCGGCAATTTGGGGCGGCGCTCTGGCCGCCCGACATGCGTGTGTTGGTGGACGTATTCCCGGCAGTCATGTTGATCATTTTATAATTAGGTAGTCTTCTATTGCTAGGGCATCAAGTCCTGTTGCAAAAAAGGTTCTAATTGCGTCATATGGATTACATACCATCGGTTCTCCTTTGATATTGAATGAAGTATTTAGCACTATCGGATCAAGCCCAAAACAAGATAGATTTTCAATCATATGATACCACTTAGGCAGAATATTCTTATCAACGGTTTGAGGTCGAATGGATCCATCAACATGTACGACTGAAGGGGCTCGCTTTTTCAATGTATCAGTAGCTGTTCTAGCTATTGTCATAAATGGCGTTTCGATCGGATCCTTAAAATATAAGGCACTTTTTTCTTTAAGAACGGATGGACAATAAGGGCGCCACGCTTCCCGGAATTTTATCCGCGCATTCAAGGTGTTTTTTACCTCGGTATTTCCAGGATAGGCAATTATGCTTCTTCCTCCCAGTGCTCGCGCGCCCATTTCAACGCCACCTTGGAACCAGCCGACCGTTTGCTGTCTGGAAAGGATTTTCGCGACTTCCAAACCGATATCGTCCGGCCTGATGTAGGAAATATGGCACGTCTTAAGAATTTCCTCGACTTCATCGTTTGTATACCGCGGACCATACTGGACGTTCTCCAGGAGATTTCTCGACAATTGACCCAAGCCGTCCGAAACATATAGAGCCGCCCCTATAGACGTCCCGTCATCCGAGGAGGCAGGGTGAACAAAGATATTTTTAACAGCCGTATTATGCAGCAGGCTTCCATTAAGCTTGCAATTCATGAATATGCCGCCGGAACAGCATAAGTTCTGACAACCCGTGGCTTCAATAAGTTTGCGCACAAGGCTCTGAACAATGGTTTCAAGGTGATATTGCACTGCAAAAGCGATATCGACATACTCATTTTTCAAATGAATATCCTGATTATTCATGCCTAGTGGGGAGAGATTATTATTAAACGACTTGATATAATGCGCAAGATGATCGGTGAATTTCGGATGAAAGCTATTCCCGCCGAATTTGAAATATTTCGCACCAATTTCATACCCCGCCTCGGATAGCCTGATTATTTTATTCAGCCGTTCGATCCAGTTATTGTTGTTTTTCCTTTCTTCACCATAGGCGGCTAATCCCATGAGCTTTCCTTCATCCATGTTCGGACGAAATCCGAGATAGGCAGTAAACCCTGCATAAAACCAGCCAAGCGAATAAGGCACATCGATTGAGAATATTTTATTAAAATGCCCATTACTGAAATGAAAGCCGCTGACACACTTGTCTTCACCGCTGCCATCGGCGACAAGAACCGCTGCACTCTCGAATGGGGATTGGTTGAATGCCTGATACGCATGCGAAAGATGATGCTCGACAAAAACAATATCGGGTATCGATTCAATGAAGCCACCCATGCGGAAGGAATCCCGTATTTTCCTTCTGATATAGTCTGGTGTGTGTCTATATAGGTAGCTGAGTCCATCCAGAACGCTGCCGTTGGATTCAGAGGTGGTGTATCGATGCCCCATCTTATGCAAAAACGACTTCAGTTTAATTTTAGCAAGATGGGCAAGCATCTCATAAGGGTATTTTCCGCAACCCCAGCTGAAGGCGATTTTATTGACAGAATTAAGTGACAATTTCTCGCTTTTTAAACACCACTTTACTGCGTTAATAGGGAAGTGACCGTAGGATCCTTTTAATCTGGTAAATCGCTCTTCCTCGCAGAAGCGTTTGAGCCTGCCGTCGATAAGAAGACATGCTGAAGGTTTTTCTTCAAAAGCGTTGAGGCCGAGGATTATCATTGCTATTATTCCTTTGTGTCAAAACAAGACAGGTCAATCTCGTGTTTCAAATCAGTGAGCCCGGTAAATTCCATTGCATGATACAAAGCTTGCTGATAAAACCTTTTACTTTGTAATAGTTTCTGCAAAGCAGCTTCTCTGCTGAGGATCCCATGTCGTATCTGGCTACTCAGGAAGGAATCGGTATAGCTCGCATGAAGAAGATTTTGAAACATATACTCCTTGAACACGTTGAAAACGCAATCCGAATGCCAGTCATCGCAGATATCTTTCGGCTTCTTCCATCCGACATTATTTTCAAGTGCGTCAACGATAGCGGATGGATTCCATCCGATATAGTCATAAAAAAACAGGTGCTTCAGATTGGGAAATCGGAATTTTAAATATACCGTGTTTGGAGAAAAAGCCATACACCCGGGAATGCTAATCCGGAAATCACTGATAAAACTTTGAAGCAACTCTTTCGAACTGAGGATCTGCTTCACCAGCAACAGGCCTCCTTCGAAAAGACCGCCGCGGTTTAATTGATTGTTATTCCGGTTTTCCAGTTTCAAAGCGATGTAGGGTGCATATTCAAGGGGGCAGTTAGACCACACGATCAACGGTATATTTCGTTTCGTCGCTAATTCGGCCCCGAGAATGTGTAGGTGCTTGCAGGCTACACACGTGAGGCCGGCGGCAATATTAGACGGATGTTTCACCCAGGCCCTAAAGAATCGTCTGAAAGAACGCATGTGGACCTGCGGCTGCAATGATACGATATGATGCCTGACTCCAAGTGATTTACATACAGCGGTGGCATTGCGTAACGCAAAATCGGCCATCCCATCGTGATTATAGGTAAATGCCTCTGCTTTCATTCCGAATGACTTTACCATTTGCAGTAATGCATACGAACTATCTTTTCCCCCGCTTATCCCTAAAAGGCAATCAGCCGCGCCAGCGGATTTCCGGTATGGCAGCAGAAATTCTTCGAGTTTTTCCGTTCCCTTCGGCTGGTAGTTTGGGTATCCTGACCGGCACCATGAGCATTCACCGTTCTTGTCGAATTCGCTCCCTGGCAAGCATGATGGAAGAAGGCATTTGATGCATCGTTGCATAGCATTACCTATTTATAAAATGAAAAAAGCTCAAATGTCAGTTTAATCATCTGAAAGGTCATCTGTTTCAGCAACAAAGTATACTTTTCATATATCGTAAAATATCTGTTGAGCAAAATATAAAACTCATAGATTGTGCGCAGCCTGTATTTTAAAATAGCGGAACGCCTGTATATCCTGTAGTTCAGTAAAACCGATGGTATATATTCGATTCTGCCGCAGAGGAACACGTTTATATTTCTCCAAACATCATCGATACGGAAAAATGATTCATCCAGGCTGCCGACTTTATCGATAACCTGTTTTCTCATGATCATTGAAGAACTTGCAATGGGGTTTCTGTAAAATCCGGCAATATCAGACAGGCTTCCGACCTGCTTCGATTTCCTGATTCCGAAAGGTTTTCCGGAAATGTCTATCTTTAGGGCATCGCCATAAATTGCAACAACGGTAGAATGGCTCATCAGAAATTCCACGCCAATGCGCAGGCTTTCCGATGGCAGCGTGTCGTCTTGGTCCAAAAACATGAGATAGGTTCCTTGAGCTGCCCGAATTCCTTTATTAAGTGCCGCGGTTTTACCTTTATTCCGGTCCGCTTTAATGTATTTCACCCGGGAATCATAATCGGAACCTCCGGGAAGGTACTTTTTAACCAAGTCTTCCGTCTTATCGGTTGATCCGTCGTTGACAATGATAAGCTCAAAATCTTTCCATGTCTGTTTTAGTACACTGTCAACCGCAAGAACAAGGAGGTTGCACGCGTTAAAAGTTGGAATAATAATTGAAATCATGCCGGTACTCATAGCGTCAGAACAAAAATCAGGCTGGGGTACAATGGAAATGAGCATGTGTCGCTTAAAGTATATCCGCAGGATGCACATACCTTCTTTAACGCTGCCTCTTTAAGGTAACTTCGGTTGAAACCTAATAACAACTTACTATTAGGTAATAAATGCTTTTTTGCGTTAATGAGGAATTTATATATTGATTCCGTACCGTCTCTGCCGCCGCACCAGTCGGTGACATGTTCGTGTAGTCTATCGATACCATCCGCAATTCCCCGCGCAGTAGGTATGTAAACTGAATTGAAAAAAATGATATCGTATTGTCCAGTAATGTGTTCGAATAGATCGCTTTGAAAGACATTGACGGAGGAATTGTTCATTTTTATGCATTTCAATGCGCTGTCGACGTAGTTTTCGTTAATATCACAAGCATGTACGGTGCAATGGTATTTGCGATGCAGGAATATAGATAATAATGCAAAAGGTCCCGTCCCCATTTCCAGAATCTTTTGAGAAAGATTAATATGAGATTGCAAACACCTTTTCATAATTATAGTTGTAAAATCCCAATGAATACGGCTATTGTTGCCGATTTTTACGCCGAAAAGCCATCGTGTTAATAGGCTGTTTTTTCTAATGTATGTATTTAATAATCGTAATATTACCTTTTTTAACATGACTATCATCATGAACCTTCAGGTATCAAAATTGTTTAAATTTCATTTTTAGGAATGAGAATAAATTGTCTTTCCAAAAAACTGCCGGGAATATGTACGCGTCAGCGTAGGACTGGCGATTGCTCACCCGCCCCGCCACAGACCTGTGCTGAGCCTGCCGAAGCATCCCGGCGTGCGAAATTCCCGCACCGGGCTCCGCGCAACACTCGCTTCCGTATTCAGCACAGATACGGCAGTAGACTGAGCTGAATCCCCTCATTTAACACCCTGCTCCTATACCGTACTATCCCGTGGTAACGACGTATGAACGAGAACGTTTTCAAATTAAAGCTTTTTCGTTGGGATCGACGATTGAGCCACCGGTACAACGTCCGACAATAAAGAATATATATCTCCCTCAAACTTGCCCGAATTCCCGATGATTTTGAAATAATTGTACGGCCCTCTCAACTTGGTTTTGACCATACCCATGATCCATTTCAGCCGCTTGCTCATGTGGTCCTTGATCCATTGCTTCAGGTCAAGGATAAGGCGACGGACCTTTTTCCGGGACGTGCGAAGCAGGATGCGTGTTGCTTCAGCCCCTTCCCCGTGCCTGCATAGCCGGGGCTCTGCAAAGGCGTGTGAACGGCTCTCCCGCTCTCCGAGTACTATGAGCTGATCCGACTCCCGTTGTACCGTCAGACACCCTTCTTTGTTCTCAATCGTCCTTTCTGAAAATCCCTTGATCCTCAATGCTCCGATAAACTGGCGACGAAGCGGTGTCATACAAACACTCCTTTGC
>JAFGMP010000474.1 GCA_016927495.1 Candidatus Latescibacterota bacterium | reverse complement strand
CTAGACGTGAATTTGCATCCACCAGTGCTCCGCAGGAAAATTCCTCGAATCCCGATGGGTGCACCGCATGATACTGCCAATGCCTGTCGCCACATATAAGATAGAAATTTTTGGTCAAAAAACCATGGTTTTTTAGCCACTCAAAAAACTCATCACCTTCATATCTGAATCCGTCATAATTAACATGATTATCGATTTTGTATGCATCATCGGGGCCGACCATCGGTGTGGGAGAAATCAGCAGCTTAAATGTTGCATCACTTTCAAGCAGTGTTTGTTTGAGCCAGGTTTTCTGTTTATCTCCAAAGATAGTTTTTTGGGGGCCGTTTGGCATGGAATTTGGGCTGCGGTAGTCCCTGCCCTCCACAAACCAAATCTGCAATAATTTATTTATACGGTGTGTCCGGTATGTTACTGGTGATGTCTCGCTCGGATCAACAACGGGTACCTGCTCGATAAACGTCGCTATTCCCAGTTCATGTGACGGAACCTCCGGATTATCCGGTTTTGAAGGATCGGGATTGTCCGATGGGTCAGAATCATTATAACGGTAATCATGATCGTCCTTTTCCCAGTATGTCGGAACACGGGCAAAGAGACGTTTGAATCGTTCCTGTACAAACTGTTCATGCCATTTTTTCCTTAACTCCGCAACAGTCTTTGCCCGTGTCTCCACAGGATGATCATAATAGACATTATCGCCTGTGCAAATAAAAAAATAGGGATTCATACCGAGCATGGCTTCGAGTGCGGGATAACCAAGATGTTTGTCATTTCCCTGATAAGCCCGCGAAGGATCATTGGGCCGCCCGTAATGGAAAAAGGCGTGATTCATCCCTGTAACAACAACAAAACTGACTTCCTCAGCTTTATCAGTATCGGCAAGCGTCTTAAATGTTCGAATTTCACCGGTGAAAGTAATGTTCTTTTCCGTGCCGTAGATAAGGCGGTAATAATAACGTGTTCCCGGTGTCAGACCGGTTATCTTTGTTTTAACTATGTAATCATTCGCTGGAACCGCTTCTATACAGTCGGTTTTTGTGTTCGAGTTTTTGGAATCGACGGTGGTTGACAGTTCAAACCGACCAAAACCATGGCAGCCGGGGACATTTCCATCGATAAGACTGTCGGATGAGGTGAACCGTGACTGTAGAATGGCGCTTGTCTGTGTAACCTCTCCGGACATCTCTCCCTGGGCATAGAAGATAGTGGGGAATTGTGGCTGGTTTGAGCAGGAAAGATATAAAAAAATAACAATAATAACTAAAATATAAAACTTGTACTTAATGTTTTGCATCTTTAGCTCTTCCAATTTTTTTTGGAATAATAACTTCTTGGTTTGGTTTACAAAATAATTTAATATTCTTTTCAAGTAATTGTCTTTTTAAAGTGGAGTCCAAAACTGCTTCATATAAAGTTAAAGTTTCTGAGAGCTGGTCAACAGTCAAATTTTTAACTCCACGTAAGTCAGCTCCAATTAAACTGGCATGAGTTAAATCGGCTTCGTTAAAATCAGCACTTATAAGTACTGATTTTCTGAGATCTGTACCAAAAAAAGATGCTTTGGTACAATTTGCTCCCATAAGAGATGCACTATTTAAATTAGCAGAGGTAAAATCTGCAAAACACAAGTTAGTTTTATTAAGATTCGATCTGCTCAGATTTGCCATGTTAAACGAAGAACCTGCCAAATTACACTCACCTAAGTATGAACCACTTATCGAAGCTTCTGATAAATCAATCAAAAAAAGGTCAGCTTCTGATAAATATACATTGTCAAGAGAGTCTTTCAATATTACAATGTTTTCTTTTAGCAAATCTATCATTTTTTGATAATGAGTTTCAGCACCAAAAAAAGAATATAAAACTGATTTTGGATTTTTTATATCTGGTTATACAGGGCATTTCATTTTTTGAACACTTGGAATACGGCTAATAGCCATTTTATAATTGGGAGTATTTAGCTGTGTAAATATTATATTTGCTCTATTTTCAATTATGTTAATTTTGCTTTCATATCTTTGAGACGCTATACCGAAAAATGCGATATATACACCAGCAATCCAAAATATAAAAGTTGATGGTTGCCGTTTTTGAACTTTTGAACTTTGAATAGGCCATATTTTTATAGCTTACAAAACGGATGCCTGAAAAATCCCATAGTATCCATATTATCAGTCGTAATATTCTATCAGTTACCTTATAAATTTGTGGAAAATCTCTAAGGTATTTTCTTTTAAGATGTTTACATTTAAGTTGTAGTATGTGTTTTAATTTCATTTCATCATATGATTTTGATGTTTTAATTATTTTTGCCCTCACCTCTAACCCCTCTCCCACAAGTGGGAGAGGGGAATCAAGCTAACGACAAAACAGAGGTTATTTATTGATTTTAAGGTTTGTAATTGTCATTGACAAATCGTTCAACACACTTGTGATATCGTTCTCAACCTGTTCACTTTTGACTCTGAAAAAAGTAATACCGGAATGCTCAATTGCTGATTGACGGTATTTATCTTCTTCTGACTGTTTATTATGAATCGGGCCATCAATTTCAATAGCCAGATTAAGTTCAGGGCAATAAAAATCAAGGATGTACCCATCAATGATATATTGCCGTCGGAATTTCAAATCCATAAACAAACGATTTCTTAATTCATTCCATAATAATTTTTCAGATATTGTTGGATTTTTCCTGAATTCACGCGCTTTATGTGTTTTGATTCTTGTGTTCATGCCGATTATGTCTGCCAGCATTTCCGGAGTTTTTTATTTCTTTTGATAATATTACCTTTCCCCCTCTCCTGCTTGCGGGAGAGGGGGTAGGGGGTGAGGGTTCTATTCCGCCATCTCAAGCGCTTTTGTGGTCACATAATATTTTGCCAGCATATTGGCGTTTTCCCACTCGGGCATCGGTGCGCCGCCGAGGTATTCGAGGAACCGGTCGGTTACCTGTCCGAAATGCGCCTCATGGCCGATACGGTATTCCTGCGGGATATCGATACGCCAGCCGTCCTTTTCCTCGACAACCGACAGACTCGGGAATTGTTTCTGTGAAGCGAAAAATTCTTTGAGCGCTTTCCCCAGTGCTGCCTTGTCTACGCCCTGAGCCGGTTCCACATAAAGTTCCGGTACAAAATTCTGTTCCTTGCCCTGCCGCACCAGCACATTGGCTTTGGTACCCTTGATTATCGAGTAATGGGTGTCTCCGGTTCCTTTCGGCGCAACATAGTTCCAGATAACCTCGACCTGTATATTCACGCCGTCGAGACGGAAGTTCGCCTGTCCGTTGCAGTAGTACGGATAGTTGCCGTCCTTGTCAAGTTTGAACTGCGCAGGGAACCGGGGTTTAGCCGTAATGGTTTCATATTCCGCCGGAGTCATGATTGTGGGCCAGTGTTTGGCGGAAACCATTTCGATATTTTTTTTGTAATCGATAGGCTGTTCGGGGTGCAGAATCCAGAATACGATGTCGACCAGATGAGTGGTGATATCCACAAGGCCTTCACCCTGAATCGAGGTATCGAAAAACCACCAGGGGCGCTTAAGCTGGTTACCCGCGACTACCTTCGACAGATGATGGACACTGTGCTTGACAACCGCAGGGTCTTCGGCCGTTCCTGTGGTTATGGTTCCGAAAACAGGTTCATGATTTACCAGAAGTTTCTGGACAATGCTGGTGATCTCATAACGTTCGGTCATGATATCGTATGCTATGATTCCCTTTTTACCCGCTTCGGAAAGCACTGTTTCAAGGATTGGATATTTTTCGGGGCTGATTACCCATGGTTTGTCCGCAAGCACATTAAATCCCGAGTCCACACATGCCTTGATAAAATCAATTTTTCCGTTGTTACGGCCCGATAGAATGGCTATGTCGCCAAATCGCTCTTTGAACAGTGCCTCACGATAATCCGGCCCGAGATGTATTTGATACTGCCAGTTGGCGGGTTCGTTCGCACGTTTGTTGAAGGGAATCACACGATTCATGTGATCGGTAAAATCTTCGTCTACCGGCGCATAAATACCGACAACAGGTGAGATGCCGTCGTAAGCGGGACGTTTGAAAACCAGCGCCGCATGAAAATGCCCCGGATCGATGACAACGAATCGATGAAGGCCATCACTTCGCCCGCCCGGAACAGTAGCACTGTCTTTGTCCTGTACACAACCTGCTAAAACACAGACAACGGCAATGCCGATAAAAAATGTAAAGTGAGCATGAGTACCGATTGAAAAAACATTCATATTTTCTTCCCCCGTGATAAAAAACATTACAGTTAAGATTGATTTTTTTATAAATAACCGATCAGATAAAACACAAAAGGATGGATAGTAAAATTTTTAATATACTGAAGATAATCGGTATATTCTTCAAGGTCAAGTATGGACTTTGATGTGAGTTGAGTCATAAGGTCTTTTTCATATAAAAAAAGAAACCTTTGAAGTGGCGAATCTTTGGTTTATAAAATAAAAGATTTCGATATATCCAAATTTATATTAGATATATATTTAACTATGGTTATAATTATCCTCACTTATTATGAAAGGATACGAAAATGAAAATCCGCCTGATTTCCTTTATTCTCGCTCTGATCACTCTTTCCAATACAGTGTCAGCCGATTTGTCTGTATGGACGGAGACAAATACCGTACGGATTCTTCGTCATTATCCTGCTGGTAAAACATTTGCAGTGGAACTTTCAGCAGCCCGTAACGAATGGGAAAGTTTCCAGATTCTTATGCGCCCGGATATGGATGTAACAGTTACGAATATAATCCCCGGCGACCTTAAAGGCCCGGAAGATTCGGTTATTTCAGGCAGAGAATCACGCCTTTACCGTCAGCACCAGTTCGAACTGGTTGATCCGTCATACCGGAACGGCAACTTCGAGCCGGGATGGTATCCCGATGCATTGATACCTTTCGAGCATCCGCTCACCCGCAAACCGCTTGGCGAGACACGGTTCAGCGCAGTACCGTTCGATCTGCACGCAGATCAGACGCACGGTTTCTGGGTCGACATCTTTGTTCCTGAAAATACCCGGCCGGGAAAACATCGCGGTATATACACCGCCGAATTTCGTGGTGGGAAAAAGATTCATATACCCGTTACACTTACCGTATGGGACTTCACACTACCCAGAGCGTCGACATTGGTGACTGCATTAGGTTCACCTGCGCTCAGAATGAGAGGTTATTACCGTGACAGAGCCGAAGCAGGCAAAGAAACCGAACCAAAAGACTGGGATGCAGTTGAAAAACAGGTTGCCGAGATGGTTTCACGGCACCGTATCAACGCATATCCACCCGAGGACAGTCTCAAACCTGTTGAACTGGCAGACGGAAGTTACCGTGTACCGGAGGAACAAATCACGACGCTGCGTGATTTTATCGACACATGGCATGTCAACGCAGTCAGACTGCCCCGTGCGACCGATATTTTCAACGATCCGGTGAATGACTGGGACAGACTTTTCGCATGGTTCAAAAGTTATGATGATGCCATCGAGCGGTTGAACCGCCCCGATGTACTGTTCTATACCTATCTCCGGGATGAGCCGAACACAGAGGAGCAATATAAGTTCGTACAAACATGGGGCCGGTTAATCCGTGAAGCGCATTCTACTGTCAAGGTTATGGTGGTTGAACAGACATGGACTGCTCCCGGTGCGGGAGGGCAGGACTCGGCATGGGGTGACCTGTATGGCGCTGTCGATATCTGGTGCCCGCTCTTTTCACTCTTCCGGGAGGAATATGCATCCAAACGTCAGGCTCTCGGGGAAACCATCTGGACATACACAGCACTCTGCCAGCGTGAACCGACACCCTGGTGGGAAACCGATTTTCCCCTTCTGAATTACCGTGTTCCATCATGGATTGCATGGCGTTACCGTATCCGCGGCCTGTTGTACTGGGGCGGCATGTCATACTGGGGTGGTGTCGAGGATCCCTGGACCGATCCCAAAACACTTGATCGCCGTCACAGAAACCCGGAACAATTATATAACGGCGACGGCATGATTGTGTATCCGGGACGCGCTGCCGGTTATGACGGTATTGCGCCGAGTTTACGCTTAAAAGCGCTTCGCGATTCCATCGAGGATTATGAGTATCTGGCGATACTCGAACGCGCAGGGCTTGAAAATCAGGCTCAGGAGATCATAATGCCGCTTGCTGGTTCATGGTTTACCTGGGAAACAAACCCTGCTGCTTATAAAAAAGCACGGGCAGAACTCGCGAAGTTAATACTAACCATTACAAAAAAATATTAAGGAACTCATGATGTATAAAGAATTGAAAAAAATTAACCACAAACCCGAACCATTTGAAGTATATACGGCGGCAACCCTTTGGACAGACGACCATATTTCGAAAAAAATGCTCGAATATCATCTCAATCAGGATGTCGATGCGGCTTCGCGTAAAAAAGTCTTCATTGACTCTTCCGTTGAGTGGATGACATCTTTTTTCAACATTGGTGCAACCACAAAAATTTGTGATTTCGGCTGCGGCCCCGGACTTTATTGCACACAATTTGCCGAACGCGGTGCATTGGTAACAGGCGTTGATTTTTCCGCATCATCCATTGAGTACGCCTGTAACACCGCAGCAAAAAAAAATCTTGATGTCGAGTATGTGCAACAGAATTATCTGGAGTACGAAACGGATAAAAAGTTCGATCTGATAACCATGATCATGTGCGATTTCTGTGCGCTGAGCCCAACACAGAGAATGAAATTACTTTCAAAGTTTCACCAGTATCTATCGGAAAACGGTACGGTGATCCTTGATGCATACACATTAAGTGCATTTGCTCAGAGAGATGAGTCTGCAAGCTACGAGCATCTTCAACTTAACGGATTCTGGTCGGCAAGCGATTATTATGGATTCGTTAACATCTTTAAATACGAGGATGAAAAGGTGGTGTTGGATAAGTATACGATAGTTGAAGAAAACCAGACATGGGAGGTGTATAACTGGCTGCAATATTTCAGCAAGAAATCGATCACAAAGGAGTTCGAGGCCGCCGGTTTCAGGATAGATGAATTCTACGCTGATGTTGCCGGGAGGCCGTATGATGAAGAATTTTCAGAGTTTGCTGTGGTGGCGAAGAAAGCTGGTTGATGATCCGCTTGATAAGTAAATACCCATTCGACAGGCTCAGGGAACATTAAAACGTCCATTAAATCATTTGTTATCGGGTAGGAGGCGGGGTCGCCCCCACCGTCCTCCCACACCACCGGGCGTACGGTTCCGTACCACGGCGGTTCATGAACCACAT
>JAFGMP010000473.1 GCA_016927495.1 Candidatus Latescibacterota bacterium | reverse complement strand
TTTTTAACTAAAAAAAATTAAAAAAAACATTTGCATTTATTGGAAGTAATTCAATATTACAATCAGTTTTTGAATTTATCAAGAGAAAAATATATATTTATTAATTTTTTTAACGTAAAATCATTTTTATTGAGAAAAATTGTCGCCTGTAGCCATAATCATAAATGCGCGTTCAGCCGTTTTGCCTGAAATCACATCCTTTACTTTTAACACCCAACGTCCCGGTGGATCATCAGGAGAAAATTTTAAAGTTGAATCCAATGTACCACCGTTTGTCTCATAGTTTCCCGAGAAACATGGCTGTATTTTACCATCAGGTCCGACTAATTCTATATAACATACATGACGTGCAGGTTTGGTATCATTTTTTTGAAGAAGAATGACAACATTGTATTCCAGAGTTCCTCCTACCTGAACAACAGGACTTTTGACATTTAATTCCATCCCTTTTACACGGTATGGTAAAAGCGAAAACAATTCTGCTTTACCCTGTTTAAGGGCAAGCGGTATCCGTTTAACAGCGCCTGAGAATTTTTCATTTCGAATATCATATACATAGTTTAATTTTCCAGTATGCGATAAATCAAGGAAATATTCTTTCTCAACATATTCAGCGGTATTCTCTGAGGGATCGGGAAGAATTCCGATATACTCGACATTTTCATCCCGGAACACAGTAATGTTTATTTTTTTTGCCTTTAATCCTGTTGAATCAACCACAGAACAATAAGGAACAGGCATTCCACCGGTAAACAAACACCATGAAAATATATCTCCAAATGCTGTTTCACGTCCTTCATTTCGCATCTTTTCATATGTTTCCATACCTATATTAAGAAAAATACCGGTGCCGTTTCCATATCTGTTAACAATTATTGCCGGTCCGGTACCAACTGCCGCCATCACGTGAACTCCCTGACGGGCAGTTACGGTCGGGTCGGACAGGCAACCGCCAAATGTATATTCCTGAGGGATCCCCCCTTCAATTTCCTCCGGTTTAAATGTGCCGGTAATTTCAGTCGACATCCTGTTTTTGCTCTGGGATATTCCGAAAATATGGTCTAATACTCCGGTTTCGCGCATAAATAGGTGATCGTTCATAACTCCGGTTCTGGTATCGGCAATAACTGCGCCGCCTGCCCTGACGAATCGTTCAATATTTAATGCGGTTTCATCAGACATGGCCTGAATATAAGGAAGTATTAGAATTCTGAATTCATTTTTAATAAGCCAGTCCTCTGTTAACTGATCCTCGTCGACAAACAACGGAGTATATCCGGCATCCTGACACGCCATCAAAAACGACCTCATCGATGCAGATATTTTTTGTGAAGGATGTTCTACTGATGTTGTATGAGCGGCAATTTTTGATATCGGACTGTAAAGTATTCCGATTTTATCAACAAGCCGCATACTGCCACCAACAAGTAAATCAATTCCGTCCATTATCTCGCGTGATTCTTCGGCTATAACCGAAAATGAGGGAGAAATCGTATACTGAGGTGTGAGTGCAGCGCTCGTACCACCATAAGCTTTATTCCACCACATACTGTTCATCCCGAGAAACAGGCTTTTCCATGGCGCCGAACGGAGATACATTTCATTCCGCCGTACAAACGAATCACCTGTAACCGACAGTCCTACCATAGATCCGGGTGAAATGAACGACGAAATAATTGCCGAAACACCTCGGTCTCCATGCTGTCCCGGCCCGGTATCGAAAGCGCATACGGCCATTGAACAAAATCCCGTAAGTTCGAAAAGATTATATCCCCTGAATGGGCTTAATGCATTTTCGAATCCCTCAATACCAATCTTCGTATCGGAACCGACACCTGAAAACGCCTCAAAAGCGCCGTAATGCACCTGAGTCAGCACCTCTTCCATGTGAAGCCTCGTATCCAGCCATGCAGCATAGCCGTCACTTTTCCTTGCATCATCAAAAGTTACTGGTTTTGCATCATCAAATAATGTAAAATTTGTTTGCCAGGCTGCATTCAAATTTTCGACAGTTTCATACTTGCTCTCCAGATACATGTAGAACGATTCGATGTCTGTCTCTGAAAAACTTACATCTTTCTCATATGGTGTAAGCATATTGTTACGGCCGAGTGAATAAGCCGGTGGTGCAACATTATGTAATGTATCAACAATCGCTGTAATTCTTTTTGCCAGAGCATCATTGTATTCCAGTTCGGTAATGACAGGATCCATAATATCGCTATTTGATTCACTGGCAATACGGGTAATACGAGGTATGATACCGGCGCCACTTTTTCCGGCATGCATTACCGAAGCATGAATATCTCCCATATCGTTCAAACCGGTCATATCGAGAACAAGATGACTCACACCAGCATCCCGTAATGTCTTGTAACGATCCAGATTCGACGATCTCATTTTCAAATCATCGGCAACAACAAGTGAAAACTCACGGGAATCAAACATTTTGCGTATGAATGCCGGTTTTTCATATTGTTGCACAAGTTTATTACTAACTACAAGATAAGCTCTGACAATCAATGCATAGTCTGTAGTACCTTCATTTTTAAAAGCAAATTCCGCAGTTTTCATGTTTAAATTAGGCACTACCTGTTTCCTCGACAGTATCCGCCCCCTCCAATCAAGCAGTTCCATCGTCACACTCATGACATCGGAAAACGGTCTCGATACATTGATATTTCCCATTATATATCCCCCGTCCTGAGCCGACATTTCCCATAAATTGAGACCGGTAACATGGGTTAAAGATGTAATCGAAACAGAGGTTCCTGCAAGGGCAACAATACCATCCGAACCCGCCAATGAGATGTCAATTGAATATGTACCTACCGGTAAATATGGATATTCGATCGTCAAAAAGCTTTTACCTTTCTCAACCCTGTAAGTGTTTTCGGTCTTCGCAATCCATTCGTTCTTATGATTTCTGTAACGTGCGACTATAGTCATCGGCCCTGAATTACCATCGTTGGAAAGACGAATGCGATAATTCATGATAGCAATCGATTCCAGTTCGATTGATTCGTTCGGATCGGGAACTTCTGTCACAATTACTACAGAATTATGTTGAGAGGTATACAGTATCGTATTAACTGCGCAAAATATATAATTCCCTATTTCGATAGATGTATCGTTCGGACCCATCTGTGGACAAGCTGTTACAATCCCCTTTTTCCTTTTTCCGATGCATTCGGGAAAAAATGTGCCGAATGTCGCAGCTTTCAGCTGAGTGTAGTCAATTCTTTTCTGCGTAACTATTCCGTTAACATCGCCCTTATCGCCGATATAGATCAATCCGGTGCCCTTCTCAACCCGATCAATTATAGTTAGTTTAAAACCTTCGGGTAAAGCATTGAAATTGAAATCAAGCCAGATTATGTCCCACTCTTCGCGAAAAAGCTGTCCCGCTCGTTTTTCGATAGCTTCTTCAGACAGTATAACCGCATCGTTTTCAGCCGCAAATCCGGTCAAACCAAGATGATTACGGTCTTCCGTTAAAATTGTTTCAAATTCACATGTTATATACTGCGATATTTTCATGCTTGTCGGCCCAACAATGTCACGCTGACCGATGAATATAATTCGTAATGGTTTTCCACCTATTGTAATCCGCCCCGAAATATCATCTTTCATAAATGAAGAATCTAACTTTGTAAAGGGAAGACTGGCGTTTTCTAAAAAATCGGTAAAAGAAATATCCGGATCAACTATCAGTATGCAGAGAAATAAATACAAAAAATTTTTCAATATTAACTACCTATTACCTTTCAATTACTGTTTTTTATCATATTATAGTTTATACTTTAATTATTTACGCAAATAATGAGCCAAAAACACTTTTTTATGTATACCTCTGATTGTCATTGTGTTAGACTAAATACAAATGATTGGGAACCACTATAAATGTGTCCGTCAACAATACACCATGTGTACGATATCGGATACATTCGGCAATATAATTCTTCACCGGTTTACACACATCATAAAGTAAATATTACGTTTAATAATTTCGTTTACCGCCGATTGATTAAAGTTATCAGTTATTTTGGTTTCCGGTTGGTATAATTGATCACTTCTCCACAATTAATTTTCTTAAAACGCTCATATATGTTTCATAAATCAACTCATGTCCTTTTGCCGATGGATGGGTAGGGTCCACATACATCGACTCAAGGTTACGGGAATCCTGGCGTAGCTGATTTTTCCA
Source organism: Candidatus Latescibacterota bacterium (assembly GCA_016927495.1). Taxonomy (GTDB): domain Bacteria; phylum Latescibacterota; class Latescibacteria; order Latescibacterales; family Latescibacteraceae; genus JAFGMP01. Next base: position 2,127 of record JAFGMP010000473.1, on the reverse strand, counting down.
AATATCATGAACATCAATCAACGGATAGCTTCTTTCTCTTGCAAGATTTCTGATTTCAGCCATATATAAATCGAGAGAACCGTTGAGATTTCTCCAGGTATCCTGGCCGGTATCCATGAACGAATTGGATGTTGCAAGCACAATTCTGATATCTCTCGGAAAAAAAGAAATCATTTTAATAAGATTTTTACGGAATTGTTCGGGATCGACAGAATCTGTCTGGCAATCATTTAAGCCGAATGCAACTATCAATATATCAGGCTTACAGGCGACGACGTCATTAATCCGCTCAAGCGCACTGTAAGTATTATCACCATTCACACCGGCATTGATGGCTACTGCATTGTCATACACACCGGCTTTCATGATATTGTCGATTCGGGAATAAAACGATTCTTTTTGGGTGTCGACACCATATCCAAACGTTATGCTGTCACCAAAGAAAACTATTCGTTTTGAAATTTTACGTACCTCCGCTTTTTTACCGCACCCCGAAAACATGACGAACATCGACATGGTAATCAATATTGCCGTTTTGGTAAATAACTTCATCTTTTTTGTCCCTTTTAATTACCGGTTTTTACCGTCTGTTTACCTGTTTATTATTTGTAGTACATACAAGTAAATTAGATGTTTACCACAATGCAAGGAGAAAAAGTATAAAACTGTATGTAATTATCTTCCGTTCCTTAATGTATCATGTAATTGTATAATCTCTCTATCGTCCTGAAATTCTGATTGCAGATGATATAAAATCAAATATATTTACACAGGTAAAATAATACAAAAACAGTTTTAAGTTAAAAGTTGTTATATACTTTATTTGTTTGGAATTTTCCGTAGCAATTATAAAAATCCCGTACAATCCTATAAATCAAGGAATTCAAAATATGGATAAAACACCTATCTTCCCTTCAGAAGGACTTGCAAGAAAATTGAAAAGTGGCAAGCTTAATATACTGGAATATGAGAACCGTGACCAACTCGGCCGGTCGGCAGCAACTGCTGTGTCAGAACTTATGAAGGGTATCATAAACGAAAAGGGACAGGTGAGAATGGTGTTTGCATCTGCAATGTCCCAGACGGACTTTTTAAAGTACCTGGGAGAAATGACCGGTATCGACTGGGCCGGAGTATATGCATTTCATCTTGATGAGTACCTCGATTTCCCGTCGGACCACAACCAGTCATTTGCAAAATTTCTTAAAGACAGGCTTTTTGACAGAAAAAATGAGACCCATTTTTATCCTATTCGTAGTGATGCATCTGATACGAAGGAAGAGTGTAATCGGTACTCTGGTCTTTTGAATGAAGCACCCATCGATATCATGATTCTCGGAATTGGCGAAAGCGGACACCTGGCTTTCATCGACCCGCCTTACTGTGATTTTGATGATCCCGAAACTTTCAAAACAACGGAAATCGACGACCAGAGCAGATTACAGATGGTTCATGACGGCTGTTTTGCATCAATTGATGAAGTTCCGAAACAGGCATATACCATGACTGTTCCGGCATGCCTTTCGGGATTGACTACAATTATCATTGTTCCAACAAGCCTGAAAGCCAAAGCGGTTCAGGCTGTTGTCGAGGGTCCGGTAACTGCAAGTGTTCCGGCTTCGATTTTACAGAAAAAAGAAAATTCATGGCTTCTGATTGACCGTGAATCGGGAAGCCTTTTAAGATAATCGGCACATAAACAGTGATGATAAGTCAAATCATGAACGCAAAACTTGCTTTTTTTACTTAAATTTATTATAAGAAATAATAACAAAAATTTTAATGGATAATTCTTTCAATGTACAGACTATTTATCCAATACTTCTCTGATTTTTTGGAGGAGTTGCGTTGGCGTAAAAGGCTTATGAAGAAAATTTTCACCCTCGGACAAAATACCCTGACCGCTAATAGAATTATCAGTGTACCCGGAGATATAAATAACTTTAAATTCAATATGTAGTTCTTTGAGCTTTTCCGTCAGTTCTTTCCCGCCCATCCTGGGCATAATTACGTCAGTAATCAGAATATCAATTTCTGCCGTTTTTTTGTTTCGGATAATTTCCAGTGCTTCCATGCCGTCTGAAGCATCCAGTACAGAATACCCGTTTCCCGATAAAATACGTATGA
>JAFGMP010000472.1 GCA_016927495.1 Candidatus Latescibacterota bacterium | reverse complement strand
CGAGCGGAAAGCCTATAACATTTTGGGGCATGTCTCTGACCATGGCTAAAAGCGACTGTTCCCATGCCGTTCTGATAGACCTGTCATAATATCCGTCGATAACATCATCACTTAATACTTCTTTGTTAAAATAGGCGCTTTCCAATATTGAACTGAATCTGTCTTTATTCAGGTAGTTGGTTAAAATGTCTCTTCCGGCTCTTTGAAAGGGTGGAAAGTTGAGCAATACATTTGGAAAATCCGGGCTATTATTTAAAATTATAAAACCGTCAACGCTGATTATTCCGAGTATTCTCTCGGGGTATAGATGAGCAAAGTGAAACATCACGCTGCTGCCCATACTGTGACCTATCAGATAAGCCTGCTCGATACCGGTTTGTTGCAAGACCTCATTTACAATTGCAGCCTGCGCTTTATGCGAATGATCGGATTGAAAATCTCTGTCGGAAAGGCCGAAACCTTTCATATCCAGAGCAATAACACGGTATCCGTTTTCAACGAAGAACGGGATGTTATTGCGCCAGCTAAACGTGGAGCCGCCGAACCCGTGAATAAGAACGATAGCCTCTCCTGAAACCGGTCCCTGTTTTTCGACATAAATATTATGGGATTCGATATTTAGAAATGTACCCGAAGGACTCATTAAAGAATGAACGGATGCTTCGCTTCCAATATGGGCTACGGGAACCAGATATGGTAGAACTGTCAGAATGAAAATAATGGCTAGGAAAAAGGCTATGATTACTTTATATCTGCGTTTCATACAGGTAATTATATAGCACTTGAGTGAAAAATTGGTATTGGCGACCGGAATTGAACCGCTAACAAATTGTTAAATGTTATTATCTTAATTTATATGCTTATATTGAATACGGCAACACCGTTACTCCTGTTTATTACCACTTACCGAGGTCTTTCATTGTTTGAACAACAATCGGGAAATTGGAAGAAGCACTGGTACCTCCCATGGCACTGGCAACCGATGCCGCTTCGACTATTTCTCTCTTGGTAGCACCGGCCTCTACCGCAAGTTTGGTTTGATAAATTATACAATTGGTACATTCTATCCGTATTGCCATAGACATAGCCATCAGACGCTTAACTTTGGTACTCAGGGCGCCGTCCTCGTATATCAGATCGTTAAATCTGTCTCTGGCGGCATATGCTTCCGGCAATTCGTTTTTGAACTCATCTACAAGCGTCTGTATTCCTTCAATATACTTTATGCGGTTATCCATAGTATTTTCCTCCTTCAATTGTATGTCGGGTTATATTTTATGGTAACACAATTCATAATTGAAGTTTACAATGTATCAGCGAAAAATATTATGAATTGACTCTTAAAATATATTGAACTGTAGTGTCCGGTATGTTATTCTTTGTTCAATAATTCTCGGATTCTGTATCAAATCATTTTAAGCCAGCAAATATATGGTAGTTGAAGTTTGTGAATGCACGCCTTTAAGTGATAACGAGAAAACCACTCTTGCCCCATGCTTGCAGGAGCGTGGTTTAAGTTTGGATTTGTTAGACATTATCACTAATATTCCGAATCGAACGCGTATTGTAAAAGCGTATTCGGATGCCGGAGAATTGTTAGGGCTGACCGGCGTTTTGCTGACTCCGCAGATGTTCATGAAACACTGCTACGGACATGGCAATCATATTGGTACGAATAACACTTTCTTCTTCTCTAAAAATGCAAATAAATCAGAAGTTCTTCTGGCTATATTCAGGCATTTAACTGAAATCAGACCTGTCGGACATTATATTGGCTTTATTGAAGATGATATAGCCGATGATTTCCGCAATGCCCTTGAAAGGGTGCCGCATGTGGTAGCGGAGAAGGTTATGGAAACGGGTTTTATTTCAACCGCTGACCCACAGGTCGAAAGTCGTCTTTTAAAAGAGCATGAACACCTTTCGCGTCAGATAAACAGGTTTCGCAACAAGGGGGGTACCGTACATATTCAAAACGGGTTCGTTGATAATGAGCTGGCGGATGATTTCGTAGCTTGTTGTCTTGATTCATATCGTAAAAACCAGCATCCGGGAAGTGATATCGATGTGGATTTATACGGTGAGCATGTAAGGAAATTTATCAATACATTTCCGTCTGCTGTATATATCTATGCTAAGCTGAATGACAAAGTTGTCGGAGTACAGATTTTCATTAAGCATGAAAATTACCTTGAGCTGACTGAGGGTGGATTCCTGTCCGATACATATCACGCATATGAAAACATAATTATTGCTTCAGTCAGATATGCTGCTGAACTCGGATTGGATAGAGTGAGTTATGGTTTAATCTTAAACCAAACTAAAGACAGACTGATGGATCAAAATTCAAGAAAACCGGTTTTTATGGTGATGTTTTTCCGAAATGAAGTCGACCCTGCTTCGCTGAATATGTATAAATATGGAGCACACCAGCGATTTCCTATGCTTCGATGGAAAGATCGAAATGAATTCAGTAAACTCGCGCTGTAGCTATGAAATCTACTAATAATACTATTTGTCTATATTTATAACCGACAGCGATTGTTTCTTCCCGCTAACTCGCAGGATTATATTGAACAGAGACATTCGGCGTCGTAAATGAGGCGGTATTTTATCTTTTTCGGTAATTTCGACAGCGCCCAGTTTTCTATATAAAGGGAGCATAGAACTTACGCACATCCCCCAAAGCGGATAGGGATAAAAATCAAAAACGAATTTACAGCCGGCTTCCAGAATTCCTCTTCCCCGCCAGGACTTTTCTATAGCTATCTTCGCTACTTCCCATACATCGTCAATTTGTTTGATTTTAACGCAGCCGATTATTTCATCTTTTTCGGAAACCACTACAATGTAATCCTGCCAGTCAATTTTACTTGAAAAAAGGGGCGATAATATCCTCGATAAAATCCTGCCATGATTGCGGTGTTGCGTCTTTACTCTCTTTTTTCCTTTTCGTGAACTTGCAGAATGAAATCCGGAAGAACGTATCAAGGTTCTTATTCCGGTGACATCTGCTTCTATAGCCGGGCGTATAGTGCAAACAACATCTTTTATAGCCAGTTTATAGCTTTCCAAATTTATCCTCGAGTCCAATTATTTATATTGAATAATGTGTGTTTTATTTTAAATAACAGGGAAATTACTTAAATTTAGGTCTGTTTCGACTGTATAGTTGTGCAAATTATACAACAAGTTCTTTTTCAAAGCTATTAATACAATGTTGATACAAGCAGTAACCTGCAATTGCCACTAAAATATTAATAGTTACGGGGCATCATTCCCTGCTATAAGTTGTAATTTTGAAAATAGAGCATAATCATTTAAATATGGTTTATAATTAGTTAACTCGATTGAGGGGAGTCTGATATGATAAACAAGTATTTGTTGGAAAGAATTTATGATTCCGCTTATGTGCAGAGGTGGAATGACAAATATCGGCCGGTAGAGTTTAATGAACTGGACAAACAGGCTCATAAAATGGCCATAGCTTATCTTTTGGGTAAATTCGAAGAAAACACAGAAGGTTTTGATTGGGTGGAGGTCATCGAAACGGGTATTTTCGATTTTCTGCAGCGGCTTGTGCTGACGGATCTAAAGCCTCAATTGCTATGGAAAATAAAAACGGAAAACCATGAAAAATATGTGGAATTGAATGAATGGGTATATGATAAACTGGAGCCGTATATTCAATCTCTGGGAGAGGATTTCTGCCGGAGATATAAAGAACGCTTTACAAAAACGGCAAATATCAATACAAAAATAGTTGATGCCGCTCACCTTTATTCAAGTAAATGGGAGTTCGAATTCATTGAAAGAGCAAACCCCGAGGGCTACGAAATAGCAAACATTCGTGAAGAATACAAAATAAAAATAGAAGAGCACTACGGGTTAACCGGCTTTAAGAATATAGTTTTACATGAGAAGTATAGAAATTTCATCGAGTTCTGCGGTTTACTGAGGTTTCAGTATCGCTGGGGACATATTTACAGAATCCCCAGAACATCGGTTTTAGGGCATATGCTTATTGTTGCCGTACTCTCCTATCTGTTTTCACTTGACCTGAATGCCTGCCGTAAGAGGAAAGTAAACAATTTTTTCACAGGATTATTTCACGACTTGCCGGAGGTCTTGACAAGAGATGTTCTTAATCCGATTAAACAATCTATCCCCGGTCTGGATGGCTTGATTAAGGAATACGAGCAAAAGGAAATGGCTGATAAGGTGTACCCGTTAGTCCCTGCTGAATGGCGTGAAGAGCTGAAACGATTTACTATGAATGAATTCGAAAACAACATCGTTATCGATAACCAAATAAAGTCTGTCATTTTCGATGATATTTGCAGCAAATATAACGATGATATGTATTCTGCCAGGGACGGGGAGCTGGTTAAAGCCTGTGATAAACTTTCGGCATTTCTGGAGGCTCACCTTGCTGTTAAAAACGGAATGAGGAATAATGACCTTACTAAAGCAATAAAGGCAATTCATGGTGAGCTTGAAGT
>JAFGMP010000062.1 GCA_016927495.1 Candidatus Latescibacterota bacterium | reverse complement strand
TGTGAGTATTGGAAGTAAAGCTGTTGTCAACGGTGCAGTGTATGCAAAAAATATTACGACAGGTGTTTCGAGTTCCTTTACGTTTATGCCCTTTGGCAGACCGGTTCAGGATGGCATTATTGCGAAACGTGTTGCTGATGACTCTGAAGAAATTGCCGAAGAAGATCATATTATCCCGGTGGAATTTTCACTACCACAGAATTATCCCAATCCGTTCAATCCCGTTACAACCATTACCTACATCATTCCTGCCGGTGTGACTGATCGTGTAGCCATTAATGTATATGATTCACGCGGCGCATTGGTTAAAACGATCGTCGATCAGTTCGGCAGTCCCGGTATGTATTCCGTAGTTTGGGATGGCACGGATACCTCCGGCAACAGAGTATCGAGCGGAGTGTATATCTACACAATACAGGCCGGTGAGTATAGGAAGTCGAATAAAATGATGCTGATGCGGTAGAAATTGTATTGGTAGTGATTATATAGTATTAACGGTTTTCGTAGGGGCAGGTTCGGATACTACCCCTGCTTTAATAAAAAAAGAAAAATTTTGAACCATGATTTACTTGATTTACTTGAATTGCATGATTTAAAAAACATAAAAAAAACAGAGGTGTCGGGCCGCAGCAATTTTTTCTCTAAGTCACATCAAGAAAATCCTTTAATCATGTAAATCATGGTTCAGACAATCTTTATAAGGGAGCAAGCTTCCTTGTTCATGTCGATGTTACAAAAAAAAGTACAAAATAATTGTAGGGGCAGGTTCCAAACCTGCCCTTACTTTTTAATGTAAAAATAATTTTCCTATAGCTATAATAATATTTTGCAATAAAAATATGAATCTCATCTCAATCTTGAAAGTGTAAAATAATAAGAGAAGCTTATTCTGATTATTAATTCAAAATATATTTTTTAGAGAGGCACATATGAAACTTACCGGTAAAAAAATAGCCTTGTTTGTTGAGAACTTGTACGATGAGCGTGAATTCTGGTATTCGTATTACCGTATGCAGGAGGAGGGTGCCGAGGTTGTAGTGATTGCTCCCAAAGCATATACCTACAAATCCAAAACAGGTATGGAAGCAACAGCGGACAAAAGTATCAACGATGTAAAAGCCAGCCAGTTCGATGCACTGATCATACCCGGTGGATTTGCACCCGATTTTATGCGAAGAACTCCGAAAATGGTGGAATTTGTAAAACACATGCATGAAGACGGTAAAGTAATCGGTGCAATATGCCATGCAGGTTGGATGCTTGCTTCAGCGGGGATTTTAAAAGGAAAAAAAGTTACCAGTTTTTTTGCGATTAAAGATGATGTCGTTAACGCAGGCGCCGAATGGATAGACCGTGAGGTGGTGAGAGACGGCAACATAATCACATCCCGTAAACAGGACGATTTACCCGCTTTCTGCAAAACAATAATTGAGGCACTGCAATAAAATTTGATAACGAAGTATGAATAAAAATTGAATGATTTGCACAATAAAATGATCTATACAATAAGGAGTAATAACCATGAGTACGAATACATTAACACGGCGTGATATTATAAGGCAGGCGGTTTTAGGTCTGGCCGCTACAGGAATTGCTCCGTATATAAACGCTGAAACAAATGCCGGCGGCATACCGCTCCGTACCCTGGGGCATACCGGGGAAAAAGTGCCGATGCTGGCACTTGGCGGGCACCATATCGGCAGGATAAAGGATGATGCCGAATCGATACGGCTCATACGACAGGCCATTGACAGGGGTGTGACGTTTTTAGACAATGCCTGGTGTTATCATGATGGACGGTCCGAGGTTTTGATGGGAAACGCTTTAAGGGACGGTTACCGTAAAAAAGTTTTTCTCATGACTAAAGTTCATGGCCGTGACAAACAGGGCGCTCTGAAACATCTCGAAGAGAGCCTGAAACGTTTCCATACCGATGTTATCGATTTGTGGCAGTTCCATGATATCCGTGAGGAGGATCCGGACAAGATTTTTGCTCCGGGGGGAGCTGTCGAGGCAGCCGAGGAGGCTAAAAAAGCCGGGAAGATCAGATATGTCGGTTTTACCGGACATAATAATTACTTGTGGCACCGCAGGATGCTCGATTTCGAATATAAATGGGATGCGGTTCAGATGCCGATAAATGCCCTCGATCCGCATTTCAGAAGTTTCAGAAAAAACATTGTGCCGATACTTGTTGAACGTAACATCGGTGTTATAGCGATGAAAACCATGGCAGCCGGAGATATGCTGAAAACAGGTGTGGTGGACGTAAATGAGGGCCTTCGTTACATATGGAGCCAGCCTATTTCTACTGCTGTATCCGGTATGGCATCAGTGGAACATCTCGAAGCCAACATTAAATCGGCGCAGAATTTCAAACCGATGACTGAACGGGAACAGGAAGCATTGCTCAACAAAACCAGGCAATATGCACTTACGGGAGAATACGAAACCTTCAAAGCGAAGTCATAGATTAAGTAAACTGAGTTGAAAATGAAAGTCATCAATAATATTGGGGAGTAAATATTATATTTATTAACTCCCCATATTTCTTTTTAGGTTTTCTTGTATTATTATATAACATACATTCTCACGTTAATTTTAATTAAATTCGTAATAATAATTCAAACAATATGAGAATACATAATCCGGAAGGGGATGCACGATGAATGATTTTTATAGGAATGTATGTTTTCTATTGATAACACTTTGTTGTGCTACACAGATTAAAGCCGATATCACTATCGAAAATGCCGAAATGCGACTTATAATCGGGGAAAATGGCTGTGCACAAAGCCTCATCCATAAGCAGTCCGGACAGGAGTGTCTTGCCGGGACTAAGACTTTACCCGCTTTTACCGTTACCCAATACCGGCCTTATGAGAATGAATTGCAGCTTGCCTATCCGGCAAAAGAAAAAAGCTTTGCGGCAGAATCGGTACGAAAAGAAAATGACCGGTTGATAGTTACGTTTGAACTGGTCAATTATGAAGCTGTTATCAAACTCAACATTACCGAACAGTATATCGGATTCACACTGGAACAATTGAATTTTAAAATGGACAGCTTCAGAAAAAATACTAAAACCCCTGTCGATGCAATGCTTTTTCTTCAATTGCCGGTTCGTAACAGAACCAATTTCGGAGAATGGTTAAATGTTATGTGGGATGATAAGGTTGCGGTCAATATTTTGGCTACTGATCCCTATGCACAGATTGATTCGGATGACCGTACCGATTTTTGGCTCATGCAGGCTGGCACAAACGCTTCAGTCAAATTGGAGGGAGTAGGAGCGGCGCTGATTACCACTGCCACAGAACATCTGCTTGATCGTATCGAAAAAGTCGAGGAGGATTTCAACTTACCGCATGGAGTAAAAAGCAGGCGCTCCGATGACTATAAAATGTCTTATTACGAACTGAGAAATGTAACGACACAAAACATCGACAAACATATCGAGTATGCCCGTCAGGGCGGATTCCACGCCATGGTGATTTATTACCCGGACTTTGCGAAATCATCGGGCCATTTTCCATGGAGGCCCGAATATCCAAACGGCATGGCTGATTTACGGTCGGTAGTACAAAAAATTAAAGATGCGGGTATGACTCCGGGTTTCCATATTCATTATAACAAAGCAAACAAAAACGATCCCTATGTCACTCCGAAACCCGATCATCGTCTCAACCTGATCCGATTCTTTACTCTGGCTGAATCCATTGATACAGCATCAGCGACAATCGTTGTCGAAGAAAATCCTCAGGGCTGCACCCTGGACAACGAACGGCGGTATCTGAAATTCGGCGATGAACTTATTACCTACGAGAATTACACGACGATTCCGCCATTTCGATTTACCGGTTGCAAACGGGGACAACTCGGGACATCACCAGCGGCAAAAAAAGCCGGGGCCATATTCGGACTACTCGATGTCGACACATGGCCTATATTTGTCAGGTTTGACCAGAATACGAGTATTCAGGATGAGGTGGCTAAGCGTTTGGGGAAGATTTACCATGAAGCCGGATTTCAGTTTCTGTATTTTGACGGGGCGGAAGATACCCATCAACCGTACTGGTATAACGTGTCGAAGTGCCAACTGGCAGTGTATAATGCATGTTACCCGGAACCGTTGTATTGCGAAGGAGCATGTAAATCGCATTTTAGCTGGCACATGCTCTCGCGGGGTAATGCCTTTGATGTATTTAAACCTGAGGTAATCAAAGAGGCAACACAAAAACATCAGGCAGCCGAGGCCGAACTCCTTGCAAAGGATTTTACCTCGCTTGATTTTGGATGGGTCGGATATAATCCGCCGGGTAACAATACTATAGGCCTTCAACCGGATATGATTGAGTATGTTACAAGCCGTGCCGCTGCATGGGACTGCCCGATCTCTCTGGTAGGTGTCATTGAACAACTGGATTCACATCCGAGAACGGCCGATAACCTTGAGATAATCAGGCGTTGGGAAGAAGTTCGCGCACGTGATTTTCTGACTCAGGAACAAAAGAAAGCCCTCAGAAACCTTGATCAGGAACACACCCTTTTGATCGATGAAAATGGGGCATTAGAACTGATTCCGTACGAGCAGATTCCCGATGTAGCGGGAGGTACTTCAGCGGTTCGTGCATTTGTCTTTGGACGGGCAGAGGATGTATGTGTCGTGTACTGGCATACCTCCGGCGAGGCATCCATCAAAGTGCCGCTGGAATCAAACAGCGTACGGTTATACAAAGAATTGGGTAAAGAAATACCGGTTCAATCGCAATCAGACAGTTGTATTCTTCCTGCCAGCGCACGGCATTACCTTGTATGTACGTTGCCAAAGGATACGGTTATTGAAGCTTTTCAGCTCGCAAAAATCGTACAAAAATGATGCATAGAACGCGGATTTACACGGATAAAAATATAATAATCATAATATGGGTAAGAATCCGATTATATTTCAGGGCGTGTGATCGTACGTATCTACACAATAAAAACAGGGCAGACACATGGTCTGCCCCTACAATCAGCGAAAACCAATATCATTTTCATATTGAAAAAAAAGGGCACAACATGTTGTTCCTCTGCGAATCCCTTAAACCTCGTGTCTGTCTTTTTTAAATTCCGGTCATCCTTCCATAATTCCGGCAATTCCGGTTTCTTTCTGCTTTCTGCCTCTCTGCATGTTTCTTTTCGTAAAAAACAACCCTAAAAATACTTCAACAAAATATTTTGTTCACGTAACTATATGTAAATTATAGAGATACAAAG
>JAFGMP010000471.1 GCA_016927495.1 Candidatus Latescibacterota bacterium | reverse complement strand
CTGTTCGGTGTTCTATTTTAATAATATATATCTTTGAAAATATATATCCGGAGTATCCTGATGTATTTTAAAAAACTTCTGTCGTTAATCCTCGCTGTTTTACTCCCGCTAACCGGCGGATATTTTCCCCGTCCGGCAATTGCTCAGAACAAAGAAGAATATACTATTGCCGTGCTTAATTTCGATGCCAAAGGTATTTCGGAAACGGAAGCCGGGTTTTTATCTGAATCTCTGCGTGGTGAAGTCACCCGTGTAACCGTATCTTCCGAGTTTTATGAAAAGACCGGGATTCGCTACAAAGTAATCGAACGCTCCCAGATGGATAAGATTCTGGATGAGTTTGAAATTCAGAGCACAGGATGTACCGATATAGAATGCGCTCTCGAATTCGGGAAGATGTTCAGCGCTGAACGCATCATTATCGGATCGATCGGCCTGGTGGGTGAAACATATTCGATCACTGCCCGCATCGTCGATGTGGAAACATCGGAGACACTGGGTTTTGCAGATTTCACCTATACCGGAAAGAGGGATGAACTGTTAAAAACGGGAGTATCTGAAGTCGTAAACGAACTTATGTACGGAGTCAAGAAGAAAAAATCACGGAAAATGTATTATGTACTCGGTGGAGTAGTTGTCACCGCCGGAGTTTTAGGCCTTATTCTTTCTGGTGGCGGTGATAACAGCGGTACTGGTAGCGATGGTTCGATAGCCTTTACGATTCCGGTTCCACAGGATTAACGGTGAAGATATGAAAAAGTTAGTGTTATTGGTTATGCTCATTTTTATTGCAGGGTGTGATACAAATAATTCACCGACTTCAGGTAACACACATGAAACGGGTTCTATCCGTGTAATTATCGCAGGTGAGGATACCACCGAAAAGATTACTCCCGATGCCGTAAATAAGGGCAAACAACTTGCCAAACCTGCCACAGTCAATAGTCTTGTGGTACAGGTTTTGAATTACAACAACGCGGTTGTACATTCATTAACATTTACCCCGACGGATGGTTTTTTCGAGGTGTATATTACGGTGCATGCCGAAAGTAATATGAAAGTACTCTGCATCGGTAAAAATAACGACATTATCGAGCGATTCGGTTTGGATGAAGATGTCGATGTTGAACCCGGGAAAGATACATCTGCTGAGATTATTGGCTGGAATTCTCGCTATATTCCCGTGTTGAACAGTATATCACCCAATCCGAGCCCGGACGGGAACTTCAGCGTTTTTTGGAATCAGATCGATACTGCTTCCACATACATTCTCGAAGAAGCAGACAACCCTCAATTTACGGGAACTAAGACGGTGTATTCGGGCGCAAACCTTCAGAAAGACTTTACGGGCAAAAGCGGCGGTACCTATTATTACCGTGTCAAATCATCCAATAAATACAATGTGACCAGCGGTTGGAGCGAATCCGAATCGGTTGAGGTGCAGGCTTCATTGTCTGATTTAGGCATACATATGCTGCCGATCCCGGAGGGAAGTTTCGATATGGGCTCGGATAATGGTTTAAGCAACGAAATGCCCGTACATACAGTGAAACTCGATGCTTTTTCCATGAGTGAGACCGAGATAACGCAGGGTCAGTATAAAGAAATTATTGGAAATAATCCTTCACATTTTACCGGCGATGATACACTGCCAGTCGATAATGTCAAGTGGACGGATGCCGCAAAATTCTGTAACGAACTCAGCGACCGTGAAGGTTTAGACCGCTGTTACAGCGAAAACACCTGGGAATGTGACTTTTCGGCAAACGGTTTCAGGCTCCCGACTGAAGCGGAATGGGAATATGCCTGCCGTGCCGGTACGTCGACACAGTACTATACCGGCGATACCGGCAGCGATCTTGCCAGAGCCGGGTGGTATGACACTACTGAGACCAAGCCGGTAAAGCAGAAGAATCCGAATGTTTGGGGTTTGTATGACATGCATGGGAATGTGGAGGAACTCTGCAACGACTGGTACGATTCGGAATACTACAGTACAAGCCCCGCAGATAATCCTTACGGGCCGGAGGACGGTTCGTACCGTGTCGTACGGGGTGGATGTGCTTTCAAAGTTGCCTCGCAATGCCGGTCGACATACAGAGATTCGTATGACTGGAGTCTTGCGTATGTTACCGGATTCCGTGTTGTGCGCAGGGAGAATGAATAATACCTGTTTGTATTTATAAATAATTTATTAGCTACGAAAGAACGCGGATAGACACGAATATCTATTGGTGTGAGAGGGAAGTGCTGCATCTTCAGTTTTTCACCATGAAGCACATGAAGGTCATGAAGATTTTTCTTCAAAAACTACAGTACCTTCAGGGTGAATTTTGTTAATAAACTGGATGTTTGTTGGCGAGTTGTTTAAAGTTGTCAAAAAAAATTAACCTTGATGCGGGATTACCAAAATTTCTATATTATTCTATGATTAATTTTAACAGGAGATATTTTAAAATGTCAGTTAAAGAATTAATAAAACAAGAGGTTGATAATCTTTCTGAGGAACTTGCCGAAGAAGTTTATGATTTTGTCAAGTTTTTAGAAATCAGAAAAGAAAAGAATGTATTAACTGAGTTTTCTCAAAGATTATCACATGAGTCGTTCAGTAAAATATGGGATAACGAAGAGGATGCAATTTATGACAGTTTATAAACGAGGAGATGTTATTCTCGTGCCCTTTCCATTCAGTGATCAATCTGATGCAAAAAAGCGTCCGGCAGCCATTATAAGTTCTGATAGTTATAATAATGTTTCTTCTGATATTATCATTATCGCTATAACAAGCAGAGTGAAGGAAATCAATACTCCCGGAGAATGTTTAATTGAAGATTGGATAAGTGCAAATTTATTAAAACCATCTGCGATTAAACCTGCTATTTCAACTATAGATGCAAAGCTTGTTTTAAGAAAATTAGGCACACTTTCACATCGTGATATCACAACGATGGAATTGGCATTAAAAGTGCTTTTTAATTTATTATGAAATTTAATCACACAATGATGTAATAAGCATTCTACTCAACCACCAACCCATCTACCCCCTTCTTAAACCCATACGAATATGTCTTACCATCTTTAACCAGCGATATTGTCACATTGCCATCCCTGTCGGTTTCCCGTTTGACAGACCCGGCAATTGATTTTGCCTTATCTTTGTCTGCAACCGGCAGGATGACCGTAGCCATAACTGTCCGGTTTTCGCGGGCGTTCAACACTGTCCCGAAATAGGGCGCCCAACGGAACTGAGCATTTTTCTGCGCCATCATAATGGCATGTTTTCCGGGCCGGATGGTGAATTTTCCGGTTTCGACAGGTACGAGCGCCATAGTGCCTTTGTCGCCTGTCAGCAGTACATAATTATCTTCTATAGTATATTCTGCTGTGGAATGAAAGCGGGTTTCGATTTCGGAGCCTTTTGTACATTCGATTTCATCGACAATAAGGGTAATCTGAGGCTTGTCGAGAACGATGTGCCGCCGCCAGCCTTTCAGTTCTTTCCCGGGATAAGCCTTTGTCTGATCCATAAGCGCATAGTCACGGTTATCGCCTGTTTTAAATTCAAGCACTTTACCCCCGATTGTCAGATCCCAGGGCTTGTTTTTCAATTTGCCGGGAATCTGCCGTTCTCCGTTCACAAGCACGGTGTTGTGACCTGCGCTCGATGCAAGGGGATAGTCCCACCGTTCCTCGTCGAAGTATTTCCGGTCATACCCCGCGCTGCCGTGATCGCACAAAAACTCCTGCCCGCGCCAGTACAGGCAAAAATGTCCCGAATCGAGGTGCCCGTGATGCGGATCGTCATGCAGCGCCGATTTTGCAGCGATAACGACATTTTCAGGGTCGGTAAAATCGCTCCGCATGATCAACCAGTTGACAGCGGGGAAATGAATGGATGCCTGATTTGGAAGCGATGGTTCAAGATGACTTTTCGGCATAAACAGGTCGCTGATTCCGGAGGATTTTTCATCTGTCAGATGTGCTCGGAGCCATGCAGCCTGTTTATTGCCCGTTTCGAGCATGAGACGGTTATACATATTATAACTGCCGATTCTGCCGCCGCCGGAATCACCGAAATGTACCGATTTATCTCCGGGAAACTGGCAGTAGAGAAAGGTTTTTACCGCATCGCCGAACCGTGGGTGTTCGAACAGGTTGTACTCGCCTTCGGTGACACGCCTGAATACATCGGCAAATTCGAGCGATGTGGTGACCGTGTAGTTCAGATATCCCATGCCCTCCTGCCAGCCGCCGTCCTTTATCTCATCGAGATTTCTGCCGATACGGTTCCATGATTCGGCAATGACATCGGTAAGCTGGGGATCCTCGGTCAAAAGCGCCATTGCCGCGATTCCGAGGCTCGAATTGCATACGCTGCACCAGTTGCAACGGTATGCGGCAGCCCACCAGTGGTACTCGTAATTGCCCCGAACACGGAGAATCGCCTTTTCAAGAAGAGCGCCCCTGATGCGGTCACGTTCGCATTTATCCAGCGCCGTATAGAGCCAATCGTAGATTGCGGCAACTTTGAATACGATATGGTCGGTCGCCTGTGCATAGCTGAACACCACCTGGTCGTCTTTCGCCCCCCATGGCCATACACGGTCGTAAATCTCCGGAAATTCATGCGCGCCGTGCACCCAGGTCGGCTGGTCGCATACTATATCGATGAATTCAAACGCCTTTATTGCATATCTCTCGTCTCCGGTCATCTGGTAGACAAAAGCGAGATCATATGCCGCCCCACAGTAGTCGTAAAGAAATCGCTCATAATCGTAGGAGGCGTTATAACGGGCCTCACGTACCCGTGCCGGAGGAGTTGCCTCCACAGGGGTGAACAGCCACCGGTTCGCCCCTGCAAGCAGACGCTGCATAATGTCGTCGCAGTCGGAGTTATTATTGATACGGTCGAGTATTGCGGATTTTTCATCTCCGGTAAAATACAGGTATGGGTGTTCGAGTTTTTTTCGCAGGGCCTTCGATACATCCTGTGAGGTTATATCGGCTGCGGTAGATACAATTGTTATAAAAAACATAGAGAAGATGAAAGCACATATAAAAAGCCTGCGGCAGAAAATCATGATTCTATCCTTCCTCAGAATTATAAAAAATTATCTGTGTTAATCTGCGTTCATCTGTGGATAATTTTTTCTTTTATTATTCAAGTACCAAACCATTATCGTTATTTATATACCGGTATGAATAATCGCTGCCGTTATGTGTAAACGATAGGATAACATTTCCATTCGCATCAGTGGACCGTTTCACCGATTTCGCTGATATATCTGCATCGTTTTCATTTCCCACGGGCACAATAACGGTGGCTATGACTGTTTTGGCAGATTGTGCAGTAAGAACCGTGTCAAAGTAAGGGATTCGGGAATACCGGGCATCTTTTTTCAGCGGTAAGTACGGGTGGTGTCCGGGTATGATTATGAAATCGCCATCCACACAGGGTATGCATGCCATCTTGCCGGAATCGCCGCTGATCAGGACATACGTATCTCTGAACTCCGTTCTACACTGAGAATGAAACCGCACCTCGATTTTTGCACCAGGTGATGATTCAATTTCATCCACCACAACGGTAATAACCGGTTTCTCATAAATGATGTGTCGCCGCCAGCCTTTTAGTTCTTTGCCGGGATATGCTCCCGAGGGATCCATGATCACATAATCACGGCTGTCTGATGGCCTGAATTCGAGCACTTTGCCCCCGATATATTCCTGCCATGGTTTATTTTTATGTTTTGCCGGAATCTGCTGTTCCCCATTTACAAATACGACATTATGGCCGATACTGGAAGCTTGGGGGTAATCCCAGCGGTCTTCGAGGAAATACAACTGATCGTACTCTGCGGGTGTGGTATCGCAGATGTATTCCTGGTTACGCCAGTATACGGTGAATTGTCCGCAGTCAAGATGGCCGTGATGCGGATCGTCATTGAATCCGGCTTTGCAGGCAACAACCGCTTTGTCAGGATCGGTGAAATCGCTTCTCATAATAACCCAGTCGATGGTTCGAAAATGTTTGGAAGGTTTGTCTGGCAGTGTCGGTTCGACGGTGCTTCTTGGCCAGATGATGTCGAATATCTGATTACCATCACCCCACATAAAGTTTCTGAACCAGGCGGTTTCTCCGCTTTGTGTCTCTTCCGCCAGCTTGTTCCAGATATGAGTTGTTCCCGCGCGGTTTGCACCGGAATCCTCAAAGACGAGTAACCGTCCCGGTGCAACAGTGTTATACAGCAAAAAGGTGATCGGGTTTTCCAAAAGACGACGGTGTTTGTAAAGATTATACTTTCCTCCGGTCAGACTTTTGAGGGGATCGGCGAAAAAATTCATGCCGTGAATACTTTTACGGTAATAACCGCAGCCTTCCTGCCAGCCGCCGTCCACACCGATTTCATCGAGCTGTTTTTTGATGTTGTTATATGATCCTGCAATAACATCGGTGAGTTGAGGGTCTTCCAAAAGCAGCGCAAGCGATGCTGTCCCAATCCCGGAGTGGCCGATTGCACACCAGTTGCAGCGGTACGATGTTGCCCACCAGTGATACTCGTAATTTCCCCGGACACGGGTTATGGCTTTTTCAAGCAGGGCTCCTCTGATACGGTCACGTTGTCTTTTTTCCAGAGCGGGATAGAGCCAGTCGTATATAGCGGCGAGAGATATTGCAGTATCGGCGGTTTCGATGTCATAGCCGAATGCTGCCTGGTCATCGGAGACATTCCATGGCCATACACGGTCATAGATGATGGGGAATTCGTGGCGTCTGTCTACCCATGTTGGCAGATCGCATAGAGCATCGGCAAATTCGAATGCTTTATAAGCATATTTTTTGTCGCCGGTCATCTGGTAGACAAACGCGAGGAGATGCGCCGAGTTTTTGTTGCTGCGCTGATAATTCAGCCAGTCATTATTATCGGTGAAATCGGGATTCGGTTCCTTACCGGGGACTTTCAACTCTACGGGTGTATAAAGCAGTTTGTTGGCCTCTGCGAGGAACCGCGCCATGATGTTATGGCATTCCGGATCGTTTTTAATACGTTCGAGAATCGCCGGTTTTTCTTCCTCAGTGAAATAAAGATAGGGGTGACTGAGATCTTTACGGAGCGCGTTTTCTATGTCCAGGGAGCCTATATCAGCCGAAACCGGGAGAGTATGGAATGAGGTAAAAAAAATTGATAACAGTATCAACCATCTAAATAATGTCACAGTTCATACTCCCTTTTTCTTATAATTGTTGACTCAGCTAATAAAATGATTCAACACATGGAGAATAAATGCATTATAATATGAAAGAACTTTAAGAAAAAACAGAATTTAAACCATATTATAGATTGAATGAAAATAATAAGAAAATATAGTATACTTTGTATGTTTATTTTGCTTATTATTTAGAAAAAGAATATATTTTTGTATAAGCGCACCGGTGAAGAGAGATTTTATGCCTCAACTGAAAACGATACAGGTAATAAACTGTAAAGAAGCGGAATTATTGCGATTACACCGCAGTCTTCTCGATGCATCGCCCGATCTCATTGCCATAATCGGTATTGATTTTAAATTTCGTTATGTTAATGCGGCATATGCGGATATTCATAAGCAATCCGCACAGGATCTTATAGGCACCCATGTCAGGGATTTTCTCGGCGATGAGATTTTTACCACAGTCGTAAAACCCAATTTAGTAAGATGCCTCGATGGCGAGGATGTACGGTATGAAGCATGGTTCGATTTCGGGGATTCCAAAATATTTTACATGGATGTGCATTACCTGCCGCTTCACAATTCATCCGATGTAATTAACCGTGTCGCCATAATCACACGGGATATTTCATCGATAAAAGAAGTCGAAAAGACCAGAATTCACGAAGAAAAACAACGTACTATAATGGAATTGGCAGCAACATATAATCATGCTATCAATAATCCTCTGTGTGCTCTTTCTTTATATTTGGAACTTCTTAAAGAAAACGAAACAGATAAGAACAAAAACGATCTGATTGATAAAGCTCTTTTCGAGTCAAAAAGAATTAGTGAAATTCTGGATAAAGTGAAAGCAACGACGTGTATCACGCTTACCGATTATCCCGGAGGACCTAAAATCCTCGATATTTCCAGGAGTTGAGAAAAATATCGTATGCAAATGTCATTGGAATACATAAATTGACTCAGATAGTCGATTCTTTTGAGGAGATAACATATAATGGTACGGCGTATTCAATATCTACTGATAATGCTTATATTAACTGCCCGGATTACCGAAGCCTCTGTAGTTGTTGTTCCTATTCATGGCACTATAGACGGGGGACTGGCAGCGTTTATCGAGCGATCACTCTCAGAAGCCGAACAACAAGGCGCGGAAGCGGTGATTTTTCATGTCGATACACCGGGCGGCAGAATAGACAGCGCGGTTCGGATAAAAGATGTTATTCTGAGTTCTCGGGTAACCACGGTTGCTTTTGTCGATAAAAACGCGATTTCGGCCGGCGCCCTGATTTCTTTCGCCTGTGACAGCCTTTATATGTCAACCGGAGCATCCATCGGCGCTGCAACTGCCGTCGACCTACAGGGCAACAAAGCCTCCGAGAAAATCATCAGCTATTTCAGGGCACAGATGCGTGCCACTGCCGAAGCAAAAGGACGGCGAGCCGACATCGCTGAAGCTATGGTCGACGAACAACTTGAAATTGAGGGTATTTCCCCAAAAGGAATGCTTCTGACGTTGACCTATAAGGAAGCTCTTGGTCTCGGCATATCAAACGCTACCGTTGAAAGTGTCGAAGATGTTGCCGTTCATCTTGGGTATGATAATACACCGATTGTCAAGATGCATGTAAACTGGGCGGAAAATGTGGTTCGGTTCCTTACACATCCGGTTGTAAGTTCACTGCTCATGTCGATCGGTTTTCTCGGGCTTCTCATTGAAATACGGACTCCCGGATGGGGTATCGGTGGTACTATAGGACTTATAGCACTGGCGTTATTTTTCGGAAGTCATTATATTGTAAATCTTGCGAGTATAGGAGAACTGCTCGTTTTCACCGCCGGGATAATTCTTCTGGCTCTCGAGGTTTTTGTTATTCCAGGTTTCGGTATTGCCGGTATTGCCGGTATCACACTGATTTTCGCCAGCTTGTATCTCAGTCTGGTAGGCAGGATTCCACAACCGGATGACTATATACATGCAGCGTATACATTTACAGGGGCGTTTTTTATTGCAATTTTGGGTGTTTTTGGAATAATAAAGTTTTTCCCGAAAACAGCAATGTTCAGAAAATTGACGCTTGATAAAGTAGAAAGCGCTGATAATGGTTTTGCTTCGGCTGTTACGGACAGTGAACTGATAGGTGTTCAGGGGACCGCTATCAGTGACCTGAGACCTGCAGGAAAAGCTTTGATCAATGGTAAACGAATGGATGTAGTGACTGAAGGCGGATATATAGCCAAAGATTGTGCAATAGTGGTGACGGAGGTTCACGGTTCAAGGATTATAGTCAGGGAGAATTAAGTAATGACTATCTATTTTATTGCGCTTCTGGTGGCAATCGGATTTGTATTTCTAATTATCGAATTATTGCTTATCCCCGGGTTTTCAGTACCCGGAATAGTTGGTATCGCGATGATAGGGTACGGTATATTCAAGGCGCATGCAGAATACGGCACAGCAGGAGCAGCCATAGCCTTTCTGACAAGCGCTGCCGCAGCGGTTATACTGGTGCGTATAGCTCTTAAAAGCCGCGCTGCCAGATCGGTACGTCTCGATTACGATGAAAGGGGAACGACTGCAATCGATGATTATACGGGCCTTGTGGGTATGGAGGGACGTGCTCTGTCAAATCTGAGACCATCGGGAACGGCTCTTATTGGCAATAAACGTATCGATGTGGTGACAGACGGTGAATATATAAGTAAGGATATGGCCATCCGTGTTCAGGCTGTCGACGGAACACGAATTATTGTTATACAATCCGAAAGGGGGTAGGAATGGATATCATTGTAGTATTTTCCGTATTTCTCGTTCTTGTAGCGGTATGGCTGTTTTTCTGGGCTGTGCCGGTGCCGTTGTGGATATCTGCAGTAGCGGCACGTGTTAATATAAGCCTGTTCTCGCTCATCGGAATGCGGTTGAGAAGAGTTCCGCCGTCTCTCATAATACGGCAGCTTATTTCGGCGACCAAGGCAGGATTAACCCTGAACACCGATGCTCTGGAAGCTCATTATCTCGCAGGAGGCAATGTCTCAGAGGTCGTTACTGCATTGATTGCTGCAGATAAAGCTTCAATCGACCTGTCATTCGAACGTGCGGCAGCAATCGATCTTGCCGGTAGGAAAGTACTCGATGCGGTAAAAATGAGCGTGCTTCCCAAAGTTATTACCACTCCGATGATAGCTGCTGTTTCTAAAGACGGTATTCAGGTGAAAGCTATTACCCGTGTGACTGTACGTACCAACATTCAGCGACTTGTTGGCGGTGCCACTGAGGAGACGATCATAGCCCGTGTCGGCGAGGGTATTGTAAGTACTATTGGCTCATCGGAAACATACAAAGAAGTGCTTGAGAATCCCGATAAAATCTCGAAAGTGGTTTTGGCTAAGGGGCTGGATTCGGGAACAGCTTTCGAAATCCTTTCTATCGATATTGCGGATGTCGACATCGGTGATAATATCGGCGCCAAACTCCAGATGGCACAGGCAGATGCCGACAAGAATATCGCTCAGGCAAGAGCCGAGAGCCGCCGTGCAATGGCTCGCGCCCAGGAACAGGAGATGAAAGCACGGGTTATGGAAATGCGTGCCAAGGTTACCGAAAACGAGGCTCAGGTGCCCCTTGCTATGGCAGAAGCTTTCAAGAGTGGTAATCTGGGTGTTATGGATTATTACAAAATGATGAATGTCAAGGCAGACACCGATATGAGAGGATCCATATCGAAGAGCACGCAGCCAGACAAACCTGATGAAGATACAAAGGGATGATGACCGATGGAAATTCTTGTTCAACTGATCATTGTATTCATCATCATCGCATCGATTTTGAAGCGAATGCAGGAGATAAGTCAGAAGGCCAAAACCCTTGATAAAGAGAAAGATCTTGGCCAGACCATTGAAATGTTTGGTGATGAGAATACTCCGGAAAGAGCAGAACAGAAACCAACCGGACCATCCGGGTTGGATAAGCCTGTTATTACCTTTCCCACAGAATCATTTGAAATTCCGAACATGCCATTGGAGGATATGTTTGAAACAAGTTCCGAACAAGTGATTGGAGAAAGTGAGAAAATCCTTGAAGAAAAGGTTGTCGAAATTCCTTTACCGACCAGACATAGGTTGGAAAAACCGTTTCGGATGATACCGGGAGAATGTTTTAAGCCGGGTTTCTCAGGTTCGCAGGTCGTTACAGGCATTATCATGGGTGAAATACTCGGTCCGCCGGTGTCAATGAGGAGTAATGAGTAGGTATGAAATAGTAGGGGTTTGATTAATCAAACCCCTACAGTGTTAGAAATGCTTCTAAGATACAACAAAATAAAGGAAGGGCCGGATTACTTGAGCAGCATCATCTGCCTCGTCAACGCCTTGTCTCCAAGCTTCAGGTGTGAGAAATAAATTCCCGACGATACTGCGTTGCCGAAGGTATCACGGCCGTCCCATACAGCAGTGTGTATCCCCAGAGCAAACTGCCCTGATACAAGCTCCCGTACCTTCTGACCCGTGATATTATAGATGACGAGATTCGTAAAACCGGTTCCAGGTAAAGTAAACTCTATAGTAGTCATCTGATTGAATGGATTCGGATAGTTGCCGGTTAATCTAAAATCAACTGGTATTCTTTCTCCAACAGATGTTGGCATATTTAACTCAGGCGGAAGGTCAAGAATGTAAATTCCATGATTTCGCTGATCAGTCATGTCTTCCAATATATAGCAAATTTTATCTCCTTTTGAGTTAAAACAATGGCTGCGAATTTTTTTTGTTCCATCTTCCGGCAACAATAATATCTCACGACCTGTTTCAATATTGAAAGCTGCAAAATTATATACAATATCTGTACACCAGTTCTTTTTTTTCTCACCATTGAAATTATAACCTACACCACAAAACTCCTCAATATCATGACTAACTATATGAATAATCCATTCACCGTTTGGTAAGAAATACCCACGATATCGATGCATACTCCAAAGATTTTCATTTTCAAAAGTGATTTGCTCTGCATTGTCCAGGTCGATTATACCATCTTTAAATGTGGATCTCCATATCTGCGACCCACTTTCATCATATTTTGTAAATATCAGATATTCGCCGTCCGGAGAAAAATCATCAAAACCTGTTGAGCTGTAATCAAATTCGTTAAATTCTATAATATATGTTTTTTGCCCTGTAGTAATATCCATTAAGGTTTTAGCATGGTGATGCTCTTCCTGTAAGTCATCAAAATAAACTCGATAATCAAAATTTCTATAAATCATATACTTATCATCAGGACTAACCAATATAAGATATCCATGGGCAAGAATTTGAGTTTCTCCGGTATTAATGTTTATTTTCTCAATAACAGGAAGTCCTTGACTTCTATTTTCCTTACCATCTTTTTCTTCAATTATTGCTCCGAATTTTTCATCATAGATTGCATTTTCTGTTATAATGTGCTGTCCGTCTGATAAAAAAAAGAAGTTCATAGGTTTAATTTCATCACCTCCTACAAGATTTACCGGGTTTTTACCACTGGTTGGAAACATATAGACTCCGGCGTCGGGGCACCATGGGTATTCAAATGATGCAGCAATCAAATTCCCATCCGGTGACCATGCAATAGAAAAGATAAAGTATAAATGACTTAAATGTTCGATAGGTACTTTTTCTCCAAAACCTTGCAATTGTTCTGCTCCTGTTACCATTAGTCTGAGAACAAAAATGGATATGTACAAAGCTGTTAAAATAGTTTTCATTTACACATCCTTGCTTTTTAAATATGGTGGACTCTTTTTTTAAAACAATAATTTTATTGTCTTATCAATACATTCCCTGAACCTGCATTTTGATCAAATAAACCGAGGTTCTCGCTGTAATAAAAAGCGTCTTTTTATCTTTTCCCCCGAAACACATATTAGCCGCAGTTTCCGGTACTCTGATTGTAGCGATTTTTTCACCTTTCGGATTGTACACAGTCACATCATCGCCCGAAAGATAAACATTGCCCTTAACATCCATTGTCATACCGTCATCACCCTCGGGCGCGAAAAGCTTTTTATCCGACAGGATTCCGTCGTTATCGATGCTAAATACATAGGTCTTTTTTTCGTTCCAGTCAGACACATAAAGCCTTTTGCCATCGGGGGTTCCGATTACGCCATTGGGTTTTACCATGTTTTTCGTGGCGAGAATGACTTTTTTACGGTCCGGTGTCAGATACAGGACACGATCCCGTTCTTTTTCTTTGCCCCAGTACGGATCGGTAAAGTAGATACCGCCTTTTTTATCTATCCACAGATCATTTGGAGCATTTAGGGGTTCGCCTTCAAAAGAATCAGCCAGAACGGTCATATCGCCGTTTTTATCTATCGAGGCCACTTGTTTGGGGTCGCCGGTACATGCAATGATTGAACCGTCCCTGTCAAGGTACAGACCGTTAGCTCTGTAAGCCGGTCGCATAAAGACCGAAACGGTACCGCCTGGTTTTAACCTGTGAATGAGATTTTCGCGGTTGTCGGTGAAATAGAGATTTCCATCACGGTCCTCAACGGGACCTTCCGCCCAGGTATAACCATCTGAAATTTTTATAATTTGCGCATCTTCGCTTATAACAGGTTGCTGCTTGCTTAAAAATGGGAACGTAGCGCATCCCATAATCAGAAATAGTAATGCTATGAATGTCTTTTCCTCATTAAACATATACTTTTTCATATAACACCCTTATACGTAAATTTGTCATGATATTTATTCAGCTACGGTATCAGATTCCAGAACTCTTTCAGTATAGACAATGTCTCGATGAAAAGGTTGCCTTCGGGGATTATGAGATGATACCGACCGGTGAAATTACGCATTCGCAGCGCTGAGATTATCTCACGTAATTGTGCATGGCCGTCACCGAGAGCTACCCGACCATTTCCGCAAAACATGTGAATATAGTTTATTGCAGGGGAATTCATTCCGCTCAGATTTGACAAGCCGTCCTCAATAAATATGTCGGTGATGCTGTCACGGCATTTTGATTTATACAGCACATCATAAAAGGGCTGGATTCCGGCGCGAGCCGCTTCAAGCGGAGCATATGCAAAACCATTGTAACCCGGCGGCAGCGACTCGTATTTCATCAGGTCCACGGGCGCCGGCTGGAGTATCCATGAATGCATATGATCGGGAGGGGCAGGAGTTTTTTTTCCCTTAGGAACCCGTACAATGTTGAGATCGGATAATAATCCGAACCGTGCATGTCCGCAAAATCGCCTGATCATCTCTTTAAATAAGTCCGGATCATCGGGAAGTTCAGATAAAATAATTGACACTTCCGTGCCCAGATCCGATAATTGCCGAGCCCGTATTTTAGCCTTGAAGTTGGTACAATCCGGGCAATAATCTCCTTTGCACAATGCTGCGGCGGGATTGGCCTGGAGAAGCTCGATCATGACATCAAGGATTTTTCCGGCATCCATTAGCATGGTGCGGGCATCTCCTGCCTGACCATACCGGATAAGACCCCGTTTACGAAATTCCTTTTCAAAAAGCCGTACACCACCGCGATGACCTCCCGGGACCTGGTGCATGCTGATATGTTGTACATTACCGTCAGAATCGAGATATTTTCCTTCGACGACATGTAAATATGGCAGATCGAGCAGAGCCTCTGCAGTATGAAGGAGCGTTAGTGTGTCGAAATCGACGCCGATAAGGAGAATTTGACCATCGCTCCGTGCATGTTTTTCAAATGGTGTACCGCTTCCGCACGGGCCAATTGCATGCTCGTGATCCTCGATCAGTATTTGGGCTGCCGGTCCGCGGGCAGCTACCGGGTGACGAGGGTTTCTGCTTCGCAAAGTTCCGGGCATAGTTCGGAATATCTCAGTGACAACACCGAGAACCGATGGAGTGGTGTCGGGATCGAAATAGTCTTCTTTTCGTGAACTGAACGTGGGAAATAATAACGTGCCCTCTTTGCCGACGGAGGACTGCAATGCGGCTATCAGCTCCTCAGCCTTAACATCAGAGCCTATTGCCTTCAGGGAACTATGGACAAATAAAGAGGTGCCCTCTCGAATACCAAGCTCACCGATCTGTTTTTTAAGAGTTTTCATAGTAAACAACTATTTAGTAAGCTGAAGTAAGAATGTCAAGTATAAATTGTATATGCACGTTTCGGTAGCTTTGATATTTATTTTGCATAACAACACATTGATGTATATAATATTAGTAAATACCAATGGTTATTATTTTAATTCAACTTTAACGTGGTAAACAAGGGGAGTAATAAACATGACGACAATTAGCTGGAAAATATCGAAACATATCTTACTCGATGTCTTTATAACTGCACAACTTACATTCATTTCATGCTCCGATGTCAAAACACCGGGAAATATAAAAAGCCCGCAAGCTGTCAAAGAGGTTATGGATGGGAAAAGGATTAAGGCCAATGCCGCATGGTGGGGATTTGATGAGGTTGATGCCACAGAAGCGCTTCAGTTGGCAATAAACTCGGGTGCAAAAAAAGTGATAGTTCCCAATATGGGAAGTGAGTGGATAGTGTGCCCGATTCAGCTTCACAGTGACCTTGAAATTGTTTTTGAAAAAGATACCGTTGTCACTGCAAAAAAAGGTGAGTTCAAAGGCAGAGGTGATTGCCTTTTAAGAGGTTCCGGTATTTCCAATCTGATTCTGAGCGGTTACGGCGCAACGCTTCGCATGCAAAAAGATGATTATATGAGCGACGAGTATGAAAAAGCGGAATGGCGTATGGTGATCGGCCTCTACAGTTGCAATAATGTCCGGATTCAGGGACTGACTCTGAAGGACAGCGGCGGCGACGGTATCTATCTGGGAGTTACCGGAGATACGTTGTATTGTAGTAACGTCCATATCAAGGATGTCGTATGCGATAACAACTACCGTCAGGGAATCAGTGTTATCAGCGCAGAAAATTTGCTTATCGAAGGCTGTACGTTGAAAAACACATGGGGAACACCACCCGCAGCCGGTATAGACCTTGAACCGAATCATGCGGGAGAACGTATGAAAAACTGCCTGATCCGTAACTGTGTTTTTGAAAACAACGAAGGTGCCGGAATATTGGCTTATCTCAGGCCTTTGTCTTCACAGTCTGAAGATATCTCCATACGATTTGAGGGTTGCCGTGTGACAAGCGCTAAAGGTTCCGGTATTATTGTCGGCGCAATAAAAGACGACGGCCCGATGGGTATAATCGAATTCGACAACTGTACTGTCGATAATACTGCTAAAGTCGGTTTGCAAATTTATGATAAATCCGCAGACAGAGCCCGTGTCCGCTTCACGAACTGTTCATGGAAAAACACTGCCTTGACAGTTGAGGACAATGAGCCACCATCGCCGCTCTGGATATATCTGCGAAGGCCTGAACTAACAAAAAGGCAGGGCGGTGTTGATATTGTTAACTGTATTGTTGAAGACAGCATCAACAGGCCGTTTTTGACAGCTTCAGAGAAAGAAAGCTCAAACGGTGTCTATGACATTACCGGCTCGATTAAAGTGCTTAATCCCAAAGGAACAACAATGAATCTGGGTGAAAAAAGCGAAGGAATTAAGCTTGAGATAGAATGAACAATATTTGTTTGTTAATACAACAGACACCAAACAGAGAGTTCAACCATGAAAAACAAAAAATACATAATAGTGATTTTTTTGTTTTATGTTTTATCCAAAACCGTGTATGCTGAAGGAACTTGGGAAATATTCGCAAATACCGATATCGTGTACGATTCGGTTATTATCGGTGAAAATATCTGGTGTGCGACTAATGGTGGTGTGATTTGCTGGAATATCAATAATCTTTCCTATGAAAAAATCACTTTAAAAAATGGATGGCGCACGGTTCAGTCCCGAGCGATTGCAGTTGGACCGGATGGGAAAATATGGTTGGGAACAACTCATGGATTGTACTGTTCTGAAGAAGAGGAATGGGTATGTTATTACGAAGATGCTGAAATCACTGCTGTTGCCGTTGATACGGCAGGAACTGTTTATTTTGGTGTTATGAATACATATGAGAATGATTATGCAATATATCGTCTTGACAAATCATCGGTGACAAAAATATACGATGTAACGACATGCACTTCTATTGTAACAACTTCCGAGGGAGTTGTTTGGTTTGCAGTATATGGACAAGGACTCTATAAATACGATGGTACAGAGATTAAGCACATTTCAAATTTAGGAGGGTATAATGCAGTAAGGAAAATAGTAATCGATTCAAGCGGTTCCGTGTGGTGCGGTTCTGCAAGTGGATTAATACAGATAGAAAATGATACTGAAAAGTATTGGGGCCGTCACCCGACGTTTAAAGATAATCCAATTTATACTATTACAATCAGCCAGGATAATGTTATATGGGCTGGTTATCAATATGATGGATTAACAAAATTTGAAAATGGAGAATGGACATCGGCGTATTCGTTGAACATGCAACATTACTTCTTCTGGTCTCTTATGGCACCATCAGATAATACTGTATGGTGCGGTACCGTTACAGGTTTATACAGGTTCGATGGAAAAGAGTTTAGTCAATTAACAACAAACGCACCATTAAACGAATCAAATAGAACAATTTGTTTTAAACCTGACGGAATAGTGTATGCCGGAGGCAGTGCAGGTATTTCAATGTATGATGGTAATTCATGGAAACTCCAATCGGTATTGGAATGGGTACAAGATTATTGTGTTGCGACAGTAACTTTTTCTGAATCTTCAGTATGGTACACAATCTCTTCCGGCCAGGGATTATTCCGGTTTGATGGAACTGAAATGATTTTTCAGATATATGGCAATTTTATTGGATGTGATCAGACATCGGATACAGTTTCAGGATCAGGAGATGATGTATGGTTAGCAAGTGATAAAGGAGTGCATTATTATGACGGTAAAGATTTGAAATCGTTTACTGTTGAAAACGGATTGCCCAGTAATGATGTAACAGCATTAGATTTTGATGCAAACGGTATACTCTGGTGTGGGACAGATAAGGGTTTGTGTAGTTATGATGGTGAAAACTGGATTACATATCTCGGCGAATTGTCCGTAACTGACCTTGCAGTTTCCCTTGACGGGAAAATATGGGCAACCGACAGAAATGATATTTATTCTTATGATGAAAATAAATGGATACGGCATTCAGCGATAAGTCATAAAAAATCAATACGCTCCATTGTTATCGATAACGAAGAAGGAGTCTGGTATGCAGGAAATTACGGTGCTTATCGCTTATATAATGGTATAACCACTCAATATTTAGACCAGGGAATCGATGTTTTAAAAGTAGGTGATGATGGTTCAGTATGGTTTCGTTTGACTGACAGTACTCTTTTACGATATAAGCAGAACTCTCCAACCTCTGTGGAATCGCTGGATACTGCTCATAAACCGATTTCCATCACCGGCAACTATCCCAATCCCTTCAATCCGTCCACTACAATCGAGTTTACCTTGCCACAAAGCGAATTAGCAGAGCTTGCCATTTATAATATCACCGGACAAAAAGTGCGGACACTTTTGGCAGCCTCCATGATGGCGGGGAAACATACCACTGTGTGGGACGGCAAAAATGAGTCTGGTCAGGCGGTTTCGTCGGGGATTTATATGAGTTGTCTCAGAACGGAAGCATATGTTGCCACACACCGCTTGTTGCTTATGAAATAAGAGGTAACCAGTTCTGACGGTGCCGAATTTCTTATGCGCCGGATGAGGTAAATACGTATCCCGGTCGACTTCGTTGTCGAATGTCAGGAAAAAGCAGTGGGTGAATCCCTGCGACAGGTTTTCCGGGCTCACATTGGTACCCCATTCCAGGTCGCGAATCACATCGATTTTTTCCGGCAGGGCACGGAATGCATCCTCGACTTCTTTAAAAAGTCAAGAAAAAATGGTGTATTCAACCGGGATTATAAAAATGGCTTCAATTCATGAAACATCAATATAACAGTGATAAAACATTCTGATTTTCTAATCAGATATCACTGTTTTTCGACTCCCAACCATTTAATTTGATAAAAACTGTGTTTGTGAAGAATAAATCGGATTTCAGGATGTATTCTAAGGAAAGATTAATCAATATGTCGAAATTGGAAGTTTACGTCTTTTAAGCGGTTAATTTGTATGTTTTGCTGTCACATATTTGATAAACCAATATGTGTTATGTTCAATCAGTAGTTTTTAGTATTGAATCCACCCCTGCTCTGCTCAGGGGTGATATTCGGGCAATATAAAAAATGCCAATTATATTATACTGACATTCTTGGCTTGCGGGCCTTTCTGACCTTGGGTGATTTCAAACTTTACCGCCTGATCTTCCTTAAGGGTGCGAAAACCCTGAGACTCGATAGCTGTATGATGAACAAAAACATCTTCGCTACCATCGTCAGGTGTAATAAAACCGAAACCTTTGTTGTCGTTGAACCATTTCACTTTACCTGTTACCATCGCTGCAACTCCTTACAATTGTGAGATCATAAATCTCAAATAATCCCTCAAATAAATTTTGTTATGATAATGGCTGAGGGTGTTACCATTTTCTCATACTAAACAACATTCTTGGTCAAAATTGTCCGGTCAATTAAAGCAGAGTATATAGCGCGGATAACCTGTACTGGAAAGTGTTGTTTAATTCAAAATATAGTTATTAATAGATGTGATGTCAACAATTATCTTGCAAATATATATTTTTTTTTTGCTTCAGTGTCCTGTCCTGAAATATATTTACAGAGAAAAGGACAAGGAGTCAAGGATGAAAGTAGCAAAAGTGAGGGGATATACGGAAGCGTTTGAGCGTCAGTTGGTGAGTGAAGTGGAGATGGAAAGAATAAGTCTTTCAGTAACTCATCAATCAGTTCCGGGCGAATCTTGCTCATGTAATTCCTCCTGCGTGAATGGTGTCCCTATTTATTTCTTTTTCATCCATTTACACAAAATTCTTTACACGCTCCTGAATTTAAACTTTTTCATCACGCTTCTATCCTGAGGTCATAAACCATGGTTTTTCCGTTTAATCTTGTATATATGTCGCCTGGTTTATCTTGATTGATAATTTTTTTCACCGCAATTTTGATGATTCAGGCAGTTCGCCGCATCTCGTGCTGCTGTTGTTGAAAAGCACAAGACGTTCCCATATGACCGGCATTGTCTCTTTTATGCTCTCAATGACCGTTGATGAGAGATTGTCGCGGCTCATGGGAACACGTTTGACATATTCCACATTAAAGTTCCCCGGTTCGCGGCTATATTTGTAATCATAGGAGAATCCGCCATGTTCGGTCAGTTGCGTACCTTTAAGTGATGTATTTGGAACCGATATAAAAAACTCATCGGTGGGAATATTCATGCTCTCACCTTTACTAAGGAGAAGCGCCGATTTGGCGAGGGATTCATAAAGCTGTTCTGCGGTGAGCGTTGCCGGGTCGATAAAACTGATGTGTTCCGCTATCAGGTTTTTATATGGTTGCGAACCGTCATCACTCTGGAAATTCCTGAGCCGTTCGAACGACGCTGCTATACTTTTCACCTGATAGGGGAAATGGGTGCAGCCGAGTATAACTGCCGCAATAGGGTCGGTTTCCCCGCTTTGACTGTATGTGTCGATAAGCATGGTTGTGTCGTAACGAACATAGTTCTCGATTGAATTGAGCTGCCAGGTTGTGGGATCGTCCGGATTTCCGGTTATACCATTCCTGTCGAAACCATAACGAACGATTTTGCCTGTATCGATAGGTGCGTTTTGATCGCCGGCTGCAGGACCTTTGTAATCTGTTCTCGGCGTTGTGCCCTGAGGGCCTATAAATGACGGATCTCCCTCGATAGCTCCTGCAAGGCCGAGGCTTCCCTGCTGCACAACTTCCGGTTGCTTTATTCCTGCCTCTTTTGCCGCTTTTTCCACAGCACGGACATATCCCTCGCTTTTGCAGGTTCCCACTGTTGCCATAACGGCGACCGCGCCCTGCGTTCCTTTTCTGGCTAATTCTTCCACCGCTCCCCGAGCACCTGCCTCAACGACGCCAACAACGTATACGGGTACATCCCAGAGTTCGAGCGCGGAACGAACATCCTCGAGTCCATACGCAGTCGCTGTGTTACAGGCAATAATGATGGCTTTGACCGGAGGCTTATCATTCCGCGGCGAAGTTGATTCCGATATGAGCCAGTATCGCTCGCCAAGAAGAAATATGGCATCTTTTATAATCAATTCTTTGAGAAAATCCACTTTGTTTTCGGATGGATAGTTACCGTAAGGCATATTTGCCTGATCGCCGAGATAGATGAATCGCTCGTTATCGAAATCGGGTAAACCATCGGTACCCGGCTCATGCGTTTCGTTGTTGAAACTGTCAAGCTTTAGTATTTCGGCAAGAACGGTCAGTCCGCCGATACCCGAATCAAACACGCCTATGGGGAGATCCTTTGTATCTGACTTGTAACGGTCATAAGCTATTGAAAAAAGATCGGACTCTTTGTTTTTGACGATTTCCGGGAGAGATTTTAAGGTGAGTTGTGATGTTTGCTGCCGGTTTTGATCGCAGCTTACTATAAAAGTAAAAATCAGAATTAAAAATAGTATTTTTCTCATAGTCATTCAGCAATTTCCGGTTAGAGATTTACTTGCAAAAAGTGTTGTGTTCTCAAAAAATTTTGAAAAAATATAAAAAAACACTTTGTATAT
>JAFGMP010000470.1 GCA_016927495.1 Candidatus Latescibacterota bacterium | reverse complement strand
TATATCGGCTCGAAAGAGGTGGTGAATAACGACGGTAATCACGGCGCTCAGGAGCGCAGCGGATTTGTCGCGCTGAAACAGGGTATGCACCCGATACGTGTGATGCATTATAACGCCATGGGTGTGACCGATCTCGAAGTATCGTATAAAATCCCTGATGGAGACATTGTACAAATTCCAGCCGAAGCGCTCTGGCGGCAAAAATGAATAGCACTGGCAGATCCTTCATCTCATGACAGAACAGTGACCTCACGGGCTAATGCGATTAAATTCCGTGCTCAGCGGGAGATTATGAAAAATACTGTAACCGGACGGTATAACCGGGAATCTACAGGAGATCTTGGTGAATTCTCAGAATTTGTTTAAGTTTTACTAATAGACTACAACCGGGCAAGTAATTCCGTATTCGGCTCCGATTTTACATATCTGATCATAGGATTTTTTCAACAGCGGTATTCCGGTTTTTTCAAATTCCGCTTCTATTTCAAATTCCTTCAGTCCGGCAAAATATACTCGTTCGGCACCCTCTGCGGGAGGACACTCCCTGAGATTTCTCAACATATCGTCCATATCACGGCGGAAATCTTTCGGGTCGCGGAAAGCTTCGATCTTTATCGCTCCGAAGAAATGACTGACCCGCGCCGATGATGTTTCGGTGTCTGACAACGCGGCGCCGTATGGCGCTCCGCAGAGTACCGAACAGAGGATATCGACCATAACGGCAAGCCCGTAACCCTTGTGTCCACCGAACAATTCGCCTTCGCCGCCTAAAGGCAGGATTCCTCCTCCCAGACGGTGAAACATATCCTCGAGTGTTGTATGGGCATTATGTGCGGTTTTCCCTCTTTTGTCGACCGCCCATCCGGCCGGAAGCTCTTTTTCGAGGCGCTCGTATACCTCTATTTTGCCACGGGTAACCACAGTAGTAGAAATATCGAGCACAAAAGCTCTTTCCTTGTTCGCCGGAGCCGCAAACGCAAAAGGATTAGTGCCGAACATAACCTGACGGCCGAAGGTAGGGACACCGAGAGCTGCCGTATTGGTCATGGAAATACCAATCATATCTTTGTGAAGCGCCATCATAGCATAATAACCCGCAATACCGTAATGGTTGGAATCACGGACACAGCCGAACGCCGCACCGCTTGTCTGCGCCTTGTTTAGCACATTCTCCATGGCCATAACGCTGACCGGAGCGCCCATTGCCCCATGCGCATGGATTACCATAGATGTCGGAGTATCCACAAGAATTTCAGCTTTTGCGTCTGGTAACATCTGCCCGGTTTTCAGTCCGTTTACATATCTCCACAACCGGCCTACACCATGGGAAGGTATCCCGCGTACATCGGCAGCAACAAGAACCTCTGCCGCAGACCGGGAGTCAGACTCCGAAAGCCCCGATTTTATGAAAACGTTTTGACAAAATTGTTCGAGAGACTCGCGATTTACTCGCACAGAGCCTGAAAACATGCAAACCTCCTGTATATCAGTATGTGTTGACAGGGTAATTTATACATATGTCATATAATATTACTATTATTATGGATTTAGTTCGAAAACAATCCTATCCAAATATACGGGTAACTCAGATACCGGGCAAATGAAACATGTAGATAACAGCTAATTTAATCTTGACTTTTAGGTATTAGTATGAATAATTATGCATAATTAAATCTTATGTCCAATATAAAATTAAGGAACCATTCAATGACACAAAACGGCCGGTCTCAGCCACGTATTCTATTTATTGACAATATGCGATATATCATTATCGCCTTTGTCATTCTCCAGCATGTAGCATTGATATATGGGGCGCACAGCGAGGGAAGTGTTTTGGTTCAGAACATGAGTCAGTTTATCGTGATGATAACCGATGTGTTTATGATGCCCATACTTTTTTTTGCAGCCGGTTTTTTTGCTCTTCCTTCGATACGTAGTAAAGGGACATGGGGATTTATGGTAAGCAAATGGAAGCGGATCTGGATACCCTGGCTGATCGGTGTGTTGTTTGTGCTGCCACCGGCAGTCTATCTAATGTATTATATCCGTTCATGCTATGATGGGGCTTCACACACAGGGTATTGGCAATACTGGGTGAATTTTATGAAAAGCGCCGCAGAGTTTCACACAGGATATACCCGGTCGGCAGACCAGTTTTCACACAGACATCTCTGGTTTCTTTCGGTACTTTTTCCTCTTTTTATACTCTTTGCTATCATCTGTAAAATCAAAGTATCATGGTCAGGAAATATCGCCGCTGAAAAAATGGATAAAATCCACACGACTAAAACTATTTTTAGGGCGATTGTACTTACCGGAGCGCTGGCCGCCGTCGGATTTTTCATCGCCAAATTATTTTATCCATGGGGATATCGTGCTATACTGGTCGCAAGCCTAATTCATTTTGAGCCGACACGGCTGGTGTTCTATATAATTTATTTTGCCCTGGGGATTTATGCATTTTCGGGTAAATGGTTTACCGGGGATAACTTTCCGCATTCATTTACCATATGGATTCCCGTTTGCCTGGCTTCGCTTGGGATATTTACCTATTTCGGTTTTGCTCAGATTCAGATGCCATCTGTTGCCGAAACATTTTTAAATTCTTTTGTAAGATCGTTTTTGTGTCTGTCATTGTTTATGGTATTGGTTACTTTAACTTCAAAATATCGTAACAAGCCCTCGATAATGGATCAAAGCCTGGCATCAAATTCATATACTATTTATATCATTCACTATCCGTTTCATGTTATGTTTGCCGCATTACTTCTCAGGTGGAATGGCCGGATATTGGTTAAATTCTGGGTTGTGTACATTGCAACCTGCATATTGAGTTACCTGATCAGTAACTATGTGGTAAAACCGCATCCGCGACTTTCGGCGCTGGGTATAGTTTTAGTTAATATTATTTTGTTTATCGTTTTTTAATTGTTTGCTACAGGCACAAACGTCACTTTTATCGGTATTTCCACCTGAAGATATTCATCGGGTGCCACAAGAAGGTTTGTAACCCTGTACTGCATTTTGATATTTTTCATACCGGATAAAGAAACCGATACACCTCTTACCGGTAGAATAACCGTTTTGTTTGCATAAAGTGTAATATTTGCGGGAATGGTTATAAGTTGTTCCGTTTCCCCCCCGGTTTGTTCCATAACAAGTTCATAACTCACATCAGAAATATTGTGGATTTGAATATTGGCTCTTCCCTTTCCGTTTATGGTAATATTTTTTGTAAGAATTTCGATCGATTCATCGAAAATCGGTTTAAGATATTCTTCTTCACCGATAAGAGTATTTTTAAAATAGACAGCCGTACGACGCTTAAAGAGTGCATCTTTAATTCCTTTTTCCGATACCTCCTGTACAAAAACGAGCGTCATCGGTCTGTGGTTATTGCCGCTAAGGTCATACGATTGATTTATCGGTGCATGAACATCGGTTGAGCACATCATGGTTAATTTCTTTTCGATACACCACGCATGGGCATTCGGATAGTAGTCAAAGCCATTGACTACTTCGATTCCGTGCAGCCAGCCGTTACCGAATATTTCGACCTGGGCGGGGCTCCATACCGCTCGGCCATCGGGCCGCTTCCAACCCGGATGATTCCAGAAAATGAATGCGCCCTGTTCGGCTGCGGCTTTAATTGCATCAAGTGAATCGGGTGTATCGACAAGGTTTACATCGGATAAAAAAAGCGCGTTATGATGACCCATCGGTTCAGCGCGGGTTATTTCAGTACCTTTAATAATGATGAGATTCAATGATTCTGCGACTGGTTTTGCAATTTCGTATGGCCTGTGAAAATCGATTACCATGTCGCTTTTATGCGGTAAATACTCGATATGGTCTGTTATGGACAGAGCATCCAGGCCCTCGCACCATACTTCTTCGGCACGGACAGTCGGCCATACGCTACCGTCAGAAAATACCGTATGCATGTGAAAATCACATTTCAGTGTTTTGTATCTGCCAATATCGGGAATGTTGATTTCGGTTCTTGCATTAAGCTGGCAATCCGTAACCGCCGTATAGCATAACATTACCGATAAAACCAGAGCAGTTGTCTTAATCATTCTTTGTACCTGAGCAGCAAGATTCATTGTAATCCTCCTGAAATATTTTATTTGATGTTAGTTTTTAATTGAAATAACCGGTTAATTGTAATTTCGTTAAAGGAACAACATAATATATAATTAACGACTTCAGGGAAAGTTAGTTATTTGTGAGAAAAATATCATTTATCAGGGATTTAATCTTATCAATATTGATTTTTAATGATAAAAAAATCAAAGTACCTATAGCAGAACCGAATTAAAAATATATATATTGATTTGAATTCAATCTGACTGATTACTCTAAACCGGCGTGGTATATGGTAAAGAATCACCATAAAGATGACTATTTAAGTGGCCTTATCGACAGACTGACATCGGTTTTTCACCGTCCTTTAACATTACATCCCGATCTGCCATCGGAATATTATCGCAGATTTGTGTTTGTCAATTATATTTATTTCAGCAGTTTTGTTGCTCATGTCCTGTTCTGGTTTATTTTTGAAGTGATTCATGCCGAAGACATGGCTCTGTTCAGTCTTGTAACCGCTGCCGTTTATCTGTTCTGTATATTATTGAATTTCAAGGGATTTTATACTACCGGTATTGTTTTTTTTGCTATCGAGATCAATCTTTTTATTTTAATGTGTGTATTCACTTTTGGAGACGCAGGTTTTCACTATTTCTTTTTTCCCATTTTTTCGCTCCTTTTTCTTATATCGATTGATCAGCCAATATTTAGAATTGTATGGGCAATTGTTGAATGTGTTCTCTTCGGTGTATTGAGTTATTATTTACCTGAAATATCAAAAAAAAATGAATTCGATCCCTATATTATCGATTTTTTGCGTGTATTAAATACGTATTTATCATTCTTCTTTCTGGGTTTTGCCGGATATTATTACAGCCAATATGCGCTGAAAGCGGAAAATTTACTCCGAAAGATAGCTACAACAGATTCTTTGACCGGATTATCAAACCGCCGTGATTTTATCAATAAAATTAAAAATGAGATGGCGCGATTTGACAGAAATAATAAGCCGTTCACCGTCGTTATGGGGGATATTGATCATTTTAAAAAATGTAATGATACGTTCGGTCATGATTTTGGGGATTTTGTTATTCAAAGGACTGCACAACTTATGGTTTCTTCATTACGGCAGCAGGATTTTGTAGGAAGATGGGGTGGTGAAGAATTTTTGGTTGTATTACCTGAAACCACTCTTGAAAAAGGTGATAAGGTTGCTGAGAAAATAAGAACTGTTATCGCGTCCAGTCCCTTTTCTTTCAGGGGTAAAAAATATTCGGTTACCATGAGTTTCGGCGTAAGTGTTTATGATCATGCCATGACAATGGATGACGTCATAAACAAGGCTGACGAATGTCTCTACATTGCAAAAGGAGCGGGACGGAATCGCGTAGTGGCATTAAAGGAATAAAAATTCATTACTTTTTTTAACAACAGTCATTTATTTCATTACCGTTATGTATGTTTTGTTTTTGCCATTTTATTGAATATATTTATCTTGGTTTGAGCAGATGACAGCGTAAACGAAATCAGGGGAGTCCAGGCATTTTCACCTTGACGGAACGACAGAAAGACAGAATCGCACTAACCGCTGCAATAGCGGGTGTCGGCTTATTATATGCAGCGACCCTCGATAATCACCTTGTAGCGGATGACTGGGTGTTTGTATATCCGCATTCTTTCATTGAAACACTGGCCTATTTCCACACTTCAATCATTCCTCCCGAATGGGAAGCGCTCTGGCTGCGGCCCATACCCATGTTTTTATTCTGGCTTGACAATACTCTGTGGCCGGATACAACCTGGGGGTATCATCTACTAAATGTTGTTTTTCATCTCGTCAACATGTATATCATCTGGTCACTCGTCCGGTTTTTCAAATATAAAGAGAATTCTCCGGATATTGATGCTTACGGTGGGATTCCGGCTATTGCCGCGTGCCTTGTTTATGGAGTACATCCGCTTGCTGTAGGTTCAGTCGCATGGATTTCCGCACGGTTTGACCTGGTGAGTGTTGCATTCGGGCTTTTGGGGCTTTTAATATGGCTTCGATGGGATACCGGCCAATACGGAAGAAAGGCGCTCGGCGTTGCTCTGTTTATTCTTCTTTGCGCCCTTCTATCAAAAGAACAGGGTATTGTTTTTATTATGGCATGCGGTTTTACGAGCCT
>JAFGMP010000469.1 GCA_016927495.1 Candidatus Latescibacterota bacterium | reverse complement strand
TTCAGGAGTTTCACCTCCGGCAGGTATATTCTTCTACCATATGCGATGAACATATACGCCACAAGAAGATATACCATAATATATTTTCCACCGTACCTTGGCCCAATATCGGTAAAGAGTGCAATAATTATGATTCCCACACCGATCGCCTGAAGTATCCAGCCCGCAAGCTGTAACGGTTTCGGCATCGAGTCCCTTTCTTTTCGTTAAGGTGGGATAGAATAATATATGCTTGTTACTTATCTTTTAGATACTAAAAATAATCTATGGTGTCAATACGTAATCGTGGAGTGGCGATCTCCATTTTTTAGAAATATGGTCGAATAAGAAAAAAACTGTCTGAACATGATTCACATGATTATCATGCCATCATGGAATATGCTGTTCAGGTAATATTTTTTCCTTATCTCCTGTCCCTTGTCCCTGTTTTTTTCTTTTATGTCTTCTGCCCTTTGCCTTTGTGTCTATTTCCCCTTTTTATTTTTTGTTCCTTAACCAATCCAAACACAACTTTGACTTTGATGAACCTTTGATTTATACTATATTGGTAAATTAGGAAAAAATTGACCTTATTACACCTG
This sequence comes from Candidatus Latescibacterota bacterium, assembly GCA_016927495.1. GTDB lineage: Bacteria > Latescibacterota > Latescibacteria > Latescibacterales > Latescibacteraceae > JAFGMP01. The sequence continues at coordinate 11,431 of JAFGMP010000469.1, read as the reverse complement.
ATTCGAAATACATATGGCACGAAAAACCTCAAATAATTCTTCATCTAAAAAAAGCCGTAAACAGGAAATAATCGGCATTGTCCTCATTACGGTCTCAATTTTTCTTCTGGTGGCGCTTGTAACCCATAAACCCGGTGACTGGCCTAATTCGTCGCGTGAATTCGGGCAGCCATACGGAAATAAAGCCGGATGGCTGGGAGCGTTTGTATCGCACTGGATTTTTACGGCTCTCGGTTTGACCGGATATGCAATTGTAATTCTGATGCTGGTTACCGGTTTTGTGGCGTTCCTTCATAAACAATTTTCCGAACTGGTAAAACCGGCGATATTATTGATTGTTGTCGGTATATTTCTACCGGTTCTTGCCGGACTGATAGCCGATATAGGCTCGGGAAATACTATGGCGGTTCCTGCATTCCGTTTCGGAGGGATATTCTGCGGATTGCTGACCGGATTCATGATTACCTATATAGGGAAGGTCGGTGCATTTCTTTTGTCATTAACCGCAGTGCTCGTTGCGGTGGTATTAACCACGGGCATTAAACCCTCGTCAATGGTTGAGTGGGTGATCGACCTGCTTAAACCGTTGGGAGCGGTAATAGTGGAACCGATGCGTAACCGTGAGGAAACCACATCCCCAAAATTGTCGAAATCGTCGAAATCCAAAAAAGAAAAAAATTTTGAAGATAATACGGAAGAATTTAAAAGTGATGAAAGTCCCTTCCTGACACCTGTCGGGGAAGAAGCTGAAAAAGAAGCTCAACTACCGGGCATCGAGCCCACTATCGTGGATTACGGTCAGAGAATGAAGGCGCAGAAAAATATAGCATCGGATGAGGAAGAATCCGAAATTAGCGATGAAGACACCGAAGAGGTTGAGGATGATGAATATGCGATGAATACGGAGGGTGTCGGAGACTATTCGGAATATGAATTACCTGGACCGGATCTTCTCGATGAACCGATAGATAACGCTCCCACAGAAAGCCGTGAGGAGATGCTCGATAAAGCCCAGCGAATCATGGAGAGTCTTCGCCACTTCAATATCGAATCGGAGGTGCGGCAGATCACACCCGGGCCTATTGTCACACGGTATGAACTCACGCTTGCACCAGGTATAAAAGTTGGTAGAATAGTCGGGTTTTCCGATGACCTTGCGATGGCGCTCAAGGCACGGGGAGGTATTCGAATTCTGGCGCCGATACCCGGTAAAGCCGCAGTCGGTATCGAGGTTCCCAACAGTACCCGCTCGGTAGTTTATCTCCGTGAAATTGTCGAATCCGAACCATTTGAAGAAGCAACCGGTCCGCTGACATTCGCAATCGGTAAGACGACCTCAGGTGATCCTGTTGTAGCCGATCTCGAAAAAATGCCGCATTTACTTATTGCCGGTTCAACAGGTTCGGGTAAGAGCGTATGCATCAACGCCCTTATTGCCAGCATTCTCATGAAAGCACCTCCTGACATGGTGCGCATGATTATGATCGACCCTAAAGTCGTCGAACTTAACATTTATAATACCATACCCCATCTTCTTACACCTGTTATTACCGATCCGAAACGGGCTGCCGACTCTCTCAAATGGGCGGTACGGGAAATGGAAAACCGCTATCGTCAGCTTGCCTCACTCGGAGTGCGTGATATAAGTCAATATAACGCGAAAATTGCTTCGATTATCGAAAAAGCTGTTGATGACGGCAAAGAAATACCCGATCCTTTACCTCTGATGGTAATTATAATCGATGAGTTTTCCGATCTTATGGTTGTCGCATCAAATGAAATCGAGGAATCCATCGCACGGCTCGCTCAAATGTCACGCGCGGTGGGCATGCATCTTGTCATAGCAACACAAAGGCCTTCTGCCGATGTTATCACCGGACTCATTAAGGCAAATTTCCCTTCACGTATCGCTTTCAAGGTGATGCAGGCTTCGAATTCACGCATTATCCTTGACCAGGGCGGCGCGGACAAACTTCTGGGACTCGGAGATATGCTATTTCTTCAGGCAGGAAAACCGGAACCGGTACGTCTTCACGGCGCTTACATTTCAAATGAAGAATGCCAGCGGATTGTGGATTTTGTCGCATCGCAATCCGAAGAGGGACCAGTCGAGGTTAACGAAGAGATGTTTCAGAGTGATGATGAGGAAACGGATAATGTACTCGGCCTGCGTGACCCGAACGACCGCGACAATCTGTTTTTCGATGCTGCACGGCTTGTTGTCCGGCACAATCAGGGATCGGTCAGTCTGCTTCAGCGCAGGCTGAAGATCGGATATGCCCGTGCGGCACGGCTTATCGACCAGTTGGAACTTGCAGGGGTTGTATCGCCTTATGACGGCTCAAAAGCGCGTGAAGTGCTGGTTGATGATTATTATATCGATGAACTGGAGGCTGGAAATTTATGAGATGTACTGTAACCGGTGTAATACGGATTGCTTTTTTCATTACAGCAATAATTATTTTTTATTTGCAATCCGGAGTTATATCTGCAAACAAGACAGCGGATAAAATAGTTGATCGTGTGGAGAAAACGATAAAGAAAATCGAAACCATCAGTTGTTCATTCAGACAGGAATATATCTGGAAAGCTGCGGACAGGACCCGGATAATTTCAGGAACATTACATACCAAAGCGCCGTCTAAACTCAGAGTGGAATATCCGGCACAGACCATTGTCGCTGACGGCGAGACTGTGTGGCAGTATATTCCGAAAAATAACCAGGTCACCATTCAGGGTTATGAAGAAGGCGAGGAGATGTTTCCGACTCCTCACAGTATATTTATCAGGCACATTACCCGTGGAGAAATTACATATGACGGCGAGGAAAAAATTGACGACAGGGAATGTGACAAATTACATATTGTTACACAGGGAAATGAACGTACCGATGTAACTGTCTGGATAGACAAAAAACTTTATTTCCCGATAAAGTCGGTCGAGGAAAAGGAAGACGGCGATATTTTAATCTATGTTCTGACCGATGTGGAATTGAATAAAAAGATCGACGATGAAGTTTTTACTTTTATCACACCCGATGGTGTCGATATTGTAGATATGCGCGATTGATGTATTAATGTAATAGTTCAGAAATTAGGGTTTAATATATACTCGTTCACAGTTGATAAATTTGAGGTATAATGAAACGTATATTAACTTTCTCATTATTGACATATTTTTTCTGTGCCGGTGCTTATGCCGAAACACGGCCGTACTGGATATTTTTTAAGGATCGCGGTGATATCGATGTCGAAAGTGTGATTGCCGCTAAAATTGTATCGCCTTCCGAACCCAAGAATTCAGGTCGCAGAGCACGGTTGTATGATAAAGCCCGTCTGTTCGATGAGACGGACGTACCGGTAAATCCCGACTACATAGCGCGGATTTTGGAAACCGGTTGCAACTTTCGGACAGTTTCCCGCTATTTCAACAGTGTATCTGTCGAGATAGATGATACTGCGCTTGAAACGGTGCGTACACTTACATTTGTCCGTGCTGTTGAGCCGGTGAGCCGTTTTCGTAAACCTGCCAAACCTGTTATGCGGAAATCCGAAATCAGGGAAAAACCTGCATCTCTCGAATATGGTGCATCACTTGCACAACTCAATAGTGTCGGTGTAGTACCGTTACATGCCCTGGGCTATATGGGCAAGGGAATTTTAATTGCCGTTTTGGACAGCGGATTTGAAAATCTCGGTCATCCCGCATTTGACAGTCTGACCGTATCACACAAATGGGATTTTGTTGAAAATGATACCAATGTCGACGATGATGATCACGGCGCCGAGGTGCTGTCGATCATTGCAGCGCTCGATCATGGTGCAATGATCGGTGCGGCACCGTATGCTACTTATATTCTGGCAAGGACCGAAATTGTGGAAGGCGATGATATTCGTGAAGAAGAAGATTACTGGATTGCCGGGATAGAATGGGCTGACAGCCTCGGAGCCGATATAGTAAATTCGTCCCTTGGATATTCCGAATTCGATGATTCCAGCTATTCTTACGCAGATATGGATGGAAAGACTGCAAAGACGACAATTGCGGCAGATATAGCTGTTGAACACGGAGTAGTGGTCGTTACCTCCGCAGGTAATGAGGGGGATACGCCGTGGTATTACATTACCAGTCCTGCGGATGGATTTAATGTTATATCGGTCGGTTCGGTTGACCGTGGAAACAATATATCGAGTTTCAGCTCTCGAGGCCCAACTTTTGACGGGCGGATTAAACCGGAATTTGTAACTCTGGGAGAATTGGTCTGGACGGTTAATACAACCACGCTTGATTCGTACCATTATCAAAGCGGCACCTCATTTGCAGCGCCTTCTGTAAGCGGAGCTGTTGCACTGTTACTCGAGATTAATCCCGACTGGTCGCCCGGCATGGTATTTAATTCGTTTATAGACACGGCACAGGAAGCCGGCCCCGATTCGTTGTACGGATATGGTTTTATAGATGCGTACGACGCATCTGCCATCAATCGGCCATATCTCAGTATCAGTTCCCCGACCGGTGGAGAGGAATGGAATCCTGGACAAACATATACCATTACCTGGAATTCGAAAAATGTTGCATCGATTTCCATATTGTATTCAACAAATAACGGGTTTAGCTGGAAACAGATCGACTCAAGTGTCAATGCTGCTGACGGGTATTATGATTGGGAAGTTCCCAATGATCCCTCGAATGAATGTAAAATTCGTATCACTGATAATTCCGGTATCGAAACTGTTTCAACCAGTATGGCAACATTTACCATCAGGCAGGCGGTGCTGGTATTCAAGGTATATGATCCATACCCCCAACCGCTTGTTTACGGTAACGTTGATTCAAATATTTATTTCCCGATGGATGTGCCGGTGAGCAATGAGACTGTTCTTATCAGGATTTTTACTTTTTCCGGTGAAAATATTAAGACAATACAAAAAAATGTCGAACAGGCAGGCGGTCTTCTGGACAGGACGGAGGCACCGAGTTGGGACGCTAAAAATTATACTGGTGACGATGTCGCTCCGGGAATATATTACTATACGATAGAATTAGCCGGTTTCACGAAACATGCCGGAAAGATAGCGGTGATTCGATGAATAATAACGAAAAAAAAGGATTTGAAAAACTGTGGGCTCCATGGCGTATGAAATATATTGAATGCGTTGATACTGAAAAAACTGAAGGATGCATTTTCTGTGATAAACCGCAGGAAAATAAAGATGCTGAAAACTATATCGTGTACCGCGGTAAAAAGTGTTTTATAATTTTGAATCTTTATCCGTACAGCAACGGCCATCTAATGGTCGTTCCCTACAATCATACCGCAAATCTGAATAATCTCGATTCGGAAACACGGCTCGAGATTATGGATTTAATTGATGTTGTTATTCGCGCTATGTCAAATGTGATGAGGCCTGATGGCTTTAATGTCGGGATGAATCTTGGCCGTACCGCAGGAGCCGGTATCGATGACCATCTGCATATGCACGTTGTACCGCGATGGAATGGTGATACAAATTTTATGCCGGTGATCGGTTTTGCCAAAGTTATCTGCGAAAGTCTCGAAGATACGTATACCAAACTTAAACGTGCGGTTGAAGATATATTAAAAGCATAATTTCGTAATGAAAATTTGCGATTTATAAAACTGATTCTGCATAAAACTGTTTGACATATATGATAAAAAAGTCTATCTTGCTTATTCTTATTTTAGGGTAGGTTTTTTGGGAATTTTTATGTCCGAAGATCAGAAAAAGTGGATTTCAATAATGATTGTTCCCGAAGGCGGCGCCGGTGTAAAAAAGTGGCGTATTTCGGGAAGGCGTTTTTTTTATCTGAAGTCTGCGTTTATAGGTGCGTGCGTATTTGTGTGTATTGGGCTCGCATCATTGGTCGGGCTTGGGTTTATGTACGGCCAACTGAAGGAATACAAACAGTATAACACTCAATTGCTCGATGCGGCATCCAAACTTAATACTATTGCGTCACGGCTTGAACGGTATGAGGAAAGGGAACAGAAACTCAGGGCAATTATAGGAAGTGATTTCCAACTTCCGACTGCAATTAGTGCGGATACCATCAATTCTGAGACACAACTGGCGGAAACATCAGGAGAAAACACTGTTGATGAATTTGGCCAATTGATTGAACGTCAGGAATCGCGAATGAGGTATGTTCCTTCGATCTGGCCGGTCAATGCATGGCAGATATCCAAAAAATTTGAAATTACCGGTAACAAGCGTTTTGATCATCTTGGTATAGATATTCTTGCGCCTAAAAAATCCAATGTTTTCGCAACGGCTGACGGTACGATTTCGTTTGCAGGATTCGACAGCCGTTTCGGTCTTCTTGTTATAATCAATCATGGTACGAGTGGTTGGATAACAAAATACGGGCATAATGAAACTGTCCTCGTGAAAGAGGGTGAATTTGTCGTGAAAGGGCAAAGGATCGCTATTTTCGGGGGTAAAGATGAATCCAGCACCGGAGCTCATCTTCATTATGAAATGCTTTACAATGGCAAACCTGTTGATCCGCTCGATTATTTACAGGAAAAACCCTGGATGAGGATTGCTCAAAATTAAACTGTAGTGAAATTTGGAAAAGCATATATTTGAGATTTTAGTGGAGGAACTGTTGATGGTGAGATGGCATGCTCGTAAAATGTATCATTGTCAGGTGATTTTCTAATGTTTGGGGGGAGCATGGCGAAACATAACGAGCCCGAAGGGGTCATGAATACTATCATCGGGAAGGGAACTAAAATCGAGGGCAACATGGAAGTCTCGCAAAGCCTTCGCATCGATGGTACATTCAAAGGATCGATAACCGCAACCGATACGCTCATAGTTGGAACAACCGGTGAGTTGAGCGAAGTTACGGTTCAGGTAAAAAACGCAATAATTGGTGGAAAGATCAAAGGGGATGTCTCCGCTTCAAATAAAATAACGTTAGAGAGCACCTCGAATCTTGAGGGAGATTTATCTGCAAAATTGCTTGTAATCGAAGAAGGGGCACTTTTTTCGGGTAATTGTAAAAGCGGCAATAAAGCCGAAACAGCCACACCCCAATTCGGTCACAAACCTTTAAATCCTATGGAGAACAATAAAGTCTGATATGCGTAATCCGGGGAATTTTGGCCAAAATACTACCGATGATGGCGGAAATGTGCGTTATTATGTACGAAAAACCCAGGTAATGTCGATGGCCATCGGGATAGTAATTGGTGCGATATTGAGTACTTTCTGGTCGGAATCGGTTGGATATGGTTTCATGTCAGGCGCCGCTGTCAGCCTGATAAATTTTCAGTTAATGGCTGTCGATGCATATCAGGTAGTTGGTAAAGAATCCCGAAATGCGCGAAAATTTATTATTGGACGTTATATTCTCAGATATATTATTATGTTTGTAAGCCTTACGCTCATTGTAACCCGTACCGATTTCAATTTAATAGCTGCTTTTGCAGGATTGTTTTTCATTCAAATAATTCTCGTTGCCGAACGTGTGCTTCAAACTGCACGTCTGGTGTTGAAAACTTCCAGGAGTTAACGAATGACCGGGAAAAAAATATTAATATTAGCCGGTGTAATTTTGATAGTGGAGATTGTTCTGCTTATGGTTTTTAAGCAGGAGATGAGTCTTCCGGATTTTCAGGATGTTCCGAAATGGAATCTCGTGAAGACTGCGGAGAATGAAACAACCTTCCTGGCGTTGAACAAGGTCACAGTCGTCATGATGCTTATTGTCGATGTGCTGATTATTACGATGGCATATCTGGCGACACGTTCACTGCGTCAAGTTCCCGGAAAGATTCAGAGTTTTTTTGAGATAATTGTGGATCTCTTTTCCGATCTTGTTACTCAGACGCTCGGAGAAAACGGACGTCGTCACCTGCCTATGCTCGGGTCTTTGTTTCTGTTTTTATGGATAAGCAATATTATAGGGTCCATACCTTTTGCCGAGGAACCCACACGTGACTTGAATGTACCTATCGGACACATGCTTGCCGTTTTGACTGTTGTTCATTTTGAGGCAATCCGTATCAAAGGGCTTAAAGCATATCTTATGAGTTATAACGAACCTTTTATTGTTATGATGCCCTTGAATGTGATAGGAGAAATTGCGAAGGGTGTATCGCTTGCTTTTCGTCTTTTCGGCAATATTCTCGGTGGAGCGATTATTGTTATGGTGATTTCATATCTTGCCAGATATGTAGTTCTTCCTGCCGGATTAAATATGTTTTTCGGAATTTTTGTCGGGACCATACAGGCATTTGTATTTACAATGCTTGGTATGACATATATAGCTGTTGCTATAGCTGATTGAGAGACTATACGATGGAATGGACAAATGACTGGATTTTAGTAGCACGTTTTTTTGGCGCGGCCCTGGCTGTGGGAATTGCAGCATTCGGCAGTGCTTATGGCGAGGGATATATCGCCCTCAAGGCTTCCGAAGCCATAGCACGTCAGCCGAAAGCTTCGAGTGAGATAGTCAGGACAATGCTTATTACTCAGGCTGTTAGCGAAACAGCGGGTATTTTCGGGCTTCTTATATCAATAATCCTGCTTTTTGTGGCAAAGAGTGAAGGTGGCGCGGTATTTGGCACAAGCCTTGTAGCTGCAGGATTATGCATGGGCGTCGGAGCAATCGGCGCCGGAATCGGTTCCGGTCAGGCCGGCGGCGCTGCCTGTGAATCTATTGGAAGGTATCCGAAATTATCGGCAAATGTTCTTCTAACGACACTTGTAGGTCAGGCAATTGTACAAACAGGCTGCATATTTGCCCTTGTTGTGTCGATGTTGCTCGCGCTTCTGACTAAGGAGGGACATAATATTGTAGCGGTAGGCGCCATGGTGGGTGCGGGCTGGTCTATGGGGTTCGGAGCAATCGGCGCAGGAATCAGTACCGGATTTACCGCTAAAAATGCAGTATGGGGTATGTCGAGAGATTCGAGTATCGGTGGTGTTCTGACAAGGACAATGCTTTTAGGACAGGCTGTTGCGCATGCAGGTGCAATATATTCATTAATTATTGCATTTATTCTGGTTTTCAGTAATAGAGGATAATTAAATAAACAAAATAACCGAATTGAAAGGAGTATTTCATGGGAGCTGAAGGAGCCAACTTGGGACCATATCTGGTAGATATGGCAAAATATCTTGGTGCAGGTTTGTGTATGGGAATGGGAGCTCTTGGCCCGGGACTTGGTGAAGGTTTTGCTGCGGGTAAAGCTTGCGAAGGTATTGCACGTGCTCCCGAACAGGCGGCATTGTTGACAAGAACCATGTTAGTAGGACAGGCTGTTTCCGAGTCGACAGGTATTTATTCGCTCGTTATCGCTTTGCTGCTAATTTTCGTGGTTTGATTCGCGAATGTATATACTTCCGGTGTTGTGTTTTCTGATATAAAAATAATATCGGACAACCGTACATCGCGAGCGTTATAGTATCCCTGGAAAGGGTTTTCGGGAGAACCGGAGATAAACCCATGATCAATATTAACTTAACAACTGTTTTTACAATACTGAATTTCGTATTCCTTATCTATATTTTAAAGGCTATACTGTTTAAACCTTTGACGAAATTCCTTGATGACCGTGCAAAAACCATCGAAGAATCGCTTAGACTGGCAGAAGAAAACAGACAACGGGCGGAAGATATGAAGACCGAGCATGATCAGATTATTATGGAAGCCCGTACCAAGGCCTCGGAAATAATCGATTCCGCAATGGTCAATGCATCGAAAGAAAGCCGTGAAGTACTTGCCGAGGCACGTGAAAAGGCACAGGTGACCGTTGATTCCGCCAAGGAAGAAATAATGATGGAAGCGGAACGTATCAAACAGGATCTTCGCAGAGAAGTGGCTGCGATGAGTGTATCTCTTGCCGGTAAAGTGCTGAGCCGTGAAATCAGGGAAGAAGATCATAAAGAATTAATCAGCAAAAGTCTCGATGTGATGGGTCACAGAAATTAAACGGAATATAGCGGGTATGTTTAGGTATCTGGTATTCGGTTTTGTGCTGAACGCCGATACATGAGAGTACAATGACAAAAAACAAGCTGGTTGCCAAACGGTATGCAAAAGCGTTTCTTAATGAAAAACTTGACAAGGAAGCGTTCGATGCGATGACCGAAGAGATCGGATCTCTGGTAGGAGTAATTCAAAAAGACGAAACTGTTCACGAGTTCTTTGTGAGTCCGGTCAATTCCAAAGAAATTAAACTCAGGATTATCAGGAATCTTGTTGAAAAGATGCATTTTTCCGGTTATACTTTGTCGCTGTTTGAGGTGCTTATCAGAAAAAACCGCATCGGTATTCTTGCGAGTGTTTTGGAGGAACTTCAGGAAATATCGGATCAAAAGCATAACCGGATTCGATTGAAAGTTACGACTGCTGTTGAACCGTCTGTTTCCGATTTAAAAGAAATGAAGGAAAAAATCAGCACCTTTTTTGACCGTGAACTTTTGGTTGAACGGCAAATTGATCCTGCCATTATAGGCGGATTTACTATAGAAGGAGACGGGAAGCTGATCGATTTGAGTATACTGGGGCAAATTGAAAGAGCATTATCTGACGTCTAAATTATATAGATAAATAGGAGGATTGACAATATAATGAATATTCGACCGGAAGAAATCAGTTCAGTTATTCAACAGCAAATTAGCGAGTTTAAAATCGAACTCGATGTTGAAGAAGTTGGAACCGTTATTCATGTCGGCGATGGTGTGGCGCGTGTCTATGGTCTGAAAAACTGCGTGTATTCAGAGCTCATCGAGTTTCCGAATGGTGTTTTCGGTATGGCGCTGAACCTCGAAGAAGAGAATGTTGGTTGCATTCTTTTCGGTTCGGATTCACTTGTCAACGAAGGTGACACCGTAAAACGTACCGGTAAAGTAATGTCGGTACCGGTAGGCGAGGGAATGTTGGGTAGAGTTGTCAATCCGCTCGGACAACCGATTGACGGAAAGGGTGACATACCATCCGATATAACGAAGCCGATAGATATAAAAGCTCCCGGTGTGGTACAGCGCCGACCTGTTAAAGAACCGCTCCAGACAGGCCTTAAATCTATTGATTCGATGGTGCCGATCGGCCGTGGTCAGCGTGAATTGATAATCGGAGACCGCCAGACCGGAAAGACGGCGCTTGCAATCGATACCATTATCAATCAGAAAAATACCGATGTAGTATGTATTTATGTCGCTATCGGGCAAAAAATGTCGACGGTTGCCAAAGTTGTGTCTTCACTGGAAGAAGCCGGGGCGATGGATTACAGCATTGTTGTTGTTGCGGGCGCAGCAGACCCTGCACCAATGCAGTACATAGCGCCGTTTACCGGTGCAACAATCGGTGAGTATTTCCGCGATAACTCAAAACATGCTCTTATTATATATGATGACCTGTCAAAGCATGCGGTAAGCTGGAGACAGGTTGC
>JAFGMP010000061.1 GCA_016927495.1 Candidatus Latescibacterota bacterium | reverse complement strand
TAGAAGGAAAACTCGATATACTCGGTATGGACGGTGCTAATATCGAACGTGTGAAAAATTGGGAAATGCAATTTTTACGTGGATCATTACTAAGTGACGGTTCAATTTTATCTCAGGAGTACTCATCCGGCACGCAGTTGCTTTTTGGTGAGAGGTTTATCGATAACGGTATTACGGAATCGAGTTCAGTCTATGCGATTAAACCAATGGAATTTTTCGATACTCAGATAATCTCTCTTCCCGATACGACACATATTAAGTCAATTGCCTCCACGAAAGATTTCATGGCAGTTTTAGGGGAAAACAACACTCTGTATTTGGGAAATTACGGCGATGAGTACCTTACGCCATATCCGATAACATCGGAGAAAATATACGGCCCTGTATTGGCAGACCTAAACAGGGATGACCGTTATGAAATAATCCTGTCGACCGAAAATAACCTTCTTATATATAAACCTGAAGGGAGCTATTATACATGTATGCTTCACGGCACACCGGTTGGCGCTCCGGTTGTTGCGGATATCGATGATGACGGTTACCCTGAGGTATTACAATGCACGGAAAAGCAGATTTATGCTTTCAGGAATGACGGTATACCGGCAAACGGTTTTCCTTTTGATCTGCCCCCCGGTGATTCAGGCGAAACAATTATCACGCAGCCGATTGTAGCAGACCTGAATAATAACGACCGACTCGATATCGCAATCACGACTTCGAATATGAGAATGATAGCATACACAACGACAGGTGCGGTCACAAATGGATTTCCATTAGCATTGCAGGGTAAAGTTACAACCACTCCGCTGATTTTCAAACGTGCGGCCTCAGACAGCATCGCTCTGGCTTACATAACAACCGACGGAAAACTTGCGGCACATGATCTCGGCACCGTAATTGAAGATAATAGGTACGTTTGGCCCATGTATGGCGGCAGTGCATCGTTGGCGTCCTCGCTATTCAATGAGCGTATACCCTCAAATGTAAAAACCACCGCAACGTTCGAGTATTATTGTTATCCAAATCCCATTACCGGTAATACCGGCAGGTTCAGGATTATTCCGACAGAACCGACTGACTGTACCATAACGGTTTTTACAGCGGACGGCAGACAGGTATTTGAACAGCATCTTTCGGAAAATGAAGTAAATCCGGGAGTACCGAACGAGATATCGATGAATGCAACAGATCTTGCAAGCGGGCTATACATCGCCAGAATCAAAACCCGCCAGAAAACAGTCATTTACAAGCTGGGGGTATTGAAATGAGGCATTTTTTTATTCTGTTATTTAGCCTGCTTATATTTATATCCGGGTGTTCACATTTATGGGCACAAAACCCGACTAACCTTAAATGGCGTGAGTATGAGTCCGAGCACTTCATAGTGTACTATCCCGAGGGGCAGGAATACACGGCATTCAAGTCTCTTGAAGTCGCGGAGGCCGTGCATGAAAATCTCGCTTCAATGTTCGGGGATGTGGATTCGAAGATCAGCATAGTAATCAAGGACGAGGAAGACTTTTCTCAGGGCGGCGCTTATTTCTTTGACAATAAAATCGAGATATGGGCAACGGTGCTCGACTATGACCAAAGAAGTTATACCGACTGGCTCTGGAATGTGGTTACGCATGAACTCACCCATATTTATTCGATACATCAATCCATGAAAGCGACGCGAAGATTTCCAATGGCCTATTATCAGCATATAGACTATCAGGAAGAAAAACGCGAAGATGTTCTTGTCGGTTATCCGAACATTATCGGATCGTATGCGTTACCGACGTTCAATGTACCCAACTGGCTTGCCGAAGGTGTTGCACAGAACCAGGCGAGGAATGCCCGTTTTGACCGTTGGGACGCTCACCGGGACATGATAATCAGGCAGGCAACTCTGAATGATAAGTTGCTCACGATTTCCCGGATGGAAAGTTTCAACTGGACCGGACTCGAAAACGAAATGGTCTATAATCATGGATATGCCCTCGTCCGTTATATCAGTGATAAATATGGGGAAGATAAAGTAGCCGAACTTATGAAAGGTTTGAGTTCGTCAACCGTTTTTACCTTTAATTCTGTCTCTCAAAAAGTACTTGGAATTTCCGAGAACCGTTTATATGACGAATGGAAAGCATCATTGGCAGATCATTATACAACGGTTAAAGAATCGCTGGGTGAACTCATTGAGGGCATTCCTTTCCGCCAGGGTGGGTATATAAACTCGTATCCTGTATGGTCGCCGGATGGTTCACGTCTTGCATATGTTTCAAACAAAGGGCAGGATTACGCTATCAAGGCATGTTTTATTGCAAATCTCGAAAGTGGCTGGCAATGGAAAGGAAAAGAAAACGAAGAAAGAAAGCTTAGAAAAAACCTTGATAAACTCAGACGTACATCGGACGATCAGGAAGAAATCGAAAAGGCTGAGATTGCAGCACAGGGAGCTTTTGATATAGCTGTCGCCGCAGGTATACAATCTGCTCCCGTATGGCTTGACGAGTGGAATTTGATGTATAACCGTCATATGCCGTCAGATAAGTATGGTTCTCACTGGTGGGATATGTATCGTTATGTTATCAACACGAAAGATCCCCGCAAAGGTAACAAAACGAGGATTACGCACAATCTGCGGGGTACATATCCCGATCTTGCACCCGATAAAAGCAAAATCGTATTCGTTAAAAATGAAGCGGGACTGAATAATCTCTATATTTTGAACCGTGACGATAACACGTTGCAGCAATTGACCTTTTATAAAGACGGAACACAAATATACCGTCCGAGGTGGTCTCCTGACGGAAAGCGGATCGTTTTTACAATCCACCAGGATTCTCTGGTTAATATTGGTGTGATCAATGCGGATGGCAACGGTTTTAAATACCTTGTAAGCTCCGGGGGACAGGACAGAGATCCTGCATGGAGTTCCGACGGATCCGGTTTATACTTTTCTTCCGATGTGACGGGAATCCCGAATATTTATAAAATGGATCTGGCTGACGGCTCTGTTGCGCAGTTGACCAATGTTATTGGTGGGGCTTTTTCACCCGATCCTTCACCTGCTGATACGACGCTTGCATTTTCATATTATGGTCCTTCAGGATATGAAATCAGGCTTATGCCGATTACCGATGGAATACCGGTTGAAAATTCCGGTAGTTTCCGCAGCACTGTCGACTATACACCTGATATCAGCTATATAAAATTTAATACCGATGATTCCAGGCTTCTGAAAACGAAAACTCTCGGATTTTCCATTATGCCCCGGGTTCTGAATGATCAGGGAAACATAAAACTGGGAACTTATCTGCTGAAGGGAGAGGTTGTTGACAGAGGGATGTTTTTCTTCGGCGGTGCTATGTCTCCCACAAATAAAGACACAGACCTTTTCGCTACTTTTGAATACCGAAACTTTATTCCAACGGTTTTTATTGAGATGATACGTTTAACACGAAGTGTCGACAAAACCGAAAACTTTATGGAAGAAGATGGCACTATCGTAAAGAAAAGAACGTACGATCTGAATGCTATTGATATGGGTTTACGTTATAAATACAAAGACCGTCATAATTTTGAGGGGAGAATCTCATATAGCCAGTACAATGCCAAACTGGAGTATACGCACTTTCTGACAGGACCTCAGATACATAAACCGTATTATACGTATTCGCGGGGATTTGATATGGCGGCATCATATATGCAGGATCATTTCATAAGAGCCCGTGACGAAGAAATCAATCCTCGTGGCGGTAGAAAAGTGCACATAAGGTATGACCATTACGTGAATTTTTTCCTCGATGATTTTGAATATGTTGGTTTTTTAAAGGAAAAGTATAAACGATACCCATATAACCAATATTATATTAACTGGGAAGAACGGCTTCCGGTACCGGGTACGAAAAAACATACACTGCTGCTTAAAGGACAGCTCAATATTATCGACAGATACGTTGATGATTTCTATGAGTTACAACTCGGCGGCCCATCTCAGATGCGTGGGTATACATTCTACAGTCTTAGCGGCAGGAAAACCGTTATGGGGCAGATGTTGTATCGGTTTCCGCTTGTATACGATATGCGTAAAAAATTTTTCGTATGGTACTTCAACCATATTTATGCCGGTGTATTTGCCGATGTGGGCAAAGCATGGAACAAGCGGGATCTTAACTGGTCGACCAGGGGATATGTTCAGGATGCGGGTATTGAGTTAAGACTGGATTCCGTATCTTTTTACAATTTTCCCACGATGGTTCAATTATCTGCGGCATATGGGCCTGATGATACCTGGATGAAATATTTCGACGAGGAAAGTTCGGAAGAAGTCTGGAGAAAAGATGATCAGAACCCGTGGAAATTTTATATATCGTTGTTATTTGGATTTAATTGATATACTGGATGAAACTGATGCACGGAAAATGAATATAGCTGATATTGTAATCTTTCTTTGCAGATTAAGGACTTTATATTATACTTATAAAAATAATAACTTATCTTTACAGAGGAGTATCCTATGAAAAGACTTATTTTTTTAGCTGTGTCACTGTCAGTTTTACTCGTATTTAAGGTATCACTGTATGCCGACACGACGACTGAGGATATAAAATTCCCTCAACATACTTTTTTAAACGAATCATTTCCCAAAATCGGATACAAAGAACCGGTTCCAAAAGTGTATCAGTCTGATCAAAATGTTGACGTACAAGTAATTCCGGCTGTGTGGCCCTTTTCTTCGGGTGATTCAAAAGACAAACCTAAAAGTACCCGTAAAGCCTTTTTTCTGTCGATGTTGGTGCCGGGATTGGGAGAAATGTATGTGGGTTCAAAACGCGGAATAGCGTTTCTCGGTATCGAGGCGCTTGCATGGTGGATGTATATGACTAACACAAACGAAGGAAATGACCTCGAAGATGATTTTCGGGCATTTGCCGATGAACACTGGGTTTATTATGATGATACCGAAGGGCCGTCGTACTGGAATTGGTTAAAAGCAAAAAAATATGTTAAAGATGAAACAATCGGGCCGGAAGATTATGATAAGATTGAGGAGGAGTTGAAGAAAAATGCCGAAATATCGGTTCATCATTATACCGGCAGAAAAGACCAGCAGGATTATGAAATGATCGGTAAGTATCCTCAGTTTGTATACGGCTGGGAAGATATAGATGATGTGGATACAGACGGAAATCCGATTAATACAGGAATAACTGAAAATGATGGAAGCATTAACTATGATTTGGATATTTCTACTATAGCTTCGCCCTACCGTAGTAAGTATGAAGATATGCGGGACGATTCGAACAAGAAGCTTAAAGCAGGACAGCGGGGTATACATATCATGATCATTAACAGAGTGCTGTCTGCCGTCGATGCCGGACGACTTGCCTATAATCACAATAAAAAGCTTGAATCGGAACTAAGCAGTATTCAGATTCACATGGTTCAGAAACATATAATCGATAATAATGTTCCCATGATTACCATAACAAAGAAGTTTTAATGAAAAAAGTAATAAAAACCGGATTATTATTTACACTCATTGTGAGTTTACTCGGATATGGTTCAATGCAGGGAGAGTGTCAGCAAAAGACTGATTCGATCAGACTATTTCTTCTCTCCTTTGCAATACCCGGTCTTGGCCAATATCACGGAGGTTCACAGGGGTATGCAAAACTTTTTTTCGCAACGGAACTTGCACTTTGGAGTGGATACTATTATAATAGTATTATGAAAGATGCAAGTAGTGAGGATTATTACTCATACGCCGCTCTTCACGCAGGTGTGAACCCATCTGGTTTTGGAACGTCATATGTCAATGCAGTAGGCGCTTACAATTCATCGTTTGAATATAACGCCAGTAAAATGCAATCGTCAGCCAATCCGGTTCTGTATACCGGTTCAAAAAGCTGGGACTGGCAATCTGTAGAAGACAGGCTTCGATTCAGAAATCTCCGTGAACGTGAACTTGACTATGAAAATAATATTAAGTATTGTATTGCAGGAATTGTATTAAATCATTTCATTGCCGGTCTGCATGCGTCTAAATTCAGCAATGTTGATTCGAAACATATGTCGGCGTTAACAATAAATGTCCTCGATCAGGGGCTTGGGGCAACCTTTTTTAGGAGTTTTTAAACCGTGAGACGTATTTTGACAGTTTTGGCAGTCTTCGTTATGATTTGTATGACGTCGGCTGTGAACGGGCAGGGGTTCGGAAAAAACAAGGTCAATTATACTCCTTTTAAGTGGAAATATATACCAACTAAAAATTTTGATATATACTATACCGAAGGAGGGTATGAGACCGCACTTATTGCATCTGAGTTGGCCGAAGCTCATTTTGAAAAACTGTCTAAGCACTGGAATTACACGCCGAGAAAACGTATTCCGGTGCTGGTTTACAATTCACACAATGACTTCAGCCAGACAAATGTGATTATGGAAACCATTGAAGAAGGTGTCGGCGGTTTTACGGAGCTTTTCAAGAATCGTGTTGTAATTCCGTGGGAAGGATCGCTTGCCAAATTCAAACATGTAATCGACCATGAATTGACTCATGCTCTGTATTTTGATTTGCTTTATGGTGGAGTAATGGATTCCATTATGGGCCGTGAGTATCTTTTCCAGCTTCCACTCTGGTTTGCGGAAGGGCTTGCGGAGCATGAAAGCAATTACTATAGTACGGAAGCAGATATGATCGTTCGCGATGGGATCATAAGCGGGTATTTACCACAGATTCAGAACACCTATGGCGGGTACCTGGTCTATAAAGGTGGTGAGTCATTCTTTAAATTTTTACAGGAGGAGCACGGTTCCGAGAACAAATGGGTTGCCGGAGAAGTTCTCAATTCACTTGTACAGACGAGAAACATCGAAAAAACGTATAAGGCAATATTCGGGAAAAGTATTGAAGATCTGTCGAAAGAATGGCACCGTAAACTCCAGGCTGACCACTGGCCGGAAGTCGCAGGCCGGGAATTAGCCGATGACATTGCCATGAAACTGACCGACCATACAAAAGAACGAAATTACCTCAACATAATTCCGACTTTCAATCCTACGGGTGATAAAATTGCTTTTTTAACCGACAGAAGCGGATATAAGGAAATAAGGCTCATGCGGGCTGCCGACGGTAAATTGCTCGATACTGTTCTTAAAGGTGAAAAGGCAGGGGATTATGAAGAAATGCACTGGCTGCGCGGGGGTTTGTCCTGGTCGCCTGACGGTACAATGATTGCATTTGCCACAAAAGCCGGTGAAAAGGATGTTATACATATTACGAAAGTCGAAGATGGTGGATATGATAAGACATTGAAAATTAAGATGGATGCGGTCTATTCTCCTTCATGGTCACCCGATGGCGGTAAAATACTGTTCAGCGGCATCATGAACGGGAAACTGGATATTTTTACCGTCGATGTTAAAACAGAGGAAATTTTACGCCTTACTGATGACTTTTTTGATGAATCAACACCCAGGTGGAGCCCTGATGGAACTCAAATTGTTTTTGCTTCAGACAGACTCGATCCGCCATATGAGCAGAGACTTCAAAGTATTTCTGCTGACTATGATATATTTATTATGAATGCAAACGGGGAGGGTATACGGCGGATAACGACAAATCCCTTTAACGACAGTAATCCTTACTGGTCGCCTGACGGTAAGAATATTGTATTTACTTCAGACAGAAACGGTATTAACAATCTTTATGTTATAGATCTCGATTCGATGGCTGTGAGTCCGCTGACGAATTTGTTGACAGGTACATCGTCACCTGCATGGTCACCCGATGGCGGCAGAATCGCATTTACCTGCTTCAAGGATGGTGGATGGGATATCTACATTCTAAAGCGCCCGTTAAAACGTGAGAT
>JAFGMP010000468.1 GCA_016927495.1 Candidatus Latescibacterota bacterium | reverse complement strand
ATTGTGCTTCTGAATCTCCAGCTTTTCCCCAAATCCTGGTTGATGACAATGTCCTCGTAATGCAGCAGTTTATATGCGCTGACACTTCCGAAATCGAACCGTACCCCAGTACTCGTCATCAATTCTTTTTCCCAGATTTGTTGCCAGTCGGGATCATATTCATAATTAACCAGGGTATGCAGATACAACAGTTTTTCGTCGTAAACCTGATCGAATTCCCAGTCTGCCGCACCGGCTGAAACCGGTGCCGACAGCACTATCACAATTAAAAGGAAGTGTCTCACCGCGAGTCTCGCAGTTTTTATATTGAACCGCTTATTCGATTCATTCAGAATTAAAAATTTATGACTTATTTTCGATGTATCACCGTATCCTTTTATAATCGCTGTTTTCTTCAATTTTTGTAAAAACAATTTGCCAAAGCTGATTTTTATTTGCTCTGAAAGAACCAGCACAGATCAATAGGTAATATGTCCACATTCTATAGAATTTTTCATCATATTTATCCTTAATTTGATCCCAGTTTTTTACAAAATTGTCATACCATGACATTAATGTTTTATCATAGTGTGACCCCAAACTATGCCAGTCCCGTAGCACAAACAATCCTTCGGCTGCGGCAGTTATCTGTTTTGCCGAGGGTAACATCGAGTTCGGGAATATATATTTTAAAATCCATGGATCTGTTGATGTAACAGAAATATTGCTGCCGATTGTATGCAAAAGAAACCGTCCGTTAAGCTTTAAACAGCGGTGGACAGTTTCCATGAAGTTTCTGTAGTTTTTGTATCCCACATGTTCAAACATGCCCACAGAAATAATATGATCAAATTCTTTATCAAGGCTTCGGTAATCTTCAAGCCGTATGTGGACGGGTAAACCATAACATAATTCATTGGCGAGTGTCACCTGTTCCTGAGACACGGTAATTCCGGTAACTTCAGTATTGTATCGTTCTGCGGCATATCGGGCAAAACTGCCCCAGCCACAGCCGATATCCAGAACCTTCTGCCCGGGTTTCAAACCTATCTTTTTACATATCAGGTCAAGTTTGGCTTCCTGTGCCTGATCAAGATTTGTCACATTATCCCAATAACCGCAGCTATATACCATTCGTGGATCGAGCATATGTCTGTAGAGATCATTGCCGATGTTGTAATGATGTTCTCCGATTTGAAATGCGCGGGATATTTTCTGAGAATTTGTGATTTTGGCACGAAGCATACTCCATATCATAGGTCTTTTGCTTCGTACTTTTTTATCTAATTCAGCTTTCAATACATTGCAGAAAAATTGATCGAGAGCATCGCATTCCCACCACCCGTCCATATATGATTCTCCGAGTGCAAGCGATCCTCCCGATAATACTCTTGCATAAAACTCCGGATTGATAACCCGGATATCCCATGGTTTTTTACCATCGATACGGATATCGGCAAGCGCAAGAATATCCTGAACCGTTTTTTTATAATCTCTTGAAAACATTGATTTTCTGTTAAAAAAATAAATCCTTGTTCATCAAATTATAAATAATTCAGGTTATATGTTAATTATATTGTTGCCAATATTGATAATAATCTTAAATTTGATCTTGTACAAGTTTTTTTAGAAAAATTCATTATTATTTTCATGCCAACGCTGCCTTAGTTACCCTGAGAGCATTCCCGCCGATAATCTTCCGGATGTCGTAATCTGAGTAACCCCGCTGGACAAGCCCGACGGTTATCAGCGGCCAGTTGGTCCATGCCATACTGAATGTCATCTCCGGTGTCTCAACAAAATCATCTTTAGGCCACAGCGAACGCCAGGGTTCTCTTGTTTTTCTGTTGTTCAATTTAGGTATCTTTTTATTTTCTTCGGCGGAAGCTCTTGAGGAATAAGCGACATCCGTGCCGATTGTAACATGATTGGCGCCGAATTTCTTAACGGCATAATCGATATGATTCAGCATGGCTTTTATATTGCCTTCCCCTCCAAGATACCGGGGAATACAGCATATCCCTATATATCCACCGGTGTCGACGATTGCCTTGATTACATTGTCCGGCTTACCCCGGAAATGTTCATGGACAGCGCAGCAGACAGAATGACTGGCTACCATTGGTTTCACTGATGCCATAGCCGCATCAAAGCTTGTTTGCCAGCCGGAATGGGCAATGTCGACGATCACACCGGTTCTGTTCATCTCCGCTACAACTGCATGGCCGAAATCACTCAAGCCACCATTGGCCGGTTCGCCGCAGCCGTCCCCGATCATGTTACGGCGATTATAGGTAAGATGCATCATACGGATACCCAACTGAAAGAATATCTTTATATAAGCGAGTTCTTCCTCGGCAGACAGCCAGTCCTGGGGTACCGGTACACCGTTGCCGCTGAAATAGAGGCAGTGCCGGTTTTGTTCTTTGGCGAAAACTATATCATCGGGTGTGACAGCCTTGGGGACAACATCGCGCATCAGGTCGGTCGCATAGGTGTAACGGGCAAGGCGTTTAACAAGTCGATGAACCTCGAAACCTTCCTGCCCGGCATTTTGAAATATGCAGGTCACACCGGCAGCCTTCATGGCGTCCAGAAATTCGATACGTTCCGAGGGAACTGTTGCCCATCGTGTCATATACATATCCTCGCGCAAGTCTTCAAGTTCCGCGTCGGTGGCGCCCGATTCTATTGCAGTCCGCATTCTGTCGCCATCGAGCGCCGCTCGGGGAGCAAAGCCGTACGACTCGAACACAAGGGAGTTTTCGTGAAGCTCAAGCCCGTGCTCCAGTTCTTTTTGCGTCGGTTTCAGGATTTTTAACGCTGCTGCCCGCGCATCCTGAATCTTCTCATTAGCCCCGATACGTTTTTTCTGTTCCTCAAGGTCTAATGTTTCTCCCCATACCGTTTTTGTGGCGCCGGGTATTCCGGCAAGGCCTATAGCTGAGGAAAACCCTGCTGATGTCTTTAAAAATCGGCGACGGCTTTTTGATGTGTCTTTCATGAGCATAACCTCCTTTGGGTAATCTTTAAATATTATATCAAAGTTAGTTTTTTGAATATGTAATTAAAAAAAAATTCAAAATAAAAAATGAAATACGGTAATCGATTATATATATTAGAAAATAATTAATTTATTTACCTGTATGAATATTTTCGTAATAATTCCAAATATTTTGACGGTCATTAAAAAACGGAGATACGGTCAGCATGAATTCTCTCAAACGCACTTTATCCCTTACCAAACGAGGTGTTCTCAATTATTTTCAGAACCGTCCCTTTTGTGTCTCTTTTGAAATTACCCACAGTTGTAATGCACGGTGCAAGCACTGTCACCGCGGCGGCATGGTCGAGGAAAAAAGAGCGACGCCGCAGCAGTTTGCAGAGCGGTTTTTTGAGCTAAAACCTGTGGTAATTCAGATTTCGGGCGGCGAACCGCTGCTGCGTAAGGATGTGGAGGACATCATCAAGGCGCTGAAACAGCCGGATGGCACTCCGTATATCGTGTTCGTGACGAATGCTGCTCTTCTCACCGCAGAAAAATACTACCGCCTTCGCGATATAGGTGTCGATGTATACAGCGTATCCCTGGATTATCCGGATGAACGTCATGACGAATTCAGAAAAATACCAGGCCTGTTCAACAAGATAAAAAATCTTACGGCGCAGATAGATTCAGGTAAGGACAAAGCAATTACCCTGAATAGTGTGGTGCAGAGCAATAACTTCCGTGAAATGCCGAAGATGGCCGAAGTCGCACGTGACTGGGGTGTCAACATCAATTTCAGCCCCTATACCTGGTTACGGACTCAGGATAAGAGTTATATGCTCTCGAAAGAGGATATCCCGGAATTCAAAGACATTATCACTCGACTGCTCGAATTCAAAAAGAAATACAACACGGTACGGACGACCGATTCATTTTTTTATGACATGGTTGAGTTTTTCGAAACCGAATCGATTCCGGATTGCCGTGCCGGAGAACGGTTTCTGGTTGTCAATCCGGATGCCACGCTGTCACCCTGCGGGCTTATCATAACCGACTATACATCATGGAAAGACCTGAAAGTTGGATTTACCGCCAACAATACCTGTACCTCATGTCATACCTGCATAAGATCGAGTACGGAAAAACCGATGAATAACCTTATCAAAGGCGGTTTACAGTCACTCTTTGCCAGATAGCACCGGATTTTTAACATGAGAATTTTGCAAGGAACATGATGTGCTACAGGACACCGGAAAAACCTCACTAAAATCATTACCGAGAATGCTGCTGTTTCTGTTTGAAATAGTCATGATTCTTGCGCTGCTTGTTATCTGGCTCTGTTCCGATTCGATACGGCAGAGCAAGAGTCTTATTGTGCTCTTTTTTTACTCGTTTCCGTCTGAATTTCTTATTGGCCTGATACCTCATGAACCTGTTTTACTGTATTACGGCAAATTCTATTCACCATTTACTGTCGCAATAGTCTCTGTTATCAGTACGGTGCTTGCCGAGGGAATAAATTATTCAGTTTTCAGGTTTGTCAGCGATACGAATTTATTTGAAAAGATGCAGAGAAAGAAATCAGTCAGAAAAACTGTCGAACTTTTCAACAGAGCCCCGTTTATAGCTATTCTTGTTGCCGGTTTTACACCGATTCCCTTTTTTCCCGTTCGTTTTCTTGTTGTTATGGGTCATTATCCGGTATTAAAATATATGCTTGGTGTTTTCGTGTCACGTGCCCCACGGTTTTATCTTCTTGCGCTGATAGGTTATACTTTTAAAATTCCTGGGATTGTGCTCATCATCCTATTTATTGTTCTTATAATAACCGCCCATGTTTCCATCTTCGGCAATCTTCTGAAAAAAGAAAAACCGGCTAATCAATAAACTGCCTGAACCACAACTCACAATTCAATGCCCGCCACAATGTTTTGCTTGCGTTGATCTTACCTGATGCATGTCTGTTGACCAGATATATAAGTTTCGGTATGTCATAGAACCCGCGCTTTTTTGTTGTTTCGGAATTCAGCGTATTTCTTATAAAAGGCAGGAGGTCTTGCCTGAACCATCGAGCTTCCGGAGTGGTGAATCCGATTTTGTCTGTTCTCGTACGTATGGATTCAGGAATGATTCCATGCAGTGTTTTTCGCATTATATGTTTCGTCCATCCGTCGCGTATTTTTTGTTCGGGGGGCAGCGAAAACATGAACGATACCAGCCGGTGGTCAAGGAATGGCAGTCGCGCCTCGACGGAACAGGCCATAGAATTTCTGTCCTCGTAACGCAGCAGCGCAGGTAGGCTGGAGACAGTGAAAAGCTCGTAAAGCCTCTTATTCAACCAGTCAAGCGAACCGGGGCTTTCAGGTGCGTTTATAGAAGATGCACTGTTAACTATATCCGGTTTGATCCATGATATTGATCTGCCGGGATCATAACGGTTGGCGAGACGTATCATCGTTCTGTGAGTAAACAGTCCTCCTATAACAGCCGGTACTGATACTCGATATGATGTCCCTGTCACAGCACGAAATGCCGATAACTCCCGTAACGCTTTGCCAAACCTGTTGCTTCGAAGTAAACCGGCTACGTAAACATGGTGAAGATACTGATATCCTGCAAGTGCCTCATCAGCTCCCTGGCCATCCAGGGTAACGGTCGTTCCGTTGTTTTTGGCAGTCTGAAACACTTTGAACTGGGCAAACTGGCTTGTCGAGACGAACGGTTCATCCTGAAAGCGAATGAATTCTTCAATATGTTTTAGCAGATCTTCAGCTGATGGGTAGACAGGATAGTTTTCAAGATGAGTAAATTTTGCTACCTCGTCGATATACTTCGATTCGTCCTCGTTAAATGATGAATCATACATTGCAGAATATGTTTTCTGGTTTGATGAGGTCAGCCAGGGACGGGCTACACAAACGACTGCTGTACTATCCAGTCCGCCTGAAAGACAGGTGCCGATGGGTACATCGCTTCTCAATCTGAGTTTCACCGAGGATCTGAAAAGTTCGAGGAACTGTTCTTCACTCCCGTTTTCCGAAACGGTATAGAGAGTTTCTGCCAGATTCCACCAACGTTTCGGTTCGGGCAGGGATTGCCCATCGATGGGAATATCGAAATAGCAACCCGGTTCGAGTCGTTTGATATCACTGAAAAAAGTCCAATCAAAACAATCCACCCGTGAATGAACGAGATAATCCGCTATAGCACGGTTATCCGGATCGTGAGATATTTGATCAAGGCAAAGCAGCGCTTTCGGTTCGGACGCGAAAGCGAATGTTCCGTTTTTAAAGGTATAATAAAGAGGTTTGATACCGAAGCGATCCCTTACGACAAACAACCTGCGGCTTTTGGTATCCCATATGGCGAATGCCCACATTCCGTTGAATGTATCGAGACAGTGAATTCCCCATTCATCATATGCCTGAAGAATCACTTCCGTATCGGTTTGTGTCCGGAATGTTCGGCCGCAGGATTCGAGTTCTGTTCGTAGTTCCCGGTAATTGAAAATCTCACCGTTATAGGTGATCCATAATTCATTTGTTTTGTCCGGCATCGGTTGTACACCGTTTACCGACAGATCGATAATAGACAAACGTCTGTGTGCAAAACCTGCATAATATGGCTTTGTCTGTGATATTGTGTTATAGTCTCTTGTGAAAAGGCATCTTTCGGGATTTTCCTCAAGCAGTGATATACCGCTGTCATCAGGACCGCGATGTTTGATGATATCGGACATTTTTTTGAGGTCTTGTACTGCTATCGGTTTTCTGGTCAGGTCAAACAAACCGGCAATTCCACACATAACTGTTTATCCGTCCCGGCTGGTATAGATCAATTTAAATACACATCATTTAAGTATTAACAACGATTAAATTTATAACAAGCTGTAATCTTCTTCATCGTGGGGCAGCGGGCAATGAACATGCTGTCTGTATGTTCGAAAAATCAATATCTGAAGTGCTATGACAGCCGCCATAAAAACAATATAAACAGGAAGCATTTTTTTTCTTAACTCCATCATTGCCTCGAACTTGACAGGAAGATTCGGGCGCGATTCAAAAAAAATTGTTTTCAGATGAGGATAAATACTGACAAAGAATAATAAAGCAAGTCCTGTCATTACGACGACAGTCAATACATATGAAAACATGAATCTTTGTTTGTACAATAAAACCGGTATTTCGATAGCTGTTATAAATGTTGTTGCCGGAATAACGAAAAGGTAGGGATTTGCCCTGATATTCGCGGATATATAGGGAGAAATATTAAGGCTCCATATAGTGAGATCGACCATGAGGACACACAGAATCAGCGATGAATAAAATGCCCATTTACGTGATCTGATCCGGGTAATTCCATCACTGTTCCACGCAATAGCCGTACAACTCAAAATTGCGCTTCCGAACAAAATCATAAGCCCGGTGACTATGGTATAATGGCTTATATACCCTAAAATATTAATATTGAAACGTCCCACACTGTAAAGCGGAACTCCTTTGAGAATATATCCGGTGATTATTCCGATAAGGAAAATTGGTATAAGGGAACATAGGGATATTAAAACATCCCAGAAGGATCGCCATAAACTGAATCTTAAAATATTTCTCACCAGCAATGCAACAATTCTAAAACCGAGAACTGCAGCTATGACGCTGATTATCGGGTAAAATCCGCTAAATACAACATTATAAATCCAGGGGAACAGAATATAAAGTGAACTTCCCGCAAGTACTATCCACAGTTCTGAACCGTCAATATGCGGTTTAAGAGCTTTGAGGATGTATTCACGCTCGAAAGAAGGTGCGAACAAGTACCATAGTCCGAAACCAAGCCGTGTTCCGCCGACTATCACATAAGCAGTCACCATAATTCCCAGAACAAAGAACCAAACAATTAACCATAAACCCATAAATCGCCTCACCATGTCACATAGTATCAATGCATGAAAAT
Organism: Candidatus Latescibacterota bacterium; assembly: GCA_016927495.1. Taxonomy (GTDB): domain Bacteria; phylum Latescibacterota; class Latescibacteria; order Latescibacterales; family Latescibacteraceae; genus JAFGMP01. The sequence goes on along the minus strand of JAFGMP010000468.1, from coordinate 3,480 downwards.
ATAGATAAAAGATGGTTTAACATCAACATATTCCCGAATTACTTTCATATTTAATAATAGTTGTGATGTCGTTGCACTGTACTTATTTTATTGATATGTTTGAAAAAATAAAGTTTACCGGAAAAGTGTTAATCAGGGGAGAAGGCCATAAACAATATCACAGGATGCTAACCATGCATGTTTTCAAGACTATTAAAGTAATGTTTATCATGTATGTTTTATTTGTTCCGGCACATCTGTATGCTCAGGATCCCTTCGAAGATTTGGTAAGGGAACAGGATCAAAAATTTCAACAATTAAAAAAAGAAGCTGATGAAGAACTGGAACGGTTGAAGGCTGTTGACAAGGAATTTGCAGAGATACTGAACAGGGCATGGAAAGAGCTGGATTTAAATACCGGAAAAAAACCTTACACAGAGCCAAAACCGGAAAATGTGCCGATTGCCCGTCCTTCTGATATACCTGAAAAAAAACCGGATCCCAAAATAGAGCCGAAACCGGAAAAAGAAAAATTACCGGAACCTGAAAAAAGGCCCGATGCAACCCCGAAAAAATCGGAAGCTCCCGAACAGGTTGTTCCTGAAAAGCCTGAACAAATAGCCCGGCCGGAAAAACCACCTGTCACGGAACCGGAAAAAACAACTCGTCCCGAATCAATACCAACAGCCGATGTACCAAAAATCATTGATTTTGGAGGCAGGGAAGGAGAGCCTCTGTCCTTATCATTTTTTGGTACTCCGATTCGTATACGGTATGACAAACGGTTGAATGTCAGATTGCACGGCACTGTTTCAGAAAGCACAATTAGCACATTCTGGGAAACAATCGGTAAATATGATTATGAGAATTTTCTGATGCAAATGCTGCAGGTCAGAAAAGAGCTCGAGTTGAATGACTGGGGATATTGTTTATTATTAACCGGTGCGGCAGAACAATTATATTTACAACCCGGAAATGATCAGGTGCTGTTCATATGGTTCATGCTGGTGAAATCCGGTTTCGATGCACATACAGGTTTTGATGACAACCGGATTGTACTACTTCTGCCTTCCAAGCATACGGTATACAATACTCCATTTTATGAATTGGGTGGAAAGACATATTATATTACATTTTTGGGTACGGTAAATAGTGAAGTTCATTCATTATATACATACGAAGGAAATCATAAAGAAGCAGTGCAGTTGATCGATTACACTGTATACCGGTCTCCGGGATTGCAAAAGCAAATAGAACCGAGAAACTTTACTTTTAGTTTTCATGGCACAGAATTTTCCGTACCGGTGCAGTATAATATAAATGTTGTCGATTACTTCGACTCATATCCACAAATCAATCTGGATGTCTATTTCAAAGCATCACTTGCACCTGAAACCGAAACATCGCTGCTCGATGGCCTGAAACCGATTATCGATGGAAAATCAGAAGGTGAGGCGGTCAATATACTGCTTCGCTTTGTTCAGACTGCATTTAATTACCGTACCGATGATGAACAATTTGGTGTGGAAAAACCGTTATTTCCGGAAGAAACTGTTTTTTACCCGTATTCTGACTGTGAGGACCGCTCGTTCCTGTTTGCATACCTTACAACTCATTTATTGGGACTGGAGGTAATTGGACTTCATTATCCCGGACATTTAGCGACTGCGGTAAAATTCACATCAAATGTAGAGGGTGATTCGGTTCTGTATAACAATACACGGTATATCATCTGTGATCCTACATTTATAAATGCCGATTATGGTGAGTGTATGCCTCAATTTAAGAGTGTTGATCCCGAGGTTATACAGACAAAAAATTAATTGACGGACTCCACTATATTTATGATATAAAAAAATACTTGACAATCCGTTCATTTTTTGTGTGATTTATTTAATAAAGTTGAAAATTTACATATATATACGAGGTGAAAATCGTGGCAAAAATTACAATTAATGATCTGGAAACTGTCGCAGCAACGAACGCAAAAATCAATTTTGGCGATATACTTCATCAAACTTCGGTTAACGGCAGGAAATTTGTTGTCGATCGGCACGGTAAACCTGTATCGGTAATAATAAGTTATAACGAATATGTTAAACTGGTGGAGAATCAGGAGAAGGAGGGATGATTCACCATGTCACGCATAAAGATTTATGATTTGCCTGATGATATGGAAATTTCCGGTGAAAAGCTGAAAAGAATCAAAGGCGGTACATTTGATCCGGTTGTGACGGTTGATGAGGATCAGAAAAATTGTATTGATGAAAAGCCAAATGACTGGAAACGTTTGGCGTCGATTGTATATGGGAAATAAATAGCAACGATAAAACAGTTTTTGTTGAAGTTTGTAAAATTTATCGGAAGTACATTCAGGACCGGTTATGTCTTTTCGTAGAATTGACACTTCTCTGCCTTTCTTTTATCAAAAATTTCTGCCTTCCTTTTTCCAAAATACCATACCGGAAGAGACGGTTGCAACTTGTAATAACTGTCCCATGCTTTCCGATCATGGATTTGATGATACCGACAAAAATTTCTTTTCGCCAGAGAGCAAATGTTGCACTCATTATCCCAACCTGTCAAATTATATAGTCGGTGGTCTTCTCGATAGTACCGATCCATGTTATGAGGATGGACGGCAGCGTATGCGGAAACAGATAAGCAGCAGAATCGAGGTCACACCTCACGGCATACTCCGTCCGAAAAAATATCATTTTTTACTGACACATACACAGTATGACTATTTTGGCAGAAGCAACTGGCTTATTTGCCCCTATTATGACAGAGTAAAGGGAATTTGTACTGTAAGACCCTACTGGAATGCCACCTGTAACACATGGTTTTGTAAATATACCGGAGGATTTGACGATAGAGCTTTCTGGCTGACATTGAGAAAATATTTAAAGAGTGTTGAAGAGGTTCTTACGCAGTATACACTGCTGACAATGGGCCTGGACTGTTCAAAAATCATAAAGAATATACCGAATTCTGGTCATCTTACTGTTGCGGAACTCGATGATAAGCCGCTTAGTTGGGAAAATTACAGATCGCTCTGGGGTGAGTGGGAGGGACGGGAAGAAGAATTCTACAGGGAGACATTTCATATCGTCAAAGACCTTACACTCCGCGATTTTGAACGTATTACCGGTATTTCTCATATAATTATGCTTGAAGAACTCAAAAAATCGTACGATACACTGATGAATAATGAACCTCCATATATTCTGAAACGTAATCCGAAACTTCAGGTGAAAAGCAGTAATGAAGATTTCTGTACACTAATCGGTTATTCGCCGTTTGATCCGGTTGAGATACCGAGAGCCATTTATGAAATGCTGGACTTGTTTGACGGGGATCGCACTAATGATGACGTCTTCGCTCTATTACTTGAGAAGGACAAAAAAATCCCGACAGATGACTTATTATTATCCCTGTATCGGTTAAGAATACTCATAACAGATGAAGATGAACAGTAAAACCGAAGCGCTAAATTATAGT
>JAFGMP010000060.1 GCA_016927495.1 Candidatus Latescibacterota bacterium | reverse complement strand
TCTGCCTAAATATCTTTATCGTCAGCACTGTTGATGGTTATTTTCTTATTCCTACGTATTTCCGAAAAAATAGGGGATCGCCAGAAAAAACAATGGATTCGCACCCGAATAATTTTTACATTTTATCAGTTTCATTCTTTTTTGTTTTTGCACTTTACACCTGTGGGAGTATATCATGAAAAAAACCGGCTTATTGATTCTGGTTGTGATTATCACCGTTTTTATAACCTCCTGCGCCACTGTGGGGCGGGATTTCCCGACCGATATCGTCGCCGACATACGGATCGGCAAAACGACGCAGGGGGACATCAACCGTATGTTCGGATCGCCGTGGCGCACCGGTATCGAGGACGGTGACAAAACCTGGACCTACGGCTATTACAAATACCGTCTGTTAGGGGAATCGGTAACCCGTGACCTTGTGGTACGGTTCGACAAAAACATGGTGGTAAGATCGTATTCGTTCAATACATCCGAAATAACCGAATAACAGACTTTTAATTCCCATAAGGCGGTGGAACATGGCAGAAATAACCGGCGGCATCACCCGGAGGGATTTTATCGACTGGGCGGGCAAAGCGGCGATTGGCAGCGCTGCGGCGCTGGCAGCGGATTTTCAGGCTGTTCCGCGAGTTTGTGCACAGGGGGCGAAACGGCCCAATATTGTGCTGGTTATGACCGATGACCAGGGGTACGGCGATCTTGGCTGCCACGGCAACACCGTCATCAGGACACCCAATCTCGATGCCTTTGCCAAAGAAAGTGTCGAGATGACACGGTTCTATGTCTCGCCGGTATGCGCACCGACCCGTGCCTGCCTGATGACCGGACGCTATTACTACCGAACCGGCGTGGTCGATACCTATCTGGGACGGGCCATGATGCGTCCGGATGAGGTCACCATTGCCGAGATGCTGCGCGATGCGGGATATGCCACCGGGATATTCGGCAAATGGCACCTCGGCGACAACTATCCGCTGAGACCGTCGGAGCAGGGATTCGGCGAATCGCTGGTGCACAACGGCGGCGGCATAGGACAGCCGTCTGACCCGCCGGGAAACATGTATTTCGATCCCATACTCAAACACAACAATGTCGATAAAAAATACAGCGGCTACTGCACCGATATTTTCACCGACGGCGCTATCGGGTTCATACGGCAGAACCGGGACAAACCCTTTTTCGTGTATCTCGCTACAAACGCTCCGCACACGCCGCTGCAGATCAGCGATGAGTATATGCAGCCGTATCTCTCCAAAGGGCTGAACGAAGAAACCGCGCGCATTTACGGGATGGTAACCAACATCGACGATAATTTCGGGCGTCTGTTAGCTGTAATCAGGTCGCTCGGTATCGGGGACAACACCATCGTGATCTTTCTGACCGACAATGGCCCCCAGTTGAGCGCCAATCAGGATGACCGGTTCAACGCCGGGTTACGAGGCCGTAAAGGCGGTGTGTACGAGAACGGTATCCGTGTGCCGTTTTTCATCCGCTGGCCGGAGAAACTTCGCGCGGGCACAAAGGTTTCGGCCATCGGGTCGCATATCGATATGGTACCCACAATGCTCGATGCGTGCGGATTGTCGCAGCCGGAGGATATCACGATTGACGGCGTCGACCTTATGCCTGTTCTGACCGGACCGGATACCTACTGGCCTGATCGTACCCTCTATGCCCAGTGGCACCGTGGGGACGAGGGCATACTGTACCGTCAGGTCGCGGCCGTTTCCCAGCGTTATAAACTTGTTCAGCCCCGGAATTTCGAGCAGGATATCGACATGGACAGGAATGTGCGGGATGCGCTGGAGAATCTCGAGTTGTACGATCTGCAGAATGATCCCGCAGAATCGCAGAACATTGCGGGTCAACATCCAACCATTGTCCGTGAAATGCTTGCGGGCTATGAGCGCTGGTTTGCCGATGTTTCGGCACGGGGATTTGCTCCGCCGCGTATACAGGTGGGAACTCCTCATGAAAACCCGGTGATTCTGACCCGTCAGGACTGGCGCGGCCCGGCCGCAGGGTGGGGTGAGAGAGACCTTGGCTACTGGGAAATTCTCGTGACGGAGACGGGCACATATGACATCAAACTCCGGTTTGCCCCGCTCGATACTCCGGCGGAAGCCCATTTCAGGTTCGGCAGAATACACCTGAGCGCACCGGTTGCGGTGAAATCCGGCACATTTACCTTCCCGTCGGTAAAGCTCGAAGCGGAGCCGGGACGGCTCGAAGCGTGGATCAGGCAAAAGAACGAGTCTGTCGGAGTCAATTATGTTGACGTGCTGCGGAAGTAATTGACAATACCCTGCATTTTTTATTCTCGACATCCTGTACTTGCATAATAACATTTATGTCAGGAATTTGATATCCGCTGATAAACCTCAGGTAATCCCGCCAGTAATGACATAGGTTTTATACCCGGCATATTGTAGCTCCAATTAATTTTCTCCGTCTCTCAAAAATTTTTCTTGACAAGAGTAATGATTTACACTATGTTATTTATTACACTTATTGCCGCTTTGTTTTAGGCAGATTGAAAAAATGCATTATCCCCCTTTTACCTCAAATTCATCCTCTGACTCTCTCTCTTGTCCCCACGAGAGAGGGGGTCAGGCGGATGGTTGTTTTTTTTGGGGTGAACGAGGATGTGCAGACAGTATGCAGAAAATACTTTAAATGGATACATATATGAAAATAATGCAGTCCGCTGCACGGCCATCTGTAGCGCTGTGCCCGCTTTTTACCGAGAGTGTGCCCGCCGGGTTCCCCTCGCCTGCGGACGACTATATCGATGATAAACTTGACCTGAACAGCTATCTTATCCGGCACCCGGCGGCGACATTTTTCGTTCGTGCGGATGGCGATTCCATGGTCGATGCGGGCATACACCACGGCGACATCCTGATTGTGGATCGTGCGCTCAAACCGGTCGATAAGAGCGTGGTGATTGCGGTGCTTGACGGCGAGTTGACGGTTAAACGACTGCGGAAAACGAATGGCGAACTACTGCTTATACCGGACAACGGCGCTTATGAACCCCTCCGGATCGGCGCAGAAATGAACTGCGAAATATGGGGAGTGGTCACAACCGCCATTCATGAGCTTTGACTTTAAACTTTGAACTTTGAACTGAAATCCCATGGTTGCGCTTGTCGACTGTAATAATTTCTATGCTTCCTGCGAGCGGGTATTCAACCCGAAACTCGAGGGGAAGCCCGTTGTGGTGCTTTCCAACAATGACGGCATCGTTGTGGCTGCATCAAAGGAAGCGAAGGAAATCGGCCTGGGACTGGGCGTTGCGATCTTTAAAGCGGAGGACCTGGTCAGATCGGCGGGTGTACATGTTTTTTCTTCAAATTATACGCTGTACGGCGACCTGTCGCAGCGTGTGATGGAGACGCTCTCGTTGTTTACCCCTAAAATGGAGGTATATTCCATCGATGAGGCGTTTCTGGACCTTTCGGGTTTTGAAGGCCGTGATATTGTCGCGTATGGCCGTGACATACGGGCCACTGTCAAACAGTGGACAGGCATACCGGTTTCCATCGGTATCGCGGAGACCAAGACACTCGCCAAAATTGCAAACAGATTGGCCAAACGGTCGAGGAAGGCTAATGGAGTTGTCAATCTCACCGGGTCGCCGTACCGGGAACAGGCACTTGCAGTTGTGCCGGTGGAAAATGTGTGGGGCATCGGGCGACGGTATGCACGGTTCCTCAACAAGAACGGCATCCAGACCGCGCTGGATTTCAGCCGGGCCGGTGAGGTATGGGTGAAAAAACACATGGGTGTTGTGGGAGTACGTATGTTGAAAGAACTGCGGGGAATACCCTGCATTCCGTATGAGCTGGCTCCACCGGCGAAAAAGGAGATATGCGTATCACGGGCGTTCGGGAAGCTGGTACGGACCCGTGACGCTGTCTGTGAAGCGATTGCGACTTATACATCGCGGGCGGCAGAAAAGCTCAGAAAGCAGCGTTCTGCTGCCGGGGCGCTTATGGTGTTTATCATGACCAACCGGTTCAAGGAGGAGCCGCAGTACGCCAACTCGACGGCGCTGAATATCCCGGTGCCCACTGACTGTACCCATGAGCTTATCAATTTTGCATTCCGCGGGATCAACGCCATATTTCGCGAGGGCTTCCGGTTTTATCGTGCGGGTGTGGTGCTCACCGGGCTTGTCCCGGTCGGCCAGATTCAAACCGACCTCTTTTATGTCCGTGACTTTGAGGGTTCGGCACAGCTTATGAAAGCGCTCGACCGTGTCAACAATACCATGGGGGCTGGAACGCTCCGCTATGCCGCTGCGGGTCTGAAACAGCGCTGGAAAACAAAATTCAACAAACGCTCGCCGCGGTACACCACCCGCTGGGATGAACTGCCCCCGGTGAAAGTGGGTTAATTTGGGAGAATGCAGCATACTTCCCCCGGTGGTAGTTGAGGGAAGTAATGTGTTTATTAGTTTATAATTGACTGAACAATGACTGTATCCCTATTGAAAAGCTCCGAGTGAATATTGTTTTTTACGGAAAAAGAAACGCAGCATGTTTGAATCTCCGAAACATAGTAAAGGAGGTGAGTTCTGCGTTTCCCGGAAAAATGATATGAACGAGGATTAAAGCTTTTCATGAGGGTGCCTTTTTTTGTTACTTTTTTGGGCAAGCAAAAAAGTAAATAAATATTATTAAGAGGTCTTTAATTTAGAAGCCTGGTGAAAAAGTCGGGATTGACGGAAAAACCCGGCATTTCCCGTGTTTTTCCGCACCTTTTCCGGGAAAGGGGCACAGCCCCATATTAATCTGATGTTAATGTATCACATTTCCGCACAAGGTGTTGCACGACCTTGTGCTTCGCTTGCGGGATCGCACAAAAAGTACGCATTTTATATGATTCGTTCCGATTCTATTGGGTAATGGCCTTTTTCACCATGCGTTTTAAAGGACAATTAAAATTCAGAATAAGCGTTCAAATTAATCTTGATAAAAATTGTGAAAGTGATAATATTCTGATACAAAGTTGATGTCATACACATCTTTTGAGGAATATCATCATGTGTTTTAGAATTTTCAATGTTTTGTTCTGTGTGGGAAGAAGGCATATCACCGGTTTATTATGTGCTTTTCTGCTTGTTCTTGGCAGCGTGGAAATAGCTGTTGGGCAGGAAGAAAACCTGAATGTATTTAACCAGTGGATTAACTGGAACGATGGCGGCAGTCTTCTGATAAAGCATCTGCTCAAACAGGCTTCCCAATATTACGATCTGAGAGATCGGGAAATATCACAGTTAGTGACGAAAGAAGACTGGCTAAAAAGACAGGAAAAAGTCAGAGAAACGCTGATGGATATTGTCGGCCCTTTTCCCGAAAAAACGCCACTTAATTCTAAAATCACCGGAGTCGTTCAAAAAGATGGATACAGGGTTGAGAAGGTCATTTTTGAATCGATGCCTGAACTGTATGTTATCGGATGCCTGTTTATACCTGATGATATAGCTGGCAAAAGGCCGGCAATACTCAATGTTATGGGACATTATCAGGAATCGTTCAGGGCAAAAGATCCTCAGGTTCTAATCCTTAATCTTGTGAAAAAAGGTTTCATCGTGCTCACGATTGATCCTCCCGGCCAGGGAGAAAATGTCCAGTGTTATGATCCTGAAATCAACTTTTCCTCTGTCGGCTACAGTGTGATCGAACATTGTTATTTCGGCAATCAGTGTTTTCTTTCCGGTGTTTCTCCGGCGAGGTATTTTATCTGGGACGGGATCAGGGCTATCGATTATCTGCTCACACGCACCGAGGTTGATCCTGAAAGAATCGGGTTGACAGGATTTTCGGGTGGTGGTACGGTAACCTCATACATCGGTGCCTTCGATGATAGAGTTAAGGTGTCTGTGCCCAGTGCATGGGCGACTGCTCAGAGAAGAGAGCTTGAGACAAAAGGTGCGCAGGATGCCGAGACTGAGTTTTATCACGGACTGTTGAAAGGTATTACTTTTGAAGATTTGTTGGAGGTTAGAGCGCCGAAACCGACTCTCATGGTATTTACGACGAGGGATCAGTATATCTCCATTCAGGGTACCCATGAAGCTTACCGTGAGGTAAAAAGGGCATATAAAGCTTTTGGAAAAGAAGATAATCTGCACTATTCTGAGGATGACAGCACACATGCTTTCACCAAAAAAAATAATGAAGCGATCTACGCATTTTTCCAGAGACATCTCAATCTGCCCGGCGATTCGACAGAAATAGAAGTGGAAGTGTTAACTCCCGAAGAGTTGCAGGTTACACCGACAGGTCAGATTTCAACTTATTTACATGGCAGGTTCATATTCGATATTAATAAAGATGAAACTGAGAAATTAATGGCAGATATTGAAAAATCGAGGGAAAATAGTGTAAAACACTTAGAACAGGTAAAGAAAAAAGCGAAGGAACTTTCGGGATATGTGACTTCTAATGATACGTGCAATCCGTTCTTTCAGGGTAGATACCGGAGAGACGGATATTCGGTCGAGATGTATGCTATCGAAGGTGATGGAGATTATGTTATACCTTTATTATTTTTTGTTCCCGATGACAGTGTTAAGTCACCGGCAGTTATTTACCTGCATCCGAATGGGAAAATAGCTGAAGCATCTCCCGGCGGAGAAATTGAGAAATTGGTCAGGAAGGGATATGTTGTTGTCGCGCCCGATGTTTTGGGTATCGGGGAGTCAAAAAATACAGCGACACGGGATCTTGCTGATGATTATACTGCGATCCTCATCGGAAAAAGTATTGTTGGTATTCAGGCCGGTGATATTTCACGTGTGGTCAATTATGCTCAGTCTCTCACACAAGTCAATCCGATAAATATATGTGCCGTCGCGGTTGGCGATTTGTGCCCGGCGCTGCTTCATGCGGCTGCTTTTGAACCATCAATTAATAATGTGGTTTTAATCGAACCGTTCATTTCCTATCGGTCGATAGTGATGAAAAGGAACTATAAGGTAGGTCTGATTAAAAATAGCGACAGTATAAATCACCCCTATGAAATTGATTTTCGCAGTTGTGTCGCCGGGGCATTGACAGCCTATGATTTACCGGATTTAATCGGATGTGTAGCGCCGGGGAAAGTTGTAATGATTGATATACGGGATCAGAAGCTGGAATCTGCATCACAGGAACTGATACAGGAAGAACTTGCTTTTCCCCGTTCTGTGTACTCACTGAAAAAAGTACCTGAAAATCTCCGGATTTTATCTTCTTATGAAGATATAAGTTCAATAATTGGTTGGTGTTTTAAGTAATTGTTTGATCTTGTGTGAAATACATAAATAAATTTATTGTAGAAGAAAAATATTGCATTTGGAGTGGTGAGAAGTATTTTTGTTATAAAGTATTGAAATACCGATGTATATTTTCAAATTTATTGGTCTTTTCGAAAAATTGGCGTATTGTAAATTCACAAGATGGAAGAATAATTTATGAATACATGGCAAAAGATTTTTCTCGGGATGGGGATATTATTTATCGTAACGCTCTGTGTTTTTCCACCCCAGATCATATCAAAACAATCGGTACAGTTCTTACCAATAACCTACGGATACCCGGTCGACTGGTTCAGATTATTTCTGTGGCTTGTCGTTATTATTTTTGTTACCGGTCTTGGTATTGCAACAAATAAAACCGAACACTCGTGAAAAGATTAGGCACAAAGGCAGCAGGCACAGAGGCAGAAGAAGTACAAATTAGTTACATAGTTTCAAAGTGGAAAGAAAAAACAGAAACAATTCATTTTATGAGAAGCATTCTTTTGGTTGACCTCATATTTCCCATTTTCAGTTGCGATATAAACATTCCCGATGAAACAGCGTTACCGTAGGAATCACGGCTATCCCATACGAGATGGTGTTTTCCAGCGGTCAAATAATCGGCGGTAAGTTCACGGATTTTTTGACCTGTAATACTGTAGATGATCAGCGTGGTGAAACCGGATTCTGGCATGATAAACTCGATGGTCGTTGATGGATTGAACGGATTGGGATAATTTCCCGTCAGTTTCAAAGATTGCCGCTCTATATAAGAAAAAGCATATGTGGGATTATCCCGGTCAGCATCATCATAACTCGCTATACCGTAATATGTTGCAAACCATTTTACGTTGTCTTTGTCCACAACGATATCATTTATTTGTTCAGAAACAAGCCCGTCCTGCATTGTGTAGTGTAACCATGTTGTTCCGTCAAAACTCGCCAGACCACCTTCACCGGCACAGCCGAACCATTTAACATTGTTGTGATCAACCGCTACGCTCACCACAAAATTATTTATAAGTTCGCAGTTTTCCGTGGTATAGGTAGTCCATAGTGATCCATCGAAACAGGCAATACCGGAATCGGTAGCGACCCACTTCACATTATTTATATCCACTGCAATATCCCGCACAATTTTCCCTGCAAGAAAACCGTTCGCATAATGGCTTGTCCATGTACTTCCATCAAAACTTGAAACGCCCTTTTCGGTTCCGAACCATTTCACATTGTTTTTGTCCACAGCGATTACGGATATATAATTGTTTACAAGGCCATCCGCATCGGTAAATGTCTTCCATGTAGTTCCATTGAAACTCGATATACCTGCAGATGTACCGAACCATTTGGTATTGTCCAGATCAACGGCAACAGCTTTCACATCATTTGACACAAGTCCGCTGTTTTCGGTTGTATAGAGCGACCAGTTTTCACCGTCGAAACTTGAAGCACCGGCGCCTGTTCCAAGCCAACTTATACCTTCGTTATCGACCGCAAAATCATAGAAAGTCCAATTTAACGGGAAATCAGGCGGAATAACAGTCGACCATGAAACGCCGTCGAAAAGCGATGTGCCGTCACCGACCATGCCGAACCATTTTACATCGTTCGCATCTATTCCGATGTGAAGTACAGTGTTACCAGAGGGGCCTTCGGTTTGATAGTCGTCCCAGTTGGTGCCATCGAATTTTGTTAAACCCCGTACAGTGCCGCCGTGATCATACGAAAACCACTTCCCATCATTGTCGTCAATAGCGATTTTATAGACTTCATTATCCCTGAGACCGCTGTTTTCCGTTGTATAGATTGTCCATGTCGTTCCGTCGAAGCTTGCAGCGCCGCTCCGGTCGGTCCCAAACCATTTCACGTTATTTTTATCCACAGCTATCGTTCGTACGATGTTTCCGGTAGTACCAGGACGGAATTTTTCATCGGTGTAATTTTCCCACGGATAGGTTGTCCAGTTTTTCCCATCGTAACTCGAAACGCCTTTGGATGTACCGAACCATATAACACCTTTTTTATCGACAACTACCGATTGTACATTATTGTCGGCCAGACCGTCTTCCGTCATATACGTTGTCCATGTCGAGTCGTCAAAACATACCGCACCGTTTTTCGTACCGATCCATTTTCTGTTATCGTTATCCACAACGATAGTGTTCGGATTGCCTTCTTTAAGGGTATATTTTTTCCACATTGTTTTGTCGTAAAACCACACGGTTAAGCCGGTAGCAGCAAACCACAGGTTATTATCCCTGTCCACTGCGATCGAACTGATATACTGTCCGGACAGGCTCTCGTTGATGTGGTTTTTCCATGTGGTTCCATCGTAGCTCGATACTCCATTCCAGTTGCCGGCAAACCACTTCGTACCTGAATTATCCACTGCAGACGAGCTGACATAATTCCACTGAAGACCGTCAATCGATGTGTAATGGTCATACGATTCATCTGCTGTGTCCCATTTCACCACACCACCGGAAGTAGCGCACCAGACATACTGATTTTCGACTGTCATATCAAGTATCTGGTTGCTGTTCAGATAAGCTTTCCATGTTCCTTCGGCATGGATTGATGTAATTGTAAGCAATAATACAGTAATTGTGATTATTAATTTGAAGTATTTCATTTTTTTACCTCTTTTGTTTGAAGACAGAATATATCCTGTTCCTACGAATAACAATAACTATTTATACATCACCATTCTATGTGCTGCGGTTATGTCACCGGTTTTCAACAGCGAAAGGTATATGCCGGACGATACCGGTTTACCGTTGTCATCTTTTCCGTTCCATACAACGGTATGTGTTCCCGCAGGTATGATCTTGGACAGGAGGTTTCGCACCTGCTGTCCAAGGACGTTGTAAATAACGAGATTGACAAAACCGGATTTGGGCACGGCAAATTCTATGGTGGTTGACGGATTGAACGGATTGGGGTAATTACCGGTAATAGCTAATGTTTTCGGGCATATTTCTGTTTCTTCGACAGCGTTACCGGGTTTATCGTCATAACTTATAGCACCGTTTCCTGTGGCAAACCATTTGACGTTGTTTTCATCAACTTTAATCGCAGTCGCAGTGAAAGGCCATCCCGGGAATATATCTTTATATGTTGTCCATGATGTTCCGTCATATGAAGCAATGCCACTGCTAATATATCCACCACCGGAACAAATACCCTGCATTACCGCCCATACAACTCCTTTATTATCGACAGCCATTGCCACACCGCCGCACAGAGATTCAAAGGGAGTCACATCAAATGTATGTTCTTCCCAGATATTGCCGTCAAAATTCATGATAGTACTGCCGCCGAACCATTTGACGTTATTTTTATCCACAGCTATCGACGTTACTTTGGCAGAAGGCATCCCGGTCTCTTCAGTGAAGTTCATCCAGTGAATTCCATCAAAACTTGAGATTCCATAGTCTGTGCCAAACCAAAGGTTGTTGTTATTATCGACAGCAATGGTATTTACACAGTTATAAATAAGGCCGTCATCAACCGTAAATCTTTTCCACTCGATGCCATCGAAACTCCATACACCGTCAACCGCAGCGAACCACTTCATATTATTCCGGTCGATCACTACATCGTGATAGAACCGGTCAAAAGAAATGCTGTCATTGTTGGTATATGTTTTCCATGTAAATCCGTTATAACTTTTAACACCGTAACGTGTGGTGAACCATTTTGTATTGTCAAGGTCAACACCGGCATCGTATACCGTAAAAGGAACAAATTTGTTAACATCGATTTCCTGTTCGGGGGTATAGTTAGTCCATATGGCGCCGTCAAAACTTGAAATTCCGCAATAGGTGCCAAACCATTTGGTATTATCATGGTCGACAGTCACTGTGTTAACCATGTTATTGATTACCGAGTTTATTGAATGGTGCTTCCATGTTTGTCCGTCAAAACTCGACAGACCGGGATTGCTGCCGCACCTGAAATTTGATCCGATCCATTTTATTCCTTCATTATCGACAGCGACGATATAAACATCGTTGATCTTATTCTGAAAGCTATTTGAAAAACTGGATAATACTTTTCCGTTAAAGCTGCATATAGTTTCTGATGAACCGAGCCAGATTACACCGTCATTGTCGATATCTATTGATATGGCGGAATTCAGGACATTGTAATTTTTCCATGAAATGCCGTCGAAACTCGATAAACCGCCTCCGTACTCGGTGCTTGCCCAAATTGTACCATCCGGGCCGACAACCAATCCGGATATATTGTCATCGGCAAGGCCATCGTCTTCCGTGTAGGTTTTCAGGGTGGTTCCATCAAAACGTACTATACCGCATGATGTGCCGATCCAAATAATATTGTTTTTGTCCACTGTAATTGCTGTGATATTGCCTATAGGAAAACCGTTTTCGGGTGTATAATGTGTCCATGTTACACCGTCAAATTTAGATAATCCATCTCCGAGTCCAATCCACATGTTGCCTTTTTTGTCCTGAGTAATTAAACTGGCCTGTGAATTAATGAGTCCGAGACCTTCCGTAATAGTTTCACAACTTGTGCCGTCATATTTTGTAACCCCGTTATCCGTGCCAAACCATTTTACTCCATCGCTGTCGACAAACACTGATTTGACATAATTATTCGCCAGGCCATAATTGGTGGTAAGTATTGTGTGTGTACCATCCTGTTTGTTCCATCTGATAACACCGCCGTCTGTTGCGCACCAGACATATTGCCCTTCAAATGCTATATCCTGAATGTTTTGTGCGCATGGATATTGTGTCCAGGCGCTTTCGGCAAAGATTGATGTGGCAAAATACAAAAGGATGATAATGGTAATTATTATTTTGAGATTTTTCATCACTGTCTCATATGCTGTGACCGTGTTGTAGGGATAGAATAAATTCTGTCCCTACAATGAGTTTTAAATCAGATTAATTAAAAGTACTCCTCGACTTTTGCGTTAGGTTTTTTTATATCCCAGCATCCCAACCCGAACTCACCCTCCTGGCCTCCCTCTCTTCCCGGAATAGAGGGAGGAATATCAGCCCAAAAGATCGTGGATCACGATTTATTTTCTCTCTTTCGCGTGCGAGAGAGGGGATGTCGTGAAGCGACAGGGGTGAGTGTTAAATATTTGATGCCTCGACTCTTAGGTCGGGGTAGTTCATCCTATTTATAGAGCACCATTTTATGTATTGACGTCATTTTTCCTGTCCTTAACTGGGAAATGTATAGCCCGGAGGATACCGGTATTCCGTTGTCATCTTTTCCATTGAAGATAATGGTATGTGTCCCCGCAGGTATGGTCTTGGACAGGAGGTTTCGCACCCGCTGTCCGAGTACGTTATAGATAATCAGATCGGCAAAACCCGATTCGGGTACGGTAAATTCTATGGTTGTTGACGGATTAAACGGATTGGGGTAATTGCCGGTAATAGTTAACGTTTCGGGGAGTTTTTCTTTCTCTTCTACGGCGTTTCCCGGTTTGTCCTTATAACTTATGGCGCCGTTGGCGGTTGCGAACCACTTTGTGTTATCGTCATCGACAGCGATACCTGATGCCCTAAATCGCGATATTCCCAAATCGTTTTCATACGTTGTCCATGTCGTACCGTCATAACTTGCAAGGCCACCCGGAATTGAACTTCCGTCCGTACAGGTGCCTGCCATGACTACCCAGACGATATTGTTTTTGTCCACGGTTATCAGGGCTCCGCCGCAAAGCGGATTGAGAGGTTCCGAGTAAAACCGGTGCTCTTCCCAAGTGATTCCGTCAAAACTCAATACAGTCTCTCCCCCAAACCACTTGACATTATTTTTATCGACCGCTATTGAGGTGACTTTCACTGAGGGCATTCCGGTTTCTTCGGTAAATGTCATCCAGTTTATTCTGTCAAAATAAGAGACTCCATAGTCCGTTCCGAACCATAAACCGTTGTTATTGTCTACAGCAATCGTATTGACGACGTTATCGATAAGGCCGTCATCAACGGTATACCTTTTCCATTCGGTACCATCAAAGCTGCATACTCCATCAGTCGATGCAAACCATTTCACATTGTCATGATCAATCACCACGGTATGGAATTTGTTAAAAGAAAGACTGTCGTTTTTGGTATAGGTCTCCCATGATTCGCCATCAAAATTTTTGATACCATAACGGGTGGTAAACCATTTGATGTTGTTGAGGTCGACGCATGCTCCATAAACAATGAATGGATGATAACCATTTGCTACGAATTCATCTTCGGCGCTATAACTCGTCCAGTGAACGCCGTCAAAACTTGAGATACCGTTTTCGGTGCCGAACCATTTAATGTTGTCATGATCGACGGTAACAGCGTGAACCGATGAGTTTATGATTGAGTTTATTGCATGATGTGTCCAAAATTTACCGTCGAAACTTGACAATCCCAGTCTTTTCCCATCCGATGATATTGATCCGATCCATTTTGTATCGTTACTATCGACAGCGACGATAAAGTAATCCGAATACTCGTATTGAAGACTTTCGGAAAAGCAGCTAAGTAATGTCCCGTCAAAACAGCATATTTTACCTTCCGCACCCATCCAGAGCACACCGTTACTGTCGAAATCCAGTGATTCGATGCTAACATCAATGTCATAGTTTTTCCATGTAACACCGTCATAACACCATAAACCGTTAACATGATTTGTCGCTACCCAGATATTACCATCAGGCCCTACAGTAAAATCCGATATATGGGCGCCGTTAAAAACATCTCTTTTGCTGAAAATTTTCCATGTATTGCCGTCGAAAACAGAAATACCTTCTGTTGAGATTACCCATGTCATATTTTTTTTATCTGCTTCAATTGCCAGAATATAATTGGATATAAGGCCGTTTTCGGTTGTAATCGATGTCCACAAAGTGCCGTCAAATTTGGATACACCCTCCTGCGTACCGAACCACAATATACCCATACTGTCCTTATAAATTGCCGTAACCCAATCAAAAATCAGGCCATCTTTTGTGGTGAAAGTCGTAAAGGTTTTTCCGTCATATTTGGTAACGCCGCTTTTTGTGCCAAACCACTTTACACCATCTCTGCCGACATATACGGATAGAACGGAATTGTTAGCCAGTCCCTCATTGGTGGTTAGTATTGTATGAGTATTGTCCTCTTTGTTCCATCTGATCACACCTCCGTTAGTTGCACACCAGACATACTGCCCTTCAAATGCAATATCGTGGGTATTTTGGGAGCTTTGATATTGTGTCCAGGTGCCATCAGCATGAATTAATGTGACAGCATGCCAAAAGATGGTTATTGCAAATACTATTTTGAGATATTTCATTTCTGTCTCATTTGCTTTGACCGTAGGGTTAGAATATATTCTGTCCCTACGAATAACAGGCCCTATTTATTCAGCATCATTTTATACGCTGAAGTAACTTCTCCTTTTTTCAATAAGGAAATATATATACCGGATGAGACCGGTGTTCCGTTGTCATCTTTTCCGTTCCAGAAAATGTGATGTGTTCCGGCCGGTATTGTTTCGGATAGGAGTTCACGTACCTGCTGGCCCAGAACATTATAGATTACGAGATCGGTGAAACCTGATTCGGGTACGGACAACTTTATGGTAGTTGACGGATTGAAAGGATTGGGGTAGTTGCCATGTAGTACAACGGTTGTCGGTAATATATTTTCCTCATCAACGAATTGTATCTCGTTGTCCTTCGTTAAGCATGTAATACCGCCACCATACGCTCCGAACCATTTGTTATTATCCTGATCAATTGCTATGGAATAGACATAACCACCGGCTATCCCGCATGTTTTTACTGATTCCGGGGAATAGAAATAGTATGAGTCCCAGTTTACGCCGTCAAAGTTGATGACGCCGTTCAGTGTACCGAACCATTTCACGTTGTTATGGTCGACTGCTACCTCAAGAACCAGTTCGGAAGTAATTCCGGAATTTTCAGGAGTGTAATGAGTCCATTCGGTGCCGTCAAAGCTCAGCAAACCGTCCCAATCGGCAGCCATCCATAAAACGTTATCGTGATCGGCTGTAATTGCAAATATTTCTCGTGTACCGATACCTTCCGGCATCTCATATGTTTGCCAGGTCGAACCGTCAAATCCCGTAATTGCATTATTTTCTGAGTGTCCTGCATGAACGAACCATTTTGTGTTATTTCCATCAACGGTAATCGCTTCAATATCATTGTTTCCCAATCCGTCCCCGACTGTGTATGAATCCCACATTATGCCGTCAAAACTTGCAGCGCCATCGGTTGTGCCAAACCATATTACATTGTACCGGTCAACTGCAATCGCCGTAATCCGGTCATCGGGCAGAGCGCTGTTTTCTGAAGTGTATGTCGTCCATGTAAAACCGTTATAACTCGTTGCGCCTTTTTTTGTGCCAAACCATATTACACCGAGGCTGTCAACTGCAATATCAAACACCAGATCATCGGCCAAACCGTCATCCGATGTGTAGCGTGTCCACATTGTCCCGTCAAAGCTCGAAACATGGCTTCCGAACCATTTTACGTTATCCCTGTCCACCGCAATTTCAAGGATATAGCTGTTGAATGTTTTTTGCGCCGGGCCCTCTGTAAAATGTGTTGTCCAATTTGTTCCGTCGAAATGTGAAGCGCCTTCATTGTTTACGCCAAAACCCGCCCAGATATCCCCGTTTCCGGCGACTGCGATAGTCATAACTTCATCGTTTAACAACCTGCTGTTTTCGGTGGTGAATGTTGTCCATTGTGTGTCGTCGTAACTTGTTACACCGTGCAATGTGGCAAACCATTTTACATTGTTTCGGTCGATGACAACGCTGTTTGCGTATGATGTTGAAACATCGTAATCCTGTTCGGTGTACGATTCCCATGCAGCCCCGTCAAACCGTGAAATTCCTTTTCCTGTTACGAACCATTTTACGTTGTTGTGATCGACCGCAACCGATTTGACATTATTAGAAATAAGGCCGTCCGATTCTGTGTATGTTGTCCAGGTAGTTCCGTCGAAATTCGATACACCCTTGTCTGTGGCAATCCACAGCGCGCCCTTTTTGTCGATGTCGATTGACTGAACATGGTTACTCGCCAGTCCGTCGGTTGTTGTGTACGTCTCCCATGAAAATCCATCGAAATATATCAGACCCACCATCGATACAAACCATACGTTCCCTCTATCATCGACGGCAATATCGGTGATAGTGCCATAATTCCTTGTTTCTTCATAGAATGAGTATGTTGAACCGTTATAAATGACAATACCTTCGGAAGTAGCAATCCATAATATACCGTCGTTTGCCACTGCGACCGCATGCACAAAATTATGTCTGATTTCCGGTATTTCGTCGTTGAGGGTAATTTTGTCATATCTTCCATCTGCCGTACACCAGCGAACGAGACCTCCCATTGTTGCCCACCATATATAATCGCCATCGGATGCGAAAGATTTTACAAAATTACAATTTGTGTATGTTTTCCATTCTTCTTCCGCATGTGGTGATACAGTTGTACGCAATAGGACGGTAACTGCGATAATTATTCCGAAGTATTTCATTGCTGCCTCTATTGTTTTTGTTGGAAAAAAAACATTGTCTGAACCATGATTCGCATGATTAAATGATACAAAAGATACATATCCGCGGTTTATACCGCTTCGAAGTGACATGTCCTTCTTTGCGGAGAATATTAATTCAACACGATACGCCCGGATTACTATTTGTCAATCAGGATAATCATGTGAATCATGAAAATCATGGTTCAGACATTTCATTCAGGGCAACCATAGGGATTTGTCCATACAGTCAGTGTACCGAAAATGTTCCGGGCAGACACATGGGTCTGCCCCCACGCAAAGAATACCCATGCTTTTTCTCTCTTGTACCATGTACCTTGTACCTGTCTTTTCAATTAAACACCACCATTTTATGTACTGTTGTTAATTCTCCGTTTTTCAGCAATGAAACATACACACCGGATGATACCGGTATTCCATTGTCATCTTTTCCGTTCCATACAACGGTATGTGTTCCCGCAGGTATGGTCTTGGACAGGAGGTTTCGCACCCGCTGTCCCAGTACATTATAGATAACGAGATTGACAATACCGGTTTCGGGAACGGTATATTCTATGGTTGTTGACGGATTAAACGGATTGGGGTAATTGCCGCAGATTTTCATGGCCTGGGGTTTATCCAATGGATGATTTACAGAAACTTTCCTGTCATGAAAACTCGAAACTCCGCCACCCCATGTACCAAACCATTTCACATTATCCGCATCGATTGCGACAGCGAAAACATTGTCATAAGCAAGCCCGTCCGCAGATGTGTAATTTTGCCATGTGGCGCCGTCATAGCTCGATACTCCGCCGCCAAATGTGCCGAACCATTTCACATTGTCATCATCAACCGCAACTGCGCGAATCCCGACAGATAACAGGCCGTCTTGAATAGTGAAAGTATTGAATACCGTTCCGTCATAGCTTGATATTCCTCTTTTTGTACCGAACCATTTGACATTATCATTGTCAACCGCAATTGCATAAACATCATTGTCCGCAAGGCCGTTTGTTGTAGTAAAGGTTTCAAATTTCGTTCCATCGAAACTCGATACACCATAATACCATTTTCCGAACCATTTAACATTGTTGTGATCAACTGCGGCGGCACGAACATAATTATATTTAAGCCCATCTTCTTTTGTGTATGTTTTCCATGAGGTGCCATCGAAGCTTGATACACCACCGCCCCATGTTCCAAACCATTTTATATTGTCGTGGTCAACCGCAATTGCCCACACTTTATTGGAGGCAAGTCCATCATTTGTGGTATAGGTATTCCATGTGGCATCGTTAAGAGACGATACTCCGTTTTGCGTTCCTATCCATTTTACATTATCATGGTCAACTGCTATTGTTCGTACATCATTATCCGGTAGTTTGTTTTTTGTTGTATAGATTTTCCACGTTATACCGTCAAATTCCGATAAACCCCATCTCGTTCCGAACCATTTTATATCATCAAAATCTATTGCGACAGAATGGACATCATTATTTGCAATTTCATCAAGCATGGAATATGTTGTCCATGTTGCGCCATCATAGCTTGATAAACCGCCTCCCCATGAAGCGAACCATTTCACATTATTTTCATCCACCACAATTTTACGGACTTCATTTCCTCCAAGGCCATCTTCCCATGTATAGGATTCCCATGTTTCTCCGTCAAAGCTGGAAACACCGACTTGTGTAGCGAACCATTTCACATTGTTGTGGTCTACTGCTACTGAATAGACCAGATTTGCGTTAAGACCATCTTTGTTGGTATATGTTTTCCATGTAGCACCGTCAAAGCTCGATACGCCACCTTTATACGTGCCGAACCACTTCACATTATCTGCGTCAATAGCTATTGCATAGATGACATCATCAGAAAGTCCGTCCTCCGTTGTATAGTTTTTCCATGTGGTTCCATCAAAGCTTGAAACACCCCAACCGGATATCCCGAACCATTTGGTGTTATCATGGTCAATAGATATTGAAGAGATGTTATAATTTTCAACTCCTTCTACTATATAAGTCTTCCATGTCGTACCGTCAAAACTCACTACACCTCTTTTTCTGTTACCGAACCATTTGACGTTATTTTTATCTACTGCTATTGAAGAGATTGCATTTTCCGTTATTCCGTCTTGCTCAGTATATGTTTTCCATGTTGTACCATCATAACTCATTATATTCCCATCTGTTACAAACCATTTCACATTGTTTTTATCTACCGTTACCGCATTAACGTCATTATCCGGAAGGCCATCGATAATTGTGTATTTGATATATGTCCCGTCAAGCCTGTTCCATCGAATGACACCGTATTGTGTTGCACACCATACAAAATCATCTTCAATCGCGACATCATACAGATAATTTTCATTGGAATAATTTGTCCAGACTCCTTCTGCACAAGCCACTGAAACTGAACACAATAAAAATATCGCAACGATTCCCGATTTTATATTCTTTATGTTCGAAATTCCATACATAACCTGTTCCCGGTTGAAATCGCTATATATTCGGTAATTATCATTAATAGTATCGCGAAAAACATGCCAGAGTATATATGTGTTTAATTATCAGGTATTTAAGGAAATAGATATAAAATATTTTTGGTAAAATAGTGTCCGTTTTCGGACAGTATATGTTCGTTACTGAACATCTCTGATATTGATGATTAGAGTATATAGCAATTAACAAAAATATATTCGGAATTCTTGCTTATTGTATCTCAGTTCATTATATATTCTTGGTTGGAATTATATTGTGAGGAACCGGGTGAAAAAATATAAAGAGTTTATAACGGCGGTTTTTTTCGGCCTTATGGTAGCTCTGTTTGTCTATGGCGCATCGCAAACCGTAGTGTACAAACCTTTTTTGAAAATCCAGAATGCCATTGACGACAGTCATTTCATACGGAGATTTTTGCTCAGGGGAAATGACGATCAGGAGACCAAACGTATTGTAATAGTGGATATTGATGATCGCTCCATAGAGTCGCTGGGAAGGTTTAAATATTGGCCGAGACGGCTGTTTGCAGAGGTTCTCGGTAATATTAGTCAGGATGGAGCCCAGGTCATTTTTCTCGATGTGATCCTCAAAGAGGGCGGCCTGCATCGTGATAACAGAGTCCTTGCCGATTCGGTTAGGACCTTCGGGAACGTATTTACCGGTTATTACTTTATTCTGGATGCCCCGAGCATACGTCAGCGTCCGCTTGATCCGGTATTCAACGAAGAACTCACATCGGGAATGCTCTATCCCGAATCCATAGGGAGAAACCATTTTATTAAAGCCGAACAGATCGTGTTGCCCTATATCGATTTACTGCATTCGGTGAGGGGATTCGGATTTACCAATTATGTGCCTGATCCGGATGGTGTTCTCAGACATATTCCCCTGTACATAAAATATGAGAAAAAATTGTATCCTTCCGCATCTTTGATGATATGGATGCATCTGAATGGTTTGCAGTCGAAAAATGCGTCGATAACACCGGAAGGATTACGATTCGGAGATATGATAATCCCAACCGACCGGCATTGTTTCATGCGGCTTAATTATACCGGTTCAAAATCGGTGTATCAGACAGTCTCGTTTGTCGATGTGCTCGAAAGAAATTTTGAACCCGGAACATTTAATGGTAAGATAATCATGATAGGTTCCGGCTCGGATGAATTAAAAGACCTGAAGCGTATACCGGGCTTCAGCGCCATACCGGGGGTCGAAGTCCATGCTGCTGCCCTTACGACGCTAATGAGCGGTCGATTCCTCAGAGTAACGCCGGGAAATGTAATTCTGATAATGACAGTCCTGTGCGGGATGTTTTCAAGTGTAATCTTCTGGTATGCTTCACCGGTCAGGGTCGGTTTGCCGGTTGTTCTCGGAGTTCCCCTTGTTTTATTCATGTATGCCGTGTATTGCTTTATTGTCCAGTTTTTACTTGTTAATATTTCACTTCCTTCATTTGTGATAGTTCTGCTTTATTTTGTCATCACGACTTACCGCCTGATCGAGGGATATGAAAATGGAAAGGGTGAAGAGAGGACAATAGGAGCCGAATAAGAATTAGTATTTTAAAGACTATCTTAATTGAGGCACTCTATTCAACACTATTTGCCGTTGCCACAGTCGATTCATCAATATACTCTTCACGGAACATTTTAATAAGAATCAGAAGAACGGATATTACTAGCGGTCCTAATACGAGGCCGATTATTCCCCATTCAACCAGACCGATGAAAACACCGAGGAGAATAGTAACCGGATGTGTTTTTCCGATTGTCGCGCAAACTTTAGGTCTGATAATATTATCCATTGTATTATGGATAATACCGCCCCAGAGAAAAAGGCCGATTCCGTTGAAATAATTACCTTGAATCATTAATCCTATGCTCGCAGGAAGCCATATAAATGATGTGCCGAAAATTGGCAGAAATGACATTATCACCATAACGACGCCCCACAGAATTGCACCCGGAACATCAAAAATAAAGAATCCCAGGGCACCGATAATACCCTGAATAACAGCAATAAGGAGCTGTCCAAGGATGATGCTTCGCGTTTTTTTACCACATTCATCGAGGAGAACATCGATGTTTTTATAACTGAGAGGAAAATACTGGCTGAAAGTCCAGATTACCTGATGTGAATTTATAAAGAGATAATACAACAAAAACAGAATAAGGAATGTGTATACAAGATACCGTGTAATATTAAATAACATTTTTGGTGCCAGGACTGTAATTGCTTCCTGACCTGCGGCGATGAGTTTCATAAATAGATCGGTTGTATATTCTTCCGGTATGCGGATATTAAATCTGTCAAATAAAATTTTATCGAAATTATTGAGATTTTCGTGCAGTTGCGATATGCTGTGTTTGATAAAAAAGTTCTGAATTTGTTCCTGAATCGATGTGATGATGAATGTTGCCGGAACCAGAATAAGGATTGCAGTAATCAGGATAACTAAAAATGATGAAATTGACGGATTCTTTGTGATTTTAAGAAAATATCGATATACCGGATTCAGAATGTAAGCAAATACACAAGCAGTTGCAATAGAGGGTAAAAAACTATCGATCATGGTATAAAATTTTATAGCAAGCGCGATAATAATTCCTAAAAGGAAATAAAAACCGAATCTTTTAATTTCCATTGTTTTACCTTGTGATTAAAACGGGAATCTCTTTAGTCTTCAGTGGTTTTTTTACTTTTCTTTTTTTATTTGTGTGTTCGCATGCTGTTTAAATAAGCAAAGTGTGACTGACTTTATATAACTGTTGTGATAGTATGA
>JAFGMP010000467.1 GCA_016927495.1 Candidatus Latescibacterota bacterium | reverse complement strand
TGTGCCCATGTTAATATTTCAAATATTTCTTCAATTGTACCAAAACCACCTGGTAATGCAATAAATCCATCAGACAATTCAAACATTTTCATTTTACGTTCATGCATGTCTTTTACAACATGTAATTCAGATAAATTATTATGTGCTACCTTATCTTTAATTTTTTCAGGAATAACACCGATAACGTTTCCACCGCATTCTAAAGCAGTATTTGCCAATGTTCCCATTAATCCAACATCAGCTCCACCATAAACAATGTTATATCCTTTCCCGATTAATGTTCTTGCTAATTCTGAAGTTTTTTCAGTATATATACTTTTAAATCCGGGATTTGAACCTAAGTTAATACAAATATTTTTCATTTTATACCTATTATTTTAATAATTGTTTCCCAACGCATTTGCAGATAACGTATGTCGTTACTGAAGCTGTACGTCCGCTTCCGCGGTTGGTGCGGTTTGTGCGTAAGCCGAAAACGTGATAAAATGCCATTTGGCGTAAGCTGATTTTCGCTCCTCCTGTGCGGAAATCAGCTTTGCTTTGTCAGGTGCAGTGCCCGTTATTCTTTAAACCAGTTTTCTATTTTTAAATCCGGTATTTTAGAAAAATGTTTTTCATTGTTCGTTACTAAAGTATAATTATATGCTAAAGCAGTTGATCCGATAATTAAATCAAAATCATCAATATTTTTGCCGGATTTTTGTAAATTGGCTTTTAAATCACTAAAAGTCTCGATAACCGGTTTATCAATGCTAATAATAGGAAAGAGTTCTTTGATTCGATACACTACTGCAAGATTTTTTTCGATTTTCTGAGATTTCTTAGCACCGAATAATAACTCACCATAAGTAATAATTGATAATGCTTTCGGTATATTTTCATATATCAGAAAATTATTATTAACAGTTTCATTTCCTTTTATGCTGTAGATTATTATATTTGTATCAATCAAATAAGGCATTTTCAGAATCAAACCGTTTACTGTTTTTTCTATTCTTTTTGATCGACTTTATTATCTCTTCTGAGGACCGGTTATCATCCCAGGAACCGGATAAGGAAAGAAAATCTTTTGTGGGATTTGTATCAAAAAGGGAAGGGTTAGAGATATATTTTTCAAGAATAGTAATTACTTCCTGGCTGATAGATCGATTTTCCTGTTTAGCTATAGTTTTAAGAGAAGAATATAATTTATCATCAAGATCTCTAACTTGTAAAATTGCCATAATTTACCTCTGCAGATAATGTAAGCTGTTTTCATGAAATGTCAACTGAAATTCATGAAACATAGACATGTGAAGGATATGTTTCATAATAACTATATTTCCGATATTATCCATTCAATTATTTCAACTTGTAGTTGTATATCTTTCATAAGGTTTTGCCTTCAAACGGGGCCTATCAATAAATTCTTGCTGCAATATTTCAAAAAAAAGGGCAGCATTGCAAACGTCCGTGGTAAACGAAGTGGAGTGACTGTCCTTACATGGTTGGCATGTGTTTCTGCGCATGCAGAAGATCGCAGCAAGGGCCGGGGAAGCGATAGGGCGAGTTTGTATGTTGTGTTGTCCGGAATTTTTGGGGCTTCACAAAAGATAGTAAGGATTCTTTTCAAAATCAGTATCGTTCCCGGTCTTCACGTATAATATCTACAATTTCCTGAGTTTTGACTTTGCATTTCACACCTTTTACATCAAAAGGTGAAGATTTCTTTTTTGGATTTCTTTTTCCAGTATTCAGAAAACTGATTATAAGTTTCCATTTCCTGAATTTCTTTAGTAAAAGCATACATAGCTAATTGATACACCTTGCTGCTCGGCCATGCAACCTGGTTGAAAATAAACGTGAAATCCGTTTTTATTTTTTTAGGAATTTCCTCTGACCAGAGCCGACAGCTTACATAATGCTACTTATGAGATCTAAAAGAATGGATTATAACAGAATTGACCCCTTTCAGAGACGAATTGTTAAAATTTCGCAAAAATTTTTTTGCGAAGAAGTAGAATTATCTGGCAGCCTTAGGCAAATAATTTAACGCTACACTTGCAAGAAGAACCGACTACTTGCGTTGTGTAACAACAAGAGAATAATTTTCGATTTCGGCAGTTCCCTCCCCTCCGACAACTTCATTTCCGAGTTCAATACTGGTCAGGTAATTATCAGAAGAGATAATTCCTTTTTCTATCAGGAAATCGATAAATTCATGGATATCAAGAGGCCCTGAGAGGATCGATTCTGTAGTGGTAAATGCGATGTATGTCCAAGTGTCAGATGTCCCATCCGAAGAATCACCGTGTTTTAAACGCACATAAACATCAAAATCAACGCCGTTAACGGCAAGGTCATAACTAAAGTATATCCGCCATATGGCGGATATACTGACAGGCAAGATTATTCTCCGCCATGTTTTAACAAGAACCTGATCTTATTAACATTAAAATTAATTACAAGAATAATAGTCAAATTCCTGAAACTGATTGTTAAAAAGTGTCTTTATAAAGATTTTTTACCATTCGCGATGACGTTTAACAGATTCTATGCGCTTGTCTCTGAAAATATATTAAGCTCCTTCTAAAAATCTTTTCAGATACTGACCGGTTACGGAATCCCTGTTTTCGCACAAAGTGTCCGGTGTTCCCTGCGCGATAATGCGGCCGCCGTTTTTGCCGCCTTCGGGGCCAAGATCGATAATCCAGTCGGCATTTGCGATTACCTGCAGATTGTGTTCGATAACAATTACAGAGTTTCCGTTATTGACCAGCGACTGAAGTATACCAAGAAGCCGGTCTATGTCCTTAAGGTGAAGTCCCGATGTCGGTTCGTCCAGCACGTAGGTGTTTCCATGATGCTTAAGTTCCTTGGCAAGTTTAAGCCGTTGGAGCTCGCCTCCCGACAGGGTGGACATCGACTGACCCAGTTCGATATAATCAAGCCCCACCGTTATCAACATATCAAGCCCGTGCTTAATAACCGGATCCTCGAAATAGTCGCGCGCGTCAAGCGCGGTCATACAGAGTACGTCGTAGATGTTTTTATCCTTGTATTTAAGTTCAAGAACAGGATCTATATAGCGCTTGCCGTTGCAGGCTTTGCAGGTAGTTGTCATCTCTTCAAGAAAGCTCATGTCAATTTTGACCTGCCCCTGACCGTTGCATTCGGGGCATCCGCCTTTTGAGTTAAAGCTGAAAAGCCCCGGGTCGCTGTTGGTCGCGCGGGCAAACTCGGCTCGTATCGCGTCAAATATTTTTGTGTAAGACATTGCGTTTGAGCGGTTTGTTCTGAAGGGCGAGCCCTGATCCACACAGATGGTGTCCGGATAGCTGTTCATAAAATGATTATGAATAAGTGTGCTCTTGCCGCTTCCGGCAGGGCCTGTTACGGCGACAAGTACTCCCGACGGAATATTCACAGAGACGTTTTTAAGATTATTATTGGATGCGTTTCTGATAACAAAGGGCCGGGTGCTGCTTGTTCTTTTTTTACCAATGGATATCCTTTTTTCAAGCTCGATTGCTGAAGAGCTCTTCTGTCTCAGGAAGCACTCTTTTGAACCGGCAAATACAAGTTCTCCGCCTTTTGATCCGGCGCCGGGGCCGATCTCGATAATGGTATCGGCCGAGAGTATAACTTCCGGGTCATGCTCTACAACCAGAACGCTGTTTTCCCTGTCGCGAAGCCGTTTAAGCATTGATATAACCGCGTCTACATCCTTTGGATGCAGTCCGGAAGTCGGTTCATCAAGAATGTACATAACGTTAATAAGATCACAATCAAGCTGGCGTGCCATCTTTACACGTTGCGATTCTCCGCCGGAGAGAGTTCCTACCGACCGGTTAAGGTGCAGATACCCGGCACCGATTTCTATAAGGTTTTGTACAGCCGAAGATATACGTGATATTACCGGTTGCGCCTCGTCAATTTCGATGCTGTTGATGAAGTTGTAAAGTTCCGGCATCTCCATAAGTACCAGTTTGTTTAAGGGTACTCCATAAACGGTGATGTCACGGACCTGTCTGTTAAGCCTTGATCCTCCGCAATCAGAGCAGGTATGCTGCTTAATGTAGTTTTCAAAACAGGCAGGACTGGCAGTACCTCTTTCGTGCCGCTCCCGTATTTTTGTAATTACTCCGGTATACTTCGATTCATACTTTTCGCCCATTCTCTCACTGCTGAATTTTGTCTCTTCTGAATAGAGCAGCATATGAAGCTCATCTTTGGTAAATTGCTTAACTGGTTTGTCGGGATCAAAAAATCCGCACATTGTTAGAGCCTTCCAGAACCATTTTCCGATTGCGAACATGGGGTGTTTTATTGCTCCATCTCTTATCGAAAGATTATAATCGACAAGCATATCGGCATCGAGTACCGATTCGATTCCCAGACCGCGGCAGGTCGGGCACATTC
Source organism: Candidatus Latescibacterota bacterium (assembly GCA_016927495.1). Taxonomy (GTDB): domain Bacteria; phylum Latescibacterota; class Latescibacteria; order Latescibacterales; family Latescibacteraceae; genus JAFGMP01. The sequence goes on along the minus strand of JAFGMP010000467.1, from coordinate 6,854 downwards.
CCTCCGCATCATTGAACGAGAAGGCGCTTGCAGGGTAATAGTTCTGTTTATCGTCAAACCGTGAAAAGAGAAGCCGTACAAAGGAGTAGATATCGGTTGCTGTTCCCACTGTTGAGCGGGGATTTGTTCCCATTGGGCGCTGATTGATAACTATCGGTGTTGAAATGTTAAAGATTCCGTCCGCGTCGGGGCGCGAAATTTTCGGCATGCGGTTTCTTGCGTAAGAGCTGAATGTTTCGAGCAGCTGCCGTCTCGATTCGGCATAGATGGTATCATAAACCAGTGACGATTTACCGCTTCCCGAAACACCGGTAAAGGCAACCAGTTGGTTTCTGGGTATGGTTACGGAAAGATTTTTCAGATTATGAACTCTGGCGTTTATTACTTCGATATTACGGGTTCGCGAACCGCATACGGTTTGATTTGTTGTTACGGATGCTGTTTTTTCCGGCATTGTTCCACCTCTTTGTTATTGGTTGGAACAGTCGTAAGAACGAAAGATTCTGTTTACAAGGGAACAACAGGAATACAGATTTCGAAAACGTGCTTGCCTTCGGGATGCTTTGCCGGGTCCTGAAGCATGGTTTCGTAGGGCAGACCGTCACCGCACATATATCCGCTTTCGGGCAGCCAGTCCCTGTAGATAATGTTCCATGCCAGAGGATACTGGTCAGAACTGAGCTCAAGCTTTGCCATGGCGTACTCTCCCGCAGGTAAAACCAGCCGGCCGACTTCGCCCGAGAGTTCTGTTTGCGCAGGTATATCGATACCCACGCTTAAACGCAGCTTTTCCGGTTCGGTAATGGCCGGGTCATCGTGGTAGATGCAGTAGTTGCGTGTTTTATCAGTAACCAGTTTGCGCGGCACCGCCCAGCGGAAAAGCTTTTCGAAAAGCGAACAGAACAGAGCCTCATCATTAAAGTAGGGGCCGATATGTCTTATGTAGGCGATCTCTCTTTCCGGGTGTGTCTCAATCCGTATTTGTGAAAACTCCTCTCCCTTTAACGTAATCTTCCATTCAAAACTGTTCATGCTTTGATTATAGAAAGATCTGATATTTATGTCTTTCCGGGGAGTGCTCTGTACATGATAATCCTTGCCCTGTATTATGCGAATCCTGCTTTTTTGAGCTTCTCCATCGCGCCACTGGCTCGGGGTGCATGCAAAAAATTCCCTGAACAGACGTGAGTACGATGCCGAGCTGGAAAAACCGCAGGCATAGGCGATATCGGTTATTGATTTTTTTGTGTCATTGGTCAGCATCATTGCCGAGTGTTCTACCCTTACGCGCTGAACAAACCGTCCAAAGGTCTCTCCGACTATATTCGAGAATATACGGTGAAAGTGAAATTCTGAAAATCCGGCAAAACGTGCAACCTGATCAAGGGTTAGATCCTGATCCAGGTTGGCGTCTATAAAATCTATCGCGCGATTAATTTTAGCTATGTAACGAATCCGGTTATCTGTACGGTTCAATGGATACCTCTGATTATTGAGAGAGAGTATTCATAAAGGTAAATTGAGTAAAGTAAATTTCACACAAATTGATAAATACAGGAAGATACAAACTAAGTCGGAGATAGATTATTGAGTAAAACCAGTTAAACCCTTTTGTTGCCTAATGAACCACTTTTGCAGTATTTTCTTTGTTTTCCATAAACTATACACGCCTGGCATGGCTAAGTATATTCAATCCTCTATTTATTGACTTTTTTTGAAATTAATGTATTTTAAATACATTAATTATTCTTCGGAGAAATTATATGACTAAAAAATCCACATTAACATGTATCTTTGTGTTAATAATTATTATCTCTTCATGCACTCCAAAACAGAATGACACAATTGATACTATGCAAGCTGATCTTGTTTTTTTAATTGGAGATGTAACAGTTAATAATGTTTCTGCTAAACCCGGAACGCCAATTGTAGATGGCGATATAATAGAAACAAAAGCACAGTCTTCAGCGCGTATAAAAATTGGTGAAAAAACATTGATACAAATTAAGGAGAATTCAAATTTAGTTTATAAATTGGATAGTGAAAATACTCTTCAACTTAATTCAGGATGGATGTCCGGCATAACCAGGGGTAAACTGTTAAAACAGGAATATATAATTAGGACACCAACAATGGTTGCTGCTGTTCGCGGCACATCATATTGTCTTAAAGTTGAAAATCCTAAAAGTACGTATTTTTGCACATGTAATGGATCAATTCATCAACATGGTGTTGGTGATGAAGATAATGCGGAAGTTATAACGGCAATTCATCATAGTGGAAGAAGATATAGTGCAGGAAGCGACGGGGCGATAACAACGGAAGTTGCAGGAATGCTATATCATACAGATGCTGATATTGAAGAGATAGCTAAGCTTATAAATGAAACGGTTGACTGGGGAAAACCCTGACTAACAGTAATTAGCATGCTGTCTGGTTAGGGTGATTGTAAATAACTTTATCGTTTTCTGCAGCGACAAGGCAACTGTCATATCGTACGTTCACATAAATTTTTAATTATTAAAAAAGGCGGTAGAGTGCAATATCAAAAAACACAGTCCCCATTAATTCATTATGATTTTACAAACCCATATCATTAAAAAGGAATGTTTATACTCCAAAAGTAGTTCTCCATAAGAATCCTTGCTGACTATGAATTTCAGAAGGACGGACATGCCATGCTGAGGGTCAGTCCCAGTATCAGCTGAAATTTATCTCCACCATGAACCGCTCCGGATTGTCGGGATGGACCCGGGCCTTGAACACCTTGCCGGTCTGTGCCTGGAGGGCTTCGATGACTTCCGAGTCCAGGGCGTAATCCTTCCCCGACGTATAGGGTGTACTGCCGGGAACGGATACCTCGTACAGAACATGGGCAACCGGTTTGAAGTTATCGGTCCGGCCGGTATCGGTGATTTCGAGGATTTTAGCGGTACCGTCAATACCTCTTTCATCAACAGCCTTTCTATCAGTTTCCGTCCAGTCGCCTTCGCCGACCTGCGGGATATTCTCTCCGGAGTCCTGCGTATTCCTGCCTGTTGCCTGACTGGTATCCAGAACCACAAGCAGTTTGTCCTCGCTGTTGACTTTTACCCGGAACATGGCTCCCGGTTGAAACTGGGGGATCCGGGACCGGGGAATCAGGGTGTCCATGCTGGTTTCATAGGGCGGATTGTAATCGTCGTCAATACTCATCACCAGGTTCAGAACCGGCTGATCATTGATGGTCATGGTTCCGCCGCCGCTGTTTTCTCCAATGCTGACAACGGTTGCCGTGGCGCTTCTGCCTGTCAGGAGAGTCTGTGCGGCGGCCTTCCCCCGTCCCCAGAAGGCGTAGTAGCCGCCGCCGGAAAACATGGGTTTGAAGCTGATAATGAACGGGATAAGAAAGAGCCCGGCTCCGCAGGCAATGGCCAGTCCGGCAAGAACCGTGAACACAATGGGCCCTGTCAGATCGGTCAGGAAATCTTTTGATGCGAAAACAGCAATAATCGGAATCGGCGCGGTAAAACTCAGCAGATTAATCAGTATTCCTGGTCTCTTCTTTCGGGCCATGTTCTCTCTCCCGTGTATGTCAGTTCCCATAAATATATCATTCAGTTATAAATTTATGTGAACTGACAGTGATGCAGGGTTTTATTCCGGACATAAACTCTTTTGGTAACTAACGATATAGTCCGTTGTGTCCTTTGACAAGCATTTTTCTCTTGTAATACTACACACTGTGGTGAGTTGTTTACTATAAAGAAGAGAAATTTTCTCAGCTCAATTCTTCTTAAGAAATAACGTTTTCAGAAAAAAGATAATTACGGTAACGATGGACAGGACGCTTTCACGCAACGTTTATCGTAACTGAAGCGGTACTTCCGCTTTAGCGGTTGGCGCGGCTTGTGCGAATGCACAAATTCGTGACAAAGTACAGTTTGCCGCAAGGCCGAGGATCAGAACCCAGCTCTGCTGGGTGAGGACCGGAGCTGTTAAGATTTGTTGACGGAAGTAAGTCGATCAAGACGAAAGATCAACTTCCAAGGTATTTGTTTTTATTATTTTATTCCAAACAGGAATTTTATTATCTTTTGAATATTTATTTATATCATCAAATTTTATGTGACTATACGGACAAAAATAATCAGATGTGAATTCAAACGAATAATATAATTTAAATATTCTATTGTTCTTTGAAAAAGGTATACCATCGAATATATTATTTTCAATTAAATCATCTTTAAAATAAAATTTAGCCCTTTTTGACATCTTTTGATGAGCGCTGAGCTTTTGACCATTAATAGATTTTTCAAATGTTAATAAACCAGGATAAGACTCTGTAAATACGGAATTAGTCATTAAGTTTTTAAAAACAAAATATTCTTCAACAAACATAGGAAAAATAACAAAATATAACTGATCGGATGTGTTTGAAATTTCAAGAGATATTTCAAAGCATTCACTATTTAACTCAATCAAAGATATTTTACTTTTAATCATAGTGTCAGTATAAGCTTCATCCCAAACAATTTCATCATAATCGTCTTTATCTTTTGATATTGGTAAAGAACCTAATAAATTATCGATATCTTCTATAGAGATATTTTTATTTTTTGTATCTGACATTGATTACCTCGACTTATTTCCGACAACGTTTAGTGCAACTGACGTTTTTGCTTCCGGCGAAGCCGGTGGCGCGCTTTGTGCTACCAGCCTTAGTTGCACTAAGAACTTTTGTATAGTAGAGAATCTAAAATAGCAAGTAAAATTTGCACAAAGCTTGACAGCAAAAATGTGCCGTTTATGATTGCTTTATCGCACTTCCTGTGCTGGCAATCATTCGATGACCTCCTGTCATCTCGACCGAGCACCGCAGGGAGCCCGCGACCGAGGAGCACAGCTGTTGCACTTTGTTGTACGAAGGTTTCGGGCCGAACAGAATAGATTTACGTTAGCACATTGGCGCGGACGCCAAATGTGCGCAGAAAAAAACCTATTTACCACCAATTTCTTTTTAAAATTTTATCAATACCAGCGTTTATATATATGTGTACATCTGCGATAAAACAAATACAAAACCGGTTTATATACCGGTATATAAACCGGTATATAAACCGGGTCTGGAACGCCGGAGTCTGTATAAAGGTCTGTGGATCAAGTACTGGAAAGAGTTTCAAAATATTTATGATGAAACATTTAAAGAAAAATATGGCGAATTAACTCAAAGGCATAAGCTGGAAGTACGAAAACTTATTTCATGCGGAAAGTTTCAAAATGGATTTAACAGATATTACTGTCCAGACTGTGGAACAATGTTGGTTGTTCCATTGGTCGATGCGTGTTTTGACATCCTGTCCGCATCGACTTTGCGGTCATCGTGACCGCACTCCTGTAAATCACGCTTATGCCTTTCTTGTGCCAGAAAAAGGCTTTTTGGATGGTCTTTAAATCTTTCACATATAATGAATACAGAGCTTGAACATACTCACGTCACTTTCACCATTCCCGGAACAATTGCCAAATTACTTTTTGAACGGAAATATGAACCATTGCAGATGATGTCGCTTACAACATCATTGTATAAAAGCCTGCTTTGTTCAAGTGCAAAAGTAAAGGGAAAAGAATATCATCCGGGAATATTGGCGACTTTGCATAAAAGTGGAAATAGCCTCAACTATAACCCACATGTACATATGATAGCGACAAAAGAGTTCGTAAATACCCTTACTGGTGAGATCATAGACGCACCTAACTGCAACCGAATGTAATGAGGTTGGCAGAATAAAAAAGAGTGCTTTTTGAGCGAAGCTCAAATCGCATCCTCGCTTTGCCATACCGTAAAATACGATTTATCTGGAAATGCAGATCTCTTTATAAAACATCCTGTTTTTGAGATCGGCTAACGGTCATCCTGACCGTTCCAGCATTTTTAATACACTTTCGTAAGCAGAAGATCATAAATGACGAAGAAAAAGTTCGTTTTACAGAAATATATAAGAACGGATTTCATGTATATTTTCAACCAGTTACAGGTAATAATAACGATAAACTGTTTCGAACAGCAGAATATATAGCTACCGGATATTTTCATAAAGGCTGCATGTGCGAGCAGTGAGTTTACGAACGACCAGCCCGAGATGCTCTATTATTAACCTGAAAAACACCGTAAAATGATTCGTTGTTGTTGCATATACGCACATAATGTGCAGAAAAAACTTGATAAGATAGAAAAAAGCAGTTGGGCAAAAGCTATTGAGCATTTTTTTAACAAACATCTTATAACAACAGGCAATGGGTGCCTGAGAGGGGTTTTGTGCGATTTTCGTCGTAGCGCTGAGCAAACGTGTTGTTTTCAAAACTTGTTTGCGAAGGAATCGAATGACATTCGACGCCGAAATTTTAATTAATCACTGCACTACGGGGGCTTTTTCTTCTAAATAACCCTTTGTAGTATTATATACAAAATGCAGTATGTCTCATTACGGAGGATAGAATGAAATACATGGTTGTACTAATTGCAGTTTTGTTCTCTACTGCATTACTTCGCTCTGAGAACTTTCCACTATGAGAATCGTCAAGTGCTCTATGTAACTTTATTAAGAATTTTTTCAAATGCTTTCAGTTTTTTCTCGTATTTGATTTCATCATATCCATAATATAATTCATCATTTAGAATCATCCGTCTCATAATGTTAAAGATCTTCCGAATAACAGTTATACGTGACCTTCCAACTCCTCTTCTTTCTTTCACTTCGTTGTAAAAGTATCTGACTTTTGACGACAAATCAATCAGGTATAGATGATCCGTACCCCATAGTGTAGACACCGGGTTAAGCTTCCGAAACTATAATAACGGAGGCATTATATGT
>JAFGMP010000466.1 GCA_016927495.1 Candidatus Latescibacterota bacterium | reverse complement strand
GCGGTTCGCGAACCGCCCCTACAAAGTTGTACGAACGTTTGGGGTTATAACGCTGATTGCTGCATCGCTCCGTAATATCATGAAATCATGTAAATCAGGAGAATCAAGGTTCAGACAAGGCAAAAAAGGGCAGGCACAGGGGCCTGCCCCTACGATGAATTGGATGGTGTGTGGTTTTTAATGAATACTCTAAATCATCACTCGTTACTTCCATAGTGAAGAACATATATAACACGTCCGGTGAAACCACCGCCGGGTTCGATGGTTCGGGCGATTGTATAACCTTCGACCATAGGCATCATAAATTCGAAGGGTAGATCCTGTGCGCCTCCCCGATTGACTTCGGTTTTGCAATTGCCCTCATCATCACAGCATGTGGTGGTGACCGTTTCGCTGGATGCCATCCCCAGACTGATGTTGAGCATATGTTTGATCTTGTCGTCATCGGGATCTATGGTATGCAGCGTCGAACCGCTCACAGTCACGGCAATCGTACCGGTGCGGGTCCAGTCGCAGTAATTGCCTTTGTCATCCTGAGAATGGCCGCCGCCGGAAACCTTTAGCTCTCCTTCACCTTCCAGTACACCGGTTCCGTCATCGTTAATTAACTTGGCAACAAAATTGGCAGTTCCTTTCCAGGTTTGTTCATCATTTCTTTCGGTAGTCTCCTGTGTTGTGGAACAGGTTATTTCGAGCCAGAAATTCATGATATTCCCGCCGCCGTCATCATCGTTATCCGGTTCCTGGTTGTCATCATCAAGCGGTATGACAAAATCGACATCCAGGTGGTTTTCTTCTTCAATGATGACTTCATGGAATTCGGGTTTGTCTTTATCTTCATCCGGTGTTTCCACTTTATATTCGCCCGGATTTAGGAGCAGACGGAATTCATAGTAACCTAAAGCATCGGTCATTACTGTTCCATATGTAAACCCGGACCAGTCAAGTCGGGTCATTTTTACTTTGACGCCTCCTTTAGGTTCCATCACCGTTTCGTCTTTAGCGCCACCTAATTTTTCCTTTTCCTCATAGACATGACCCGCTATGTAATGAGCGCCTTTGAAGTTCACATCGGCCAGATCCTCGCCGTCCAGCTCGATTCCTTTCCGCTCGTTATCAAAAATGAAGTTTTCATGACGGGGTATCACATAATATTCGCCGTCCGGCACTCCGTCGAATGTATAATAACCGTCCCCGTTCGTTGAAACCTTAAGGCTGTCCTCGGTGTCTTTTTGTTCGAGCTTGATGATAGCAAAAGGAATACCTGCATCTTCGTCATATACTTTGGTAACCCTGCCGGAAATTTTACGGGGGCCATCGGATATATTACCGCTTATTTTGGTGCCGTGGATATCGGCGATTTCGGTTGACGGGCCTGTGACAATCACTCGTAACGGTGACGGATTGAAACTGTAATCCGCTTTAGCGGCAGTTATATAAAAATCACCCTTGAAAAGATCCTCGAATGTATAAATGCCATCGCTGTCGGTTTTTGTTCTGCCGACCAGCATATTATTGGTGTCTATATCGTTTATGTCGACCTGAACATCAGCGATGCCCACGCCGTTTTTGTCGATAACCTTGCCTGATAAGGCGAAAGTATCGCCACCATCGTCGGTTGCAGGGCTACCGATAAAGTTTGCCGTTGCGTTGGTACCATTGATCGTTACCTGAGCGAACAGCGGTGAGAACTTATAACCGCTTTTCTGGGGAATAAGAGAGTATAAGGCATTCGATAAATCGGAAATTTCATATTTGCCTTCGTTATCGGTTACTGCCGTTTTCTGAATGTTTCCGCCGGTAAGCATAAGGGATACTCCGGGAATGCCGCTGCCCGCCTGATCGCTTACAGTGCCGGAAATCTTATAAATGGCATCGTCATCATCGGATTTTCTGTATTCGTGGAAATCAACCGTGGCATTCTCACCGTTGATAGTAACCATCATATACAGCGGAGAAAAAACTATCATAGCACTTGAAGGTACTATCATGTAATTGCCGTTTGCAAGGTTGCTGATGTAGTAATAACCGTTTTGATCGGTTGTCAGTGTCTGATTCTCAATATCGCCGCCGACAATAATAGTGACACCGGAATAGGCGTTGCCATCAATATTGTAAACATGGCCTGAAATCAAATATGTTCCGGTATCGCCGCTGTCATCACCGACGGGAGTGCCGACTATCGTCTGCACGGTCACGTCACTGCCCTGAACGGTAAAGGTAACGGAGGCAGGCGAAAAAGTATAGTCATCCGATTCGGGTGTTACAGTGTAGGTGCCGTTGGGATATTCGGGATAGGTATAGACACCGTTTTCATTCGTGGCCTTGATGTTACTCATACCCGGCCCGGTAAGGTCGACCGCTATACCCTCTATACCTGCTCCTGTGGCTGTAAGGATAGAGCCTGATATTATGTATTCGCCATCATCGTTACCACCCCCGCCATCAACAGGAATGGCGATGATGGTCTGCACGGTCACATCGCTGCCCTGAATGGTGACGGTTACGGAAGCGGGAGTAAAGGTAAAGTCATCGGATTCGGGAGTGACAGTGTAAGTGCCGTTGGGATATTCGGGATAGGTATAGACACCGTTTTCATTGGTGACCTTGATATTACTCATCCCCGATGCGGTGAGGTTTACCGCAATACCTTCTATGCCTGTGCCGTTTAACGTAAGGATAGAGCCTGAGATTATGTATTCTCCGTCATCATTACCGTTGGGAGTAGCGATGATGGTTTGCACGGTCACATTGCCGCCCTGAATAGTGACAGTTACGGAAGCGGGAGTAAAGGTATAGTCATCGGATTCGGGAGTGACAGTGTAAGTGCCGTTGGGATATTCGGGATAAGTATAGACACCGTTTTCATTCGTGGCCTTGATGTTACTCATCCCCGATGCGGTGAGGTTTACTGCTATGCCTTCTACACCCGCTCCGGATGAATTAAGGATTAAACCGGTGATTACATATTCGCCATCGTCACCTCCACCGCTTGTATAACCGATTATGTTGGAGACACTCACATTTTCACCATTGACAGTAATTGCAATAAACATCGGCGCGAACGTATAATCTGTCTTGGCCACTATCACATAATATTCATTATTTTCGATGCTGGTGAATGAATAATTCCCGTAACTGTCAGTCAGTGTGCTGAGCATAGTGCCGCTGAGGCCGACCTGGACACCGGTAATTCCATTACCGGCAGCATCCACAACACGGCCGGATATGGTATATCCTTTACCATCGTTCTGGCCTGTCGAACCGATTATGTCATCGAGCACCACATTGGCATCGCTCACCGAAAATGTCTGGTAGCTCGGTGTAAACGTGTATCCCATTTTATTGTGTACAAGGCCGTAACTGCCGTTGGCAACACCCACGAACATAAAACTGCCGTCCTCTTCGGTTGTGGCTTCATAGCGATTCACCGGATTGGTAATCGACATGATAACATCCGGAACACCGGTGCCATCCTCGTGGACAATATGACCCGACACAATCCATCCATCAACACTTCCGATACCTTTAAAATTAAGCTCCACATCAGCGCCCCGAATAGAAATTTGTGCGCTCTCCGGTGTGAATAAAAAACCATCCCTTGACGGAGTTACGGTATAGTCGCCGTCGCCGAGATTGCCGAAGTAATAATTGCCTTCCTTGTCGGATGTTACGGTTCTGTTTTCGAAATCGAGTGTGAGAACCACATCCGGCATTATAACTTCTTTAAGAGTTGTTATTGCGCCCCAGATATTATAATCACCCGGTTGTCCGAGCTTATATTGCAGAAAATCCTCGGTTGTAATGTTGGCGCCGCTGACACTAAGCCGCTGTGATTGGGGAATATATGAATAATTCGGTGCTCCGCCGATAGGGAGGAGGGCATAAGCTGCATCCGGTATGCCGGTGAACGTGAAAACGCCGTTCTCGTCGGTAATAGCCGTATAACGGTTCACGGTACTGGTGAGTGACAACTCGATACCGGGAACCACATTACCCTGAATGTCCACGATACGGCCGGTGACCGTATGGCCGTTCGGGTCCGTGTTGCCCTCATCAGGGTTACCTACAGGCACACAGTTGAAATTTACACCGGTTTTATTTAAATCGGTGATATCGATACTGCGGCTTTCCGGAGTGAATGTGTACCCTTTTTTTGCCGGTGTTACAGTATATGAGCCGATAATGATGTCCTGAAAGGCATAATTACCGCCCGAATCGGTTGTGACAGTCAGGTTTGTATTACTGCCGGAAAGAGTAACCGTGACACCTGATACGTTTGCTCCGGTATTATCGGTTATTTTGCCTGAAACGATATAACTTCCATTGTCGTTATTTTTGTTGTCATCGCCGCTGTCACCGGTGAGGCAGCCGGCAACCGCTGCGATAATAAGGATGAGTATGAGCTCAGGTAACTTTTTCATGATACCCCCAATTTTAATCGGTAATCGTATAATATTACAGTATTTACAGAGACCTAATAATATATACAATTGCCCACTAATTTCATAGATGATTAAATTAAACAAGAGCATAATTATTAAAAGAAGCATGAGTAATAATATAATAAAATACTCGACATTGTAAAGGATAAATATATAATATTAAATTATGACAGGAAAAGGGCATAACATATATTATATATATAATGTTTATATATTTTTAATGATTCAGTATAGTCATATAGTTTGCTTTATAAAACAACTAAATATAGTAAGCTTTCTACGATATTTAGTGTTATTAATTTAATGTATTTTGGTCGGGGGGATATCTAAAAGTATTATAAACACCTGACAGAATGTCTGTCGCACCGGAACTTTGTTCCGGAGAAAATTTATTTCAGTAATCATATAGAGAGGTTTACATGAAAAAGTATCTGGTATTCATACAGGAGGATTAATTTCCGGATATTAGAAAACCCGATACTTTGTTTGGATAGTCCATTTCAAAAAAAACGCCTCCATTTGCCACAGAAGGAGGCGTTTTTCAAGATCACAAAACAATAAGGCTACCAGAACAGCCGTTCTCCCGTTTCATCCCATGAATGCAGGTTGACACCGAGGGAATAACGTTTGATTTCCGAGAGATTTTTCAGCGGTATGATATCATTGTCTTTTATTCGATAGATGTCGATTTTATCGAGGTTGTTTTCCCCGAGCCCGCGTTCCTTGGCTATCCTCAGATAAGGTATCTCGAGTGGGTCATGTCCCATGATATACGTACCGACGGCGTCCACCTCGGTTGTGCCGATTCCGACGATGACTATGTTGCACAACTCGTCCCTGCCGGTGTGGAATCCGCTGCCGTCACGGCCGATGATACCCTCGACAATGTTAATGTCGGGCGTAATGGCTTTCGCGGAATCGATGGCTCTCTGGCTCCACTGCTCGTCCCACATGAGAGGCCCTTTAATGTCGCTCATGAATTCCTCGATTGCCTTGCCGTCGTTTTTGATTTTTCTGAACGCTTCCCAGCCGCCTTTTTTTTCGTAAATAGGGTAGAGCTGCTCATAATCGTAATGCTTGAATCCCGATGCGCGATGTTTCAGGAAGGCCGACTCCACATTCTGGTAATAATTTTTGATAAAGTCACGGTCGAAATCGATTTGATATGACTTTCTGCAAAGATGCTCCATGACTTCCCAGCGGTTGCAGTAATGGCCGTATCCGGAGGGAACTCCTCCCTGACGGTTCTTGATCGAAAGCGTTGTAAGACCGAGGTTATGCGTCTTAAATTTCGGCATGTTGATGAACAGGTTGTCCTTATCGCCGATGGGACGGTTTGTCGGTATGTTTTTCCATACCTGTGGATCGCCGGGAACACGGTGCCAGTTCAATTCGTTCTTCGTATAATGGCTAAACTCGAGATATTTCGCCTCGATAAGTTTGAGTTCTATCGAATCGAGTTTCGCGTACAGGCCGCTCTTACGGTGGTCGACAACATTCGAGCCTCGAGCCATGGTGATCGTGTTGGAGTTATCGAGCGCCGCCAATCCCTGAGCAAAACCGATAATAAAATCGTGGGAGGTGTTGGTGCCGCATGTCGGATAATTGACTACATCCGGGACCCAGGTCAGGTTTGGCAGAATAAGTGTCGAGCCGCCTTTTTTAGCGCCCTTGACAAAAATCCGGCCGGCAATCGATTTCGCGGTTTCCTCGATTTGCTCCTGAGCCTCAGAGAAAAACCCCTCAGGGCTTCTCCGGGCTTCCACATTGGTTTCTATCAGGAACACCGCCCGTGGATTGTTTTTTATTTCGGGTCTGATTTCAGGCATACTATTTTTTTCTTTGCCCTGTTCCAGAAGATACAAGCCTTCTTCTATACCGATACCGCCGCCGCTGCTGAACGCTTCCGCGTTTGGCATAGCATAACCAAACAGGTTGGTTCCCGCATATGCTGAGGTTCCGACAGCAGCCTTTTGCAGAAATGACCGTCTTTTCATAAATTAAACCTTTCGATGAAAAAATTTTGATACATGTTTTATTAAATATACAATATTATCGATGAACTTGAAAGATTTCTATGCAGGCTTAAAATATGTTGTCGATTATGACATATTGTATGTCCGGTTTTCGGGCTTAATATGGAGAATGGGGGATTGAGGTCATTTATAGTTCTTGACACGGCTTTGTCACAATAATACTTTGTGCATATTATTGAATATACGGCACGTTAGCTGTAGGGGCGGTTCGCGAATCGCCCCTACAAGTACTATTACAAAGGAGAGATTGCATGAACCGCACACTTATCTTTATTTCCCTGAATTTAGCTTCTATTTTTATGCTTATGACTTTTTTGACTCTGCCCGGTTTAGCTCAAGCCCAGCCATCCATGCCGAAAGCGTTTGTGGATGGTTCAGGGCCGGACTGGCGGACTCTCGGAGAGGATGATTTCACGAATGTTAACTGCTACGAGGATACCTGGTCATGGGAAGACGGTCTTCTGCGCTGCACAGGCCAGCCGATTGGCGTTATGCGGTCACGCCAAACATTCGGGAACTTCGAGATGGTCATAGAGTGGCGGCACAAAAAATCAGCCGGTAATTCGGGCACGTTCGTGTGGGTGCCGATGAAGGCGCTGGAAAACCTGAAAACCGGCGCGCTGCCGGAGTACGGTATCGAGGTGCAGATGCTCGACCACGGTTTTACCGAACAATATGAGAAGGAATCAGGTAAAAAAGGCGACTGGTTTTCCACCAACGGCGATATTTTCCCGGTGGGCAACTCGAAACTGAAACCGTTTCCGCCGACATCACCCGACGGCAAGCGCAGTTTTCCCAGCAAAAATCTCAGCCACGGTGTCGGCGAATGGAATCACTACTATGTCCGCTGCATCAACGGGGAGGTACGGTTATGGGTGAACGGGGAAGAGGTCTCCGGCGGCACCGGCGCCGAACCGCATGAGGGCTATCTGTGCCTGGAATCCGAGGGTTCTCCCATCGAGTTTAAAAATATTCGGATAAGGGAACTGCCGTGATGGTGTGGGTGGAGTAGGGGCGAACCCATGTGTTCGCCCGGTTTTTTGATGATGTTTTGTTAAGGATGGTTTTGTTGATTGACAACCGGAATATCAGGCG
>JAFGMP010000465.1 GCA_016927495.1 Candidatus Latescibacterota bacterium | reverse complement strand
CACCCTTGTTTTCCCATTTTCCGGAGTAAAAGATAAGAAATACTATTTCACGGTCATACCAATGTCGGCAAGTATTTACAGTAGTGATTTTAAAATATATATAGCTTCCCGCTGTACATTGACCGTCTCTCATACGCCGCAAGAAAACGGAGCGACAATTCCGGATGGGAATCATCTGACCTGGTTTGGTCTTCGCGTACCGGTCACCGCAACTCCGATCCCAACGACGTATTTCTCTCGCTGGACCCGGACCACCAATGATGTGATCGTCGATTCCACTAAAGCTGTCACCGATATTATTGTCACCTCTTCCCATGCGAGTGTAACAGCGAATCTTCCTGAAAAACCGCTGCGAACAATAACATTTGTAAAAGATACGTTCAATTTTATCGATGATGGAGGTGACCCGCTTTCCGGTGTTCTTTGTGAGTTTACCGCCCCGACTGCAGACAGTTTTTACATTACATTCGGGCCGGGAGATAATCTTACCCCCAATTATTCCTGGACTTATTATAAGAACGATTCCACCTTCTCTACGACAGACAGTATAATCGGAGCTAACTCAACCATTTATTTCAGATCAGATGAAGCAGACCAGCGTCATTTTTTCAGAATTAAACCGCAAGGTACTTATCAGGTTGCTTCATTTTCCGTTAAAGCGGATTCGTTTTTCTCTCTCATTATTCTCCCGGATAACTTTGCCGATGTTTCACCAATAGACACTTTAACCCTTCGAACCGGCCAGTCTCAATCAATATCGGTCTCAATTCCCGACAATTTTACTTTCTTCCATAACTGGTCCGTCAGTTCAGGCCATGCTACAATTACCGACTCTTTAGCACTTTCAACGAATGTTACGATGGACAGCAGTGATGCTGTAATCAAAGCAATCACTACACAAAAATCAATTTACACTATTGACGCTACACTCGATACGTTTCAATATCGTATTCACGGGAATTATGTAAGCGATGGAATTCTGTTTCGTTTTATCGCCCCCAGCATCGACAGTTTTTATTTCGATATCCAAAAAATGATTGCACACAACAATTATGTCTGTTTTTATGGAAACGACAGCACATTTGCCACTGTTCTTGATAGTCAAAACACCGGCGGTACTTCTAATGCGATGACCTTTTCAAGCTCTGCAGTAAATGAATCATTTTATTTCAAAGTTAGGAACACTGCATCCACCTTTGATACGCTCCGTTTCAGCACGCAGGTGCTGCCGTTCTGCACACTCACGGTACAGCGGGAACTTGGCGGCACCGAGGAACCAGTGGATACTATGATACTTAGAACCGTTTTTCCGCAAACAATAGATTTCACTTCACAACTTTCCCTTACCGGTAGGTACTATTTCGACCACTGGGAAGTTGAAAGCGGAATAGTGGCAATGGATGACAGTACATCGATTTCTCCCATCGTTATCCCTGATGGTGATGCCACTATAAAAGCAGTGTGCCCATTGCGCCCGGTTTTTACAATCGCCGAAAACTGGGATACGCTGAGCTATGATACAATCGCTGGGGCAGACAAGGGGGGAATACTTTTCACCTTCACTTCTTCTGAACCGGATTCGTTTGAAATAAGTATAATGGATATAGGTACTTCATCTTTCGATGTTTTCTATTATGATACTCTTTCAAGCTGCTCAACAACCGTTTCCAATCCTGCCGTCAATCAGAAAACCTACACCATACACTGCGGACCGGACAATACAGGGCTGATATATCTTCTGAGGATACAACCAACTGTGGCGGTAGACACGCTTGCATCCATCAGAATACGCTATTTTCAACACCATGACCTGATTCTTCAGCAGGATTTAGCTGGTTCTATTGCGGATATCGATACGATATCATTTCTATCCAACAATCCGACGCTGGTTGACACACCAACAGTTACGGGAAAATATTATTTCGATCATTGGGAAACGGTTTCCGGAACAGCAACAATGAGTGATTCAACAATCACCGCACCAGAAGTCACTGTCCTGAGTGACGCGGTAATTAAAGCTGATTACCTTGAACGCCCGGTTACCCCCGTTACCTACTCATGGGATACTCTCGGGTTTGAAGACGTTGATGGGGGAACACACGGAGGAGTGCTGCTTTCGTTCACCGCACCGGAAGCGGATACCTTTCTTTTTGAATCCGGTTACATTACCACTGCAAACCGGAAATGTTTTTACTATTACGGTGCAGATGAGAACTGTTCCACGATCGTTAACTACCAGGAATTCACCACAGGATGCTCCTTTGGTTATATAGCCACGGAACCAGGGCAGATTCATTATTTTCGTATTGCACCGTATAGTATTGCAGATACGACCGATTCGATACGTTTCAGAATGTACCGGTTCAACAAACTAATCCTGACCTCCGATCACGGAATCGTCTCTCCGGATACCTCTATCGTTCGGGAAGGCAGCGATGTTTCGATCACCACAAGTCCATGGCCTCCGGATCACTTTTTTAATAGATGGGAAATTATCTCGGGACATGCTGTTATAGCGGATTCTTCACAGATGTCAACTACTATTACGGTTGATTCGGTTGATGTCACACTTGAGGCCCTCTATACACCTAAAACCGTCTATCAAATCACGGATGTCGACTCCAGTTACCTGTTCGGTACCCATGGTGGTCGGGATTATTCAGGAGGAGTCCTGCTCTCATTTTCTCCTTCCCGCACCGACAGCTTTTCCATTGTTCTTTCGCAGGCACTGCATACTCCATCAGTCAATCTCTACTTTTACGGCACCGATAATTCATTTGAGAGTCCCATTGATTCAGCACAGGGAACCGCACTTACCTATATTTTCGGCGCATCGGTAGCATCAACCTATTACTTCAGGGTTGTTCCGGTGAGTTCAACCTATGATCGCGATGCCTACGATTTTACCGTTCGGTACGATGATATTTATTATATCGATTTTCGAACGACCACCGGTGGTATCGTAAATCCGGAGGGATCTGTCGCCACTACCGACAGTTTTAAAATTACTGCTACCACTGTTCCTGCATCCGCCACGTACTATTTCGATCACTGGCGTACCGTTTCCGGGGTAGTTGCATACTTCAGTGCAACTGATTCCACCGACGAAACGATACAGGTGGCACCGGTCGGAAGTGATGTTGTGCTCGAAGCGCAGTATATCGGTAAAGAGACCTATACCCTTACTCACAGCCCGGAACATTACCAGTTCAATATTGAAGGTGCCCCGAAGGGCGGTGTTCTTTTCCGCTACATCTCCCCCGCAGCAGACAGCTTTGCCTTGAGCCTGTCCATGTCGACATCATTCAATTACTACCGAATCGACTATTTCGGAACCGATAAAAGTTTTTCCTCAATGCTGGATTCTGTAAAAAATCTTTCGGCAATTACGCCCCCCCGTTATGTATTCAGATCAAGTAATGCCGGTGATACGCTCTATTTCCGAATAGATGCCTCTTCCGCATATTACGATAAAGGTTTCGATATACATGTGGATACCACTGTACAGCTTAAAATCACTCATGATCCGGTCGGCACAACACAACCGGCAGATTCAACCCGATTGCTTAAATACGGAAGTACTTCCGTGACAGCAACGCCGATATCTCAGCGATACCGTTTCAGGGTCTGGCAGACGGAAAGCGGTGACCCGGTTTTTTCCGACAGCACCAGTGCTACTACCAATGTCACCATGAGCCAGAGTTCAACCATTCACGCCGCATTTGAATCCAAACCAGTGTATCCGCTTTCTTACACACCGCAAACTTTTACCTATGCTGTTGACGGTGCGCCAGATAATAGCGGAGGCATACTCCTCAGTTTTTCATCCTCAACGGCGGATTCTTTTATCATTCAGTTCTCTGTTGCGGGAACTAATCGCAACATCAATTACTATTACTATAACACCGATTCAACCTTCGTTGGGGTAAGAAGAGAGTTCTCAAATCAGAGCGAAAGCTCCCGGTTCGGTTTCAGGATAACCGAACCCGGTGTGCGATATTTTTTCCGAGTCGTCCCTTATTCTGCAAGCTATTATTCTGATTCGATTACCATTAGGGTACTTGGGCTGACGAGAGTGCAAGTTCTTTCCGACGGAAACGGTACCACTGTTCCATCCGGAGATACGCTTGTACTTCCCGATGTAAATTACTCCGTCTCCGCTACACCGCTATCGAATTTTTATCAGTTCTGGAAATGGAGTACATTGCGCGGCAATGTCACCATGGGTAATGACACCCTTGCATCAACTACATTCATGGTCGATTCAACGGATGCCATCATTCAGGCTAACTTCGCCGGATATCACATAAATTTAATTAACAAAATGCCCAATAAGGTGACATACCTTTACGATTCAAGCATTGCCCCTGGTCTGTTCTTGGAAATGACCAGTGAGACTGCAGACAGTTTTTATTTATATGTAAAGCATTACAATCCTTCAATCCTTAAAACAATAGCGTACTTCGGAACAGATGACCATTTCAGCACGGCGGTAAAGAGTTACCCGATAAGTTCTGCAAATGATACGCTTTTCGCGTTCGTTGCTCAGAAAGCGGCAGCCAAACATTATTTCCGTTTTACCCCTCAGACGAATTATACCGACAGTGTAACCGTCATGTGGATCCCCGCCAGAACACTGGAAGTCACCACAGCGACCGGTGGCATTGTTTCGCCGTTACTGCCGGTTACAAAATTCGCAGGTGATACGGTGCATATTTCAACAGGTCCGATCAATCCGCTCTTTTCGTTCCGAAACTGGGCAATTGACAGTGGGTATGGAACGATTAGCGACTCCCTTTCGGCGAGGACATTCGTGCGACTAAGCGAATCGGGTAACGGTATTGTAAAAGCGTTTTTTAATGCCAAACCACACGATACACTCTTTATTGAAGACGACGGAAACGGGATTGCGGTACCGATTTATATGGCACTTGTCGATACTACTCTTGATACGGTCATAGCAGCTTATCCGAACAGTCGGCAACTTTTTGATTACTGGGAGATCGTCAGTGGAAATCCTGACATTGATAACACAGGATCATCACGAACAAGAATTGACCTCAATGGCAATGCACGGATCAAAGCCCATTTTAAAGACGATCCGAATGCAAAACCGCAATTAGTAATTAATTCCGTCAATCCGGAAAATTATCGTGACATTGAAGTCATAGTTACCTTGCGTGACAGAAACGGTATACCAATTACCGATACAGACTCAATTGATTTTGTGGTATCGGAAGACAGTATTGCGGTAAAGGACTCTGTAAGTATCATTTCAGGTATAGATGGTGTTTCTGTTGTACTGGCGATAGATCGTAGCTCAACAATGGCTTTGAATCACAGTATCGACAGTGCAATGGCTTCGGCAAAAGCATTTATCAACACCATGGATTCGATTGATCGAGCCGCAATCGTTTCTTTTTCGACTAGTGTGCTCGTCGAGCAACCAATAACCTCAAATAGGGACCTTTTAACCAGCGCACTTAACAAAATCGTTGTGGATTCCGTAGGTAAAACCGCCATCATAGACGGAGCTGATTATAGTATTCAACAGTTGGTCAACGAATCCAATACCCGTGCGGTTATTATCTTTTCAGATGGTGAGGAAAACGCAAGCAATAAAAATCTTGCGGAAACAATAAAATCCGCCCGTGATAACAATGTCTCCATTTACGCTATTGCCGTTGGACCGGATGCATTCAAAGTCGCCGATTCGACATTAAAACCACTCGCCGACAGCACTTTCGGTTACTTTTTCTATGCGCGTTCCACCGCAGAGCTTGAACAGGTGTATCTGAAAATTAAAACGGATATCGAATCACGTTATTGTATTATGTACGAGACACCCGACTCTATTTATGACGGTACAGCTCATACGGTTGTTGTTTCCACAAAAATTCAAAACAACACAGTCTCTGATACCGGTAATTGGACCGAAAAAAACCGTCCGCCGCGCATCAATATAACTCCCGATACCCGCCTATTGATCAACAATGTCCAATCCTCGGGAGGGGAGTTGCTTATTTCAGCCTACATCACCGATGATGAAGGAACACCTCCATACAAACGTCTTTATTATCGGATTGCGGCTTCACCAGGGTCTTTTAAAGTATTGGACCTGATGACAGTACCTCCTAACGATTCTATTTTTGCAGCCACGATACCTGTAGATCAGGTAGTAAAACCCGGTATTGAATTCTTTATAACAGCTACAGACAAAAATGGTGCCATGAATACGACGGATACTTTCAGGATTAATGTTGATAATCATGGGCCAGATATTATTCATACTCCGCCGGATACAATGACCGCTCATGAACCGGTAACATTTTATGCTGTGGTGAGTGACTCCGACTCTGTTACCGTCGTACTGATTCATTACCGCACATCGGAAAATGCCAGTATGAGAACCGATACTCTGTACCGTACGACCGGCGACACTTTCAGTGTGATTATTGCGGGAGAGAATGTTGAAAACACCTACTTTGAATATTACATCGAAGCATTTGACGGCTACGAAGCCCCCAGCCGTATTCCGACGACCACATTGTTCCGTGTTCCTATTGACCAACCACCGGTAATTACTTTCAGTGGAAAACTTGAATACAACGAAGGGGACAGCATTTATGGTGTATTCAGTGCACATGATCCCGAATCCGGTCCGACAACGCTCACTCTTCTGAGTACCTATCCCGACGGTGCGCATTGCGATACGCTGACACCAAGTGAAATGACCCTTGAATGGCAAACATCGACCGAGGATGCAGGTGTTTATAAATTCATCTTTCGAACGTCTGATGCACGTTATACAGTAACTGACACCATCTCCATTCGCATTTTAAATACCAATCTTCCTCCGGAACTTGATGCGCCGGATACGGTCACATCAATTAAAGGTTCTCTTATACGCTTTACCATACATGCCACTGACGCGGAAGGTGAGACGGTCACATTCACTTCGGTTAGCACTCCACCCGGTGCAACCTTCCGTGACAGCCTGAACAACACTGCTGAATTTTCCTGGACCCCGGGACAAACAGACAGGTACAAGTTAATTTATTCCGCATCTGATGGTACGAATACAATAACGGATACGGTGTACATTACGGTGCTTGATTCAAGCTTTTACGCACCGGTGGTGCATGCTTCAACCACTGACACTACCATAGCAGCCGGAAAAACACTTGAAATACTAGTTTGGGCTACTGATGAGGATCAAACGATCCCCACGCTTCAAATACTGGGGTGTCCGGAAGGATCTAAACTGGATACTCTGAAAACAAGCGGAGATTCTCTGCGTTTCACATGGAAAACAACTGGAAGACAAAAGATTATATTGACGGCCATTGCAGTAGATATCCTCAATGCAAATCAGACTGATACACTTTACATAACAATAAATACAGCCTGCCATTTCATTAATGTTGCATTAAAAGATACAAATAGTAACGGCTACATGGATCGTATTGACTTCACCTGGACAGAGGAGGATGTACACCTTAAGAAAGACCTTCCCTCGAAAGATGAATGGATTGATTCAATTGTATTGACAACCCTTAATAGTAACCGTATTAAGCTTAGCCCGACAACTCTCAATGCAATCGATAGTGTCCACCTTATAGCCCAACTTAATGAATATACCGCTAAGCTGAATACCGGATATTTCGATGTTCGTATAGGACTTACCGAGGTGCCGGTTACTGAGGATAATCTTCCAACGCTTGTTGAAAAGGTGTCCGACAGGGCAGGACCGGTTGTCGATTCCGCTATTGTAAATAAAGGTGGCATAACAACGCTCAATTCATTCGATACGCTTACGGTCAGTTTCAGCGAACCGGTAAACTGGATAAAAAAGTCCTTCACTCCGGGAGAACTTTTCAAATTTTACGGAGGAACCGCAAGTAACGATGGTGATCCGTTCAAAGGTCTTTCAGAAAGTTCTATTCTATCCTTCGATTCTATTGGGGTACGAATAATCATGGATAACGGCTACTCATTCACGTGTGAAACGGATACTATTAAAATCAATGTCGACAAGTTAGACAAATTTATCATCTTTTCCGATCTCCACGACAATCCGCCTTTATACAACAATCGAAAAGTAGCTATAATTGGCAATTATAAACCTGAAATTACCGTATGTCCGAACCCTTTCATTCCAGGGGTAAGCACAGATCAGATATCCGGGAATAAAGGTGCACTCATTATTGTCCAATGTGAGAGTAATGCCTCAGAATTTGAAGGCTTGATTTCGATCTTCAACGTACCAGGTAATACTGTACTGTATAAAAAAAGCATGTCCGTCAACAAACGAAACTCACGATGGTTAACCTACCTGTGGGATGGCAGGGATAGATCGGGAACAAAAGTAAAAAGTGGAGTGTATGTCGCTTTAATTACCGTTAAAAATAAAAAATCAGGGAATGTTGTTGCCACCTATCGTAAAAAAGTGGGGGTCAAAGATGATATTAAATAAAAACAGAATAAATCTTGATAAATTTAAAATTATCATAAATTTGACCTGTATAGTGTGTCTTTCGTTGAAAATATGCCATGCAGGTACTGGTCTATCAAATGAAGTAATTTTAGATAGAAGGTGGCGTAATCTTGAAACATCTCATTCCTTGAATTTTAACCCGTCCTTCTCCGCATACAATGAAAAAATAACCGGAACACTGATTTATTCAAATGCACAGCTGAACACCGCTAACCTTTACAATGTTCAATGCACCGCTCCGCTTTCTGCCGAATGGAATTGGGGGTTAACTTTAGGAATGAGTTACACCGGCATGAGTTCCGGAGATATTGAAAAAACCACGTGGAAGAACGGGATTGTAGATAAAATCGGTAATAGCATAGATTACCATGAACACTACGGAACAATTAGTGCAGCTATTCTTATGCATGAAAGAATAACAAAAAAAATTAGTTTTTTTAAAAATATTGCTTTTGGAGTAAATTTAAATGGGGCATACAAATCCAACTTCGGGTTACCAATAACAGATTTTTCTCTTGATCTTGGGGTAAGCAGATTTTATTCAGATACCTCATTTTTCAGTAAAAACGTTATCGGGCTGAGTCTTTTAAATCCTTTTTCACTATCCAAAAATGATTTTTTAGAGCCTCTCTACACTCCCGATATCGGTCTCAGCTGGTACCTTCAAAAAAAATATCGAAATATCATTTTTAATACGGAAATTGAATTAAATATGCGTTCCTTCTGGGATTACCGTTCTAATAATGATCGGAAAGACATTTTCCTTCAAGTAGGTGCATGCTACCAACTGTATTCACTATATCTCCAATATGGTAAAAACTTGTCTATGCTGCCTGGAAATAGTTACTGGGGGGCAGCCCTTAAAGTTAGTCTTCCAAAGTTCAATAGCAGCGAAGGCTTGAAAGAGAAAATATATGACCCCGGCGAACTTGATGCTTCATTCGCATATCAATTAATAGGTTCTTTTCCAGACGAACAGACGGCTCAACCGACTAACTCAGGTTATTTTTCAGTGGCGTTAGGAATACCCCGGGAAAAGAAATTTGCATGTGGCCCGTTCGACATTCGTTTTAAAGTATGTGGTAACTGTAACACTCTATTTCAGAGTGCAAAATTAAATTTAAGTGCTGAAAAATATTGGAATGCATACGCACTATTCAATTTTTATATTGTTAATTGTCCTCAAGATGACAGCATCCCTGCTGCACGAGTTTATTCCACCCTTTGTCTTGAAAAAATGCACCTTGTCAACTATGCATACATAAAATATCAGGAAACAAAAGGTACGCTTATCAAGTTAAAAGAAACAATTACCGGAACTCCCAATGGTAAGAAGGTCGCAGAATTAATCGAACAGCAAATAAATGCAGTCGATTTGGGTATTTTACGATGCAAAATTAAATTATCTGAAAAGAAAAAATATTACTTTAACATTGCCACGAAAGCTGATAGTGCCGAAAAAAGCTCAGATGCTTTGAATTATGAATGGCATGAAACCGGTGATGTGACTTTTCCGGACAGTCTTGAAACCGAAAATTCAAACAATTTTATCGCTCAACAATTTAAGCTAATCTGCGAATCGGAGGCAATGAACGCTATTAAACAGGAGGCGTTTTATTATTACGGACAGTACCAGTTGAATAGCGGTAATCTGAAGGAAGCAATAGAGGCATTCGACACTTTAACGGATAAAAACATTTCTATTTCCGCCTATGCTCAATTTTCTAAATTAAATGCGTTCTTAATACAAAATGCTTCTGCGGAATTAATCGGTCAGAGTTTTAATAATAGCCTGAAGTACGTTGATAAGCCATGTTATTCGGAATTGAAAAATCGCATAATCATTAAAAGGGCTGAATTCGCTTACGAATCACTTCGAGAGCATATGGAAACCATAAAGGAACAGAATGATTCAGCAGTAGTAATTCTTAAAAACGAAATACAAAATATTGCGGAATTAGTAGACAGCATAGCTAAACAGAGCGAATTTATACAAGAAATATTTATAGATGACCATAAGATGATCGGATTGTTTGACTCATTGAAATCATCCTTAAAAGCAACTAACGATTCATTACTCGCCAGTGTTGTTATTGGACAAGAAACAAACAATCTTTTATCTGAAAAATTAAGAGAACGAATAGATTTATTTGTAAAACAGCTCATAGGGGTGCTCAGCACGATAGACTCCTCAATTATTGAACATGCTATCAAGAAAGGTGCTAACGTATCCAGCAATAGTTCTTTTACATACCTGAAAACAGCAATAAAAAGCATGTTGACCAGCACAAAGGAAATTAACAGTCATATTACCACATGCAACAATCAGTACCGTTTGAACAAAGAACGTGATCGATCAATAACAATGGCACTTAATGAATTGAGTGAAATTCCCGAAACATCCCACGTATACATTGAAGCGCTGTCAATTAAGATGTGGTCTCATGACCTCTTGAAACAATGGGGCAAATGTGAGCAAACTGCTGATAAAATACGTAAATGTAAAAATGTCATGGCGGAAGAAATCAAAGCAGATGCCAATTTGCTCAGTGCTTCAATCTATTTCCGCAACCAGGTGTTATCAATACTTAAAGATAAAAACGAATGCGACAAGATAGCTAAACAACGATTAAAAATAGATGCATTGCTTAAAGAGGCCAGATACAATATGGACAGTCTTAACAATTTTCTGGTGGTAAACAACCCTATTGACATGAAAATTGATTCTCTTTCCGCAGGTATTGCTACAACGATAAAAGAATATGATGATGAAATGCAGAAAACAGCTGATCTTCCCAACTTGATAGAAACTCATGGAAATAAAATTAAAAAAATGCAGAAAACGCTACTGTACTATTTTGTTATTCGAGATCGGATGAAGCAATATTCTGGCATGCTGGAGAGATTCAACGATATCATAAATGATATAAACTGGGTAGCGTTAAAAAATATTGATACTCGAAAGAAATATTGCCAGGATAAGGAAATTAATGAATTAGATGAGGAGATTAAAAAGGCAAAACAACAGCTTAAGCAGACAAAATAAATGAATTGTTAAATCGATAGTAGCATACTCAAGAGTACCGAGTTCTCAGTTAAGATACTTTGTCTTTTAATCGTTTTGCAATATCCATTTTCAGCCGAGAGTGTTCAATTG